>NZ_JBIDDA010000006.1:53346-167086 GCF_043204915.1 Micromonospora sp. NPDC047670
ATCTGTACACGAACCAATCAGTTCCACCGGTCACTGCCCCGAGCACCCACCGGCCGGTGGAGCCGTGGGGGGGGGGGGGGGGGCCGGGGGCCCCCCCCCCCCCCCCCCCCCCCCCCCCCCCCCCCCCCGGGCCCCCCCCCCCCGGTCCGCTCAGGACCAGGGCGCCGTCGGGTACCAGGGGATGATCTCGCGGCGGGCGAGCAGCCGCACGTCCCAGTAGAGGAAGGTGAAGGCGCCGGCGACGATGAAGGCGACCGCGGTCAGGGTCGCCAGGCGCGTCGGCCGGGCGCTGAACCAGCGTTGCAGGCGGGAGCCGGCGAGCCAGGCCAGCAGCAGGAACAGCACCGCCATGATGACGATGTTGCCGATCGACTGGAGGGTGAACGCGGCCGCCCCGTAGAGCGGGTTGCCGCTCTCGGCGGCGTCGCGGAACATCTGCCGGAACAGCGCGAACGGCCGTCCGATGAGGAAGCCCGCGATCAGCGCGCCCATGAAGACCATCGGCGCGTTGGGGTGCCGCCGGGCGATGCGGGCGAACGGGTCCGGCACCACGCCGAGCGCCGCCAGACCGAGATAGATCATGATGAGGCCGATCACGCCGAAGACCACCATCGACTGGATGCTGCGCGGCGACAGGGTGCCGGGCGTGTTGGCGACCGTGGAGAACTGGGGCATCGACGTGCCGACCAGGCCCACGATGGCGCCGTACGTGGCCGACACCGCGATCATGCCCACCGACATCCAGCCCAGCGGCTTCAACGGCTGGACGAACCGGCTGAACCTGCTGCCGGTGGTGCCGGTCAGCGGGGCGAGGGCGCCGAAGGCGGCGATGTTGCAGGCGGTGAACGTGCCCGCGATCCCGGAGACGAAGGCGAACAGGACGCCGGCCGTGATCCCCTGGATGGGGGTCTCCTTGGCGTCGTGGCCGAGCAGGGTGTTGGCGACGTTGTCGCCGATGGTCTGGTCCACGAACTCCGCCGACCAGACCACGGTCAGCAGGAAGCCGCCGAGGACGCTGAGCAGGATGATCAGCCCACGCCGCCGGGGGAAGTACCCGCTGACGAACGCGGACGTCCCGGCCCGCCCGGTGTCGGGCCGGATCCGGACGGCTGGGTCGGTTTGCTGGGGGGACCTCTGGGTCTGCGTCACGTGCGCTCCTCAGGGTGGGGGATGGAACCCGGACGCGACGCCGACGCCGGCGACGCCGCCCATGACCGGCGAACGGCGACCACCGGTCGACCTGGACGCGCCCGCCCGACCCCTCCTGCGAGCAGCGGATCGTGCGGGATCGATGTCCGCGTCTCATCATGGGGTAGCCGCCCTCGCCCCGGTTCTTCCAGCGTGCGCAGATCGCAGCCCGGTCCCGCGCAGCCCCGTGCGACGCCCAGCGCGGCCCGGTCCGCCGCCGGCTCGGCGTCTCCGCGGCCCTGTCGAGCTGATGTCGTAGACGATTCACCCGACGTCGCAGATCCGCGGGGGAGCGCCTCGTCGCCGGTGGACAGGCGGGCGGCGCCGTCCCGCCGCCGACACCGGCGCAGGTCGCGACGCCTATCCGGACCCCACGGCGGAGGGATGCCGCAGGTCGACGCCCGGCGCTTGGCGTGAGTCGTCTACGACATCAGCTCGACAGGACGCTCGGCGTCGTCAGGTGCTCCCGTGCCGGCAAGATCCGCGCGGCTCGGCCCGTCAGATGCTCCCGTGCCGGCAAGATCCGCGCGGCTCGACCCGTCAGGTGCTCCGTGCTGGCAAGATCCGCGCCGGCACCATGCGCGACGCGGTTCGTCGCCGAGGGCGGGGTCCGGACGTCAGCGCCCGTCAGGGGATGGGCCACTCGTGGACCGGCCGGTTGCTGTGCATGAGCGTCACGTAGTGCCGCACCACCTCGCGCAGCGCCTCCGGCCGGTCGAGGTGGTCGGTGGACTCCAGCCGGTGCAGCGTCTCCACCTGCCAGCTCGCGCCGTTGCGCCCGGTCAGGCAGCGCTGCTCGATGATTCCGAGCAGCCGGTCCCGTTCGCCCGGGTCCAGGCCCCACCGGTCCAGCCCGTGGTGGGCCAGCGGCAGCAGCCGGCGCAGCACCAGCTCGGTGACCGGAAGGTAGCCCAGGCCGGGCCAGAAGACCTGGGCGTCGATGCCGTGCCGGGCGCAGTTGGTAAAGTTCTCCTCGGCGGCGCTGAACGACATCTGCGACCACAGCGGCCGGTCGGCCTCGGCGAGCGCCCGGACCAGGCCGAAGTAGAAGGCGCCGTTGGCGACGGTGTCGAGCACGGTCGGCCCGGCAGGCAGCACCCGGTTCTCCACCCGCAGGTGCGGCCGCCCCTTGAGCACGTCGTAGACGGGCCGGTTCCACCGGTAGACGGTGCCGTTGTGCAGGCGCAGCTCGGCGAGCTTGGGCACCCCGCCGGCGGCGAGGGCCTCGGCCGGGTCCTCCGGATCGCAGACCGGCAGCAGTGCCGGGAAGTAGCGGACGTTCTCCTCGAACAGGTCGAACACGGTGGTGATCCAGCGTTCCCCGAACCAGACCCGGGGACGTACGCCCTGCGCCTTGATCTCCTCCGAGCGGGTGTCGGTCGCCTGCTGGAACAGCGGGATGCGGGTCTCCCGCCACAGCTCGCGGCCGAAGAACAGCGGCGCGTTGGCGCCGAGGGCGACCTGGATGCCGGCGATCGCCTGGGCGGCGTTCCAGTAGTCGGCGAACTGGGCGGGACTGACCTGGAGGTGGAACTGGGTGCTGGTGCAGGCCGCCTCCGGGGTGATCGTGTCGGCGGTGACGGCGAGCCGTTCCACGCCGTTGATCGCGATCCGCAGGTCCTCGCCCCGGGCCGCGAAGATCTGCTCGTTGAGCAGCTCGTAGCGGGGGTTGGCCGACAGTGTGGCCGCCGTCAGGTGCTCCGCCCGCAGCGTCGGCAGGATGCCGATCATCACCATGTGCGCGCCGATCGCGCGGGCCTTCTCCTCCGCGGCGTTCAGGCTGGCCCGCACGTGCTCCTCGAACTCGGCGGTGCCCGTGCCGGCGAGCCGGCGAGGCGCCACGTTGATCTCGACGTTGAACTGGCCCAGCTCCGTCTGGAAGCTCGGGTCGGCGACGGCGGCCAGCACGTCGGCGTTGCGCATGGCGGGCATCGAGTCGTTGTCGACCAGGTTGAGCTCGATCTCCAGCCCGGTCATCGGCCGGTCGACGTCGAACCGCGACTCGCGCAGCATCTCGGCGAACACGTCGAGGCAGCGGCGCACCTTCTCCCGGTAGCGGGCCCGATCCTCACGGCTGAAGGTCCGTACCCCGACTTCCTCGCCCATGGTCACCACCCTGTCACCGCTGGTCCCCCTAACCTGCCACGCCGCATCGGGGCCGGGGAAGACCTGACGTTTCTTCTCTACCCAGCCGCGCTCCCGGTGATCCCCGTCGCCCGCGCGCCGGTCGCCACCGGACGGGCCCGGGTTCAGGGCTAGCATTGCCGGCGGCGAGAGGTGGAGGAGTGCGGTGCGCGAAAAGGTGACCCGGCTGTTCGTGGTGGCGGCGATCGCCGAGGCGGTCTCCTGGGCCGCCCTGCTGGCCGGCATGGCGGTCAAGTACGGCCCGCCCGCGAACGAGCTGGGCGTACAGATCTTCGGGCCGATCCACGGCGGGCTGTTCATCGCGTACGGCGTGCTGGTGCTCGCGGTGGCCCGGCTGCGCCGGTGGAGCCTGCTGGCGACGGGGGTGGCCCTGGCCTGCGCCGTGCCGCCCTTCGCCACGCTGGCCTTCGAGCGCTGGGCGCGGCGGCGCGGCATGCTCGACGCCGCCCGCGAGCCCGCTCGCGAGGCCGCCCCGGTCGGCTGACCCGCCAGACCCGCCCGCCGCGTCCGGACGGGTCGGCTACCCGGCGAGGAAGGCGGACAGCTCGGCGGCGAGCTGCTCCGGCGCCTCCTCGGCCATGTGGTGACCCGACTCGATCGGCGCGGCCCGCACGTCGTCGGCCCAGTCCCGCCAGATCGCGGCGGGGTCGCCGTAGAGCTCCACCATGTCGTCGCGGGTCGACCACAGGAAGAGCACCGGGCAGGTGATCCGCCGACCGGCCGCGCGGTCGGCGTCGTCGGCCGCCCGGTCCGGGCCGAGGCCCGCCCGGTAGTCCTCGCACATGGCGTGCACCGTCGCCGGGTCGTGGATGGCCCGTCGGTAGTCGGCGTACGCCTCATCGCCCATCTGCGCGGGGGAGCCGCCGTACCAGGCGTCCGGGTCGGCGTTGATCACCCGCTCGGCGGGCTTGGCGAGCTGGCCCAGGAAGAACCAGTGCCACCACCGGGCGGCGAACCGGGCGTCGGCGCGGGCCAGGGCCTCCCCGATCGGCACCCCGTCGAGCACCCCGAGTCGGCTGACCCGTTCGGGGTGGTCCAGCGCGGTGCGCATCGCCACGTAGCAGCCCCGGTCGTGCCCCACCACCGCCGCGCGGTCGTGGCCGAGCGCGTCGAGCAGCGCCACCACGTCGCCGGCCATCGCCCGCTTCGAGTACGGGGCGTGGTCGGTGGTGCTCGGCGGCTTCGACGAACCGCCGTAGCCCCGCAGGTCCGGGCAGATGACGGTGTGCCGCTGGGCGAGCAGGGGCGCCACCCGGTGCCAGGTGGCGTGGGTGCGGGGATGGCCGTGCAGCAGCACCACCGGCGAGCCCGACCCGCCGTGACGCACCCGCAGGCGCACCGGGCCGAGGTCGATCTCGTCGAGCGTGAATCCGGCGAACATGGCGCCTGCCGTGCCCGGGCGTGCCGGGCGCGAAACGTCGGGTCCGCCGGGCCGTGGAACGTCGGATCCGGTGGGCGTCGGGTGTCAGGTCAGCGCCGACCAGAGCAGCACGGCCGCGACCAGCAGCGCGCCCAGGGCGGCCTGCAGCAGCAGCGGCGGGCCGAGGTGCGACCACAGGGTGGCGGTGCGCGGGGTGAGCAGCTGCCCGGTCGTCAGGTTCACGATCCGTTCGATCTTCGGGGGCAGGTCGGGGTCGCCCTGGCGGCGCAGCGTGAGCTGCACGTGGTCGGCGGGGTGCAGGGCGCTCTGCGGCAGGTGCCCGTGCAGCTCGACCTCGCACAGCTGCCCGGCGGAGTCGCGCAGCCGAACCGGGGTGACCAGGTATTCCGGGCCCTTCTTCAGCTCCTTGAACCGTCGACGGGTCGCGCCGGAGCCGGCGGAGAACAGGGAGCGCACCACCGCCGCCAGCAGCCCGGCCACCCCGGCCGCCGCCAGCACCGCCACCAGCACGGGCTGGCCGATCCGCACCTCGCGCGGATAGCCGTCGAGCAGGCGCACGATCCGCCCCGTGACGATCCGCTCCGTGGGGTGGACGATCCGCCGGATGTGCAGGTCACTGTCCATGGTCACCACCCAGAGTCCCGTTGTGTTCACTCATGGTATCGGTCGTCCGGGTTGAACGACGTGAATGAAACCTGGTCACGCATCCGTGGCGGTCAGGTGACATCCGCACCGGCGCGGGTAAGCGGGGGGCCGAGCTGGAAAGGGGTCGAGCATGCAGCTGTCCTTCCTGCGCCCGCTCTACGACCGGCCGGGGCCGTGGGTCTCGGTGTACCTGGACGCCTCCGCCAACACCGAGGACGCCCACCCGGCACTGGATCTGCGGTGGCGGGCCCTGCGCAACCAACTCCAGGAGCAGCGCGCCGACGTGGACACGATCGACGCGGTCGAAGGGGTCGTCCGCGGGCACGACCCGATGCCGGGCGACTACGGCCTGGCGATCTTCGGCGCCCGGGGCCGGGTGGTGCTCTCGGAGTACCTGTCCGCCCCGCCGCTGCGGGACCTGGCCGCGTACACCTCGCTGCCGCACGTCATGCCGCTGCTGGCGCAGCGTGGCGAGCAGGTGGCGTGGGTGCGGGTGCTGGCCGACCGGACCGGGGCCGACGCCATGGCGATCAGCGCGGGCGGCGTGCCGCGCCGCGCCCACGTGACCGGCCGGGAGGACTTCCAGCTGCGCCGGGTGCAGCCCGGCGGCTGGTCCCAGTCGAAGTACCAGAAGGCGGCCATGGAGGCGTGGCACCACAACGCGGGCGACGTCACGGCGGCGACCGTCGAGCTGGCCGAGAAGGTCGGCGCGGACGTGGTGGTGGTCGCCGGCGACGTGCGCGCTACCGGCATGATCGCCGCGCAGATGCCGGAGCGCTGGCAGGACGTCATGGTGCGCACCGACGCCGGCTCCCGGGCCGGCGGCGCCGACCAGACGCTGCTCGACGACCTCACCGTGCAGACCATCGCCGAGGTGGCCGACCAGCGGATCACCGCCGCGCTGGACCGGTTCGGCATGCAGGAGGACGTCGGCGCCGGGCTGGACGCCGTCGTCTCCGCCCTGCAACGCAACCAGGTCGACACCATGCTCATCGTCGACGACCCGTCGGCGACCGGACAGCTGTGGATCGGGCCGGAACCGACCGAGATCGCCACCGACCCGGGGCAGCTCGCCGCGATGTCGGTGCGCGACCCGGAGAGGGTACGCGCCGACGCGGCGCTCGTGCGGGCGCTGGTCGGCACCGACGCCGAGCTGACCGTGCTCGGCCCGGACGAGGCGCCGGAGCTCACCGACGGCGTCGGGGCGGTGCTGCGGTACGTCGACGCCGCCACGCCGGGGCGTGGCGATGCCTGAGCGGACGGTGGCCGACCTGGTGGTCGAGCGGCTGCGGGCCTGGCGGGTGCCGCGGGCCTTCGGCTATCCCGGGGAGGCCATCGCCCCGGTGGTCGAGGCGCTGGACGCCTCGGGCGGGGACCCGGCGTTCGTCCCGGCGCGGCACGAGGAGACCGCCTCCTTCATGGCCACCGGGCACGCCAAGTTCACCGGCGGCATCGGGGTCTGCCTGGCCACCCAGGGGCCGAGCGCCGTCCAGCTGCTCAACGGGCTCTACGACGCCAAGCTGGACAGCAAGCCGGTGGTGGCGATCGTCGGCGAGGACGTCTCCGGTCCGCTCGGCGGCGCCCACCAGGAGATCGGGCTGAGCCGGCTGTTCGGCGACGTGTGCAACCAGTTCGTCCGGTACGGCCGCACCCCCGCGGGAGTGCCGGCCCTGCTCGACCAGGCGTTCCGCACCGCCGCGGCGACCCGCAGCCCGGTCTGCGTGGTGCTGCCGCGCCAGTTGCAGGAGACGCCGGTGCCCGACCTGCAACCGCACACGGCCGGCGTGTTCGCGGCGACGCCGGGGGAGCCGCTGGCCCGGGTGCTGCCGCACGACGCCGACTTGGACGCCGCGGCCCAGTTGCTCGCCAACGGCCAGCGCACCGCGATCCTGGTCGGCCAGGGCGGCCGGGGCGCGGCGGAGGAGATCGTCGCCCTCGCCGACCGGCTCGGCGCCGGGCTGGCGGTCTCGCTGCTCGGCAAGCCGGTGCTCGACGAGCGGCTGCCCTTCCACACCGGCGTGCTCGGCGAGGTCGGCACCCCGGCCGCCGCCGAGCTGATGGGCGGCTGCGACACGCTGCTGCTGGTCGGCACGAACGACCCGTGGACCGACTACTTCCCGATGCCGGGTCAGGCCCGCACGGTGCAGATCGACATCGACGGCCGCCGGATCGGCACCCGCTACCCGGTGGACGTGCCCCTGGTGGGTGACGCCGAGGAGACGCTGCGGGCGTTGCTGGCCCTGGTGCCGGACCGGCCCAACGCGCGCTGGCGGGAGACCGTCGAGGGCTCGGTCGACCGGTGGCGCGCGGAGCGGGCCGACCGGGCGACCGCCCCCGCCGAGCCGATGAACCCGCAGCTCGTGGTGCAGGAGCTCTCCAGTCGGATGCCCCGGCGCGGGGCGGTCGCGGTGGACGTCGGCTCGGTCGTCTACTGGTACGCCCGGCACCTGGAACTGCCCCCCGGGGTGAACGCGCAGCTCTGCGGCACACTCGGCTCGATGGGCTGCGCCCTGCCGTACGCGGTGTCGGCCAAGCTCGCCGCCCCGGACGAGCCGGTGATCGCCCTGCTCGGCGACGGCGCCATGCAGCTCAACGGGCTGGCGGAGCTCATCACCGTGGCGCACCACTGGCAGGAGTGGCAGGACCCCCGGCTGGTGGTGCTGGTGCTCAACAACCGGGACCAGTCCGGGATGGGCGGGGGCCGTCCGCCGTCCACCGACCCGGTGCGCCGCCGCCCCGACGTGCCGTACGCCGGGTGGGCCCGCCTGCTCGGGCTGCACGGCGTGCGGGTCGACCGGCCGGAGCTGGTGGGGGCGGCCTGGGACGAGGCGCTCGCCGCCGACCGCCCCTGCGTGGTGGAGGCGGTGGTGGACCCGGCGGTACGACTGGCGCCTCCCGAGCCGGCGTTCGCGGACCTGCGGGGTGTCTTCGCCGAGGGCGACGCCGCCCGGCGGGTACGCGACCGGATGCTCGCCACCGGGGCGGCCGCGGAGGTCGACGATCTCGTTTAGCCGCCCGCGGGGCGGGCACTGAGGACCGGCAGTCAGACGCTGGAGGTCATCTTGTCCGAGCCCACCGATCGCCGGTACGGTCCGGCGCGCCTGCCGGAGCCCCGCGGGGCGGTCTCGGCGGCGCTGCTGCAGGCGCTGCGGCGGGCGCCGCACGACCTTCCGGCCGGGCTCGGCGCCGGGCTCGACCCGGCCGATCCGCTCACCGACGAGGACCTGCAACTCACCCTCTTCTGCTGCTACGAGCTGCACTACCGGGGCTGGCAGGGCGTCGACGAGGGCTGGGAGTGGCAGCCGTCCCTGCTCGCCCTGCGCTCGCAGGCCGAACGGGTCTTCGAGGCGGCGGTGCGGGCGCTGGTGGGGCCGTTGCCGGCGGTGCTGCCCGGCGGCGTGCCGGCGGCCCTGGCCGACGTGGTCGCCGCGGACGACGGGCCGTCGCTCGCCGGGCACCTGCAGCGGCGGGCGACGCTGGCGCAGTTCCGGGAGTTCGTCACCCACCGCTCGGTCTACCACCTGCGGGAGGCGGACCCGCACAGCTGGGCCCTGCCGCGCCTCGGTGGCCCGGCGAAGGCCGCCCTGGTCGAGATCCAGATGGACGAGTACGGCAACGGGCGGCTGGACCGGATGCACGCCGAGTTGTTCCGCGTCACCCTGGACCGCCTGGGGTTGGACACCGGCTACGCCGCGCACCTGGACGCGGTGCCGGCGGTCACCCTGGCCACCAACAACCTGATGTCGCTGTTCGGGCTGCACCGGCGGCTGCGCGGGGCGCTGCTGGGGCATCTCGCCGCGTACGAGATGACCTCGTCGCTGCCGAACCGCCGCTACGGCAACGGGCTGCGCCGCCTGGGCCTGGACGAGGTGGCCACCCGGTTCTACGACGAGCACGTGGAGGCCGACGCCGTGCACGAGCAGATCGCCGCGCACGACCTGTGCGGCGGCCTGGTGCGGGTGGAGCCGGGGCTGGCCCCGGACGTGCTCTTCGGCGCCGCCGCCGCGCTGGCGGTGGACCGGCTCTTCGCCGCGCACCTGCTCGACGCCTGGGCCGCCGGGCACAGCTCGCTGCGCCGGGTGGCCGGGCCGGCCCGGGTCACGCTGCGGGAGCGCCCGCGCGGCGGCGGGGTCGCCGCGTCGGTCTCCGCCGTGGCCTGACGCCCGCCTCCGCTCGGGGCGGGTCAGGACTCGCGGTCGGTGCCGGCGCGGAAGCCGATCGCCTTGTGCGTGCCGTCGCAGAACGGCTTGAGCGCGGACTTCCCGCAGCGGCACAGCGCCACCGTCCCCCGCCGCGCGTCGATGGTCTGCCCGTCCGGCGTGACCAGGGCGAAGTCGCCCCGGACCAGCAGCGGCCCGTCCTGGTACGGGGTGATGGTGGCCGCCGGGGCGGGAGTGTCGTCGTCTGCGCGCATGGGCGCTCATGTGCCCGCCCTTCCGGCGCCGAAACCCGCCCGCCCTCCGGCGCCGAAACCCCTGGTCGCGGCGCGAGGACGGCGGCAACCGCCCGGATCTTCTGATTACTCCCGACCGGTGGGGGATGCCCCGTTTGAACCCCATCGGGACGGGAAGCCGGGCCGCGTGGTGAGCGAACGAGGCAAGGTGGGGCCGGTGCACAAGGTGCGCGAGGGGCTCACGGCCGACGGTGCGGGGCTGGCGGGGGACCGGGTCGTGGCCGCCGGCAGCGCGGCCCGGGTCCTGGTGGCCGCCACCGCGCGGGCGCTGCGCGGGACCGACTGCGCCGACCTGGGACACCCGGGGCACCCGGGGCCGCTGTCGCGGTTCACCGGCGCGCCCGAGCCGGTCCGGCGGGCGGCGGTGGTGCGGGCGGCCGGCCGGGTGGCGCTCACGCCGGGGCAGACGGCCGAGGTCGACGCCGAGCGGGTCGCCCGCTGGTTCGCAGACCAGTACCCCCGGCGCCGCTACCCGGGGGTCCTGCTCGGCTCCCCGCACGGGTCCGCCGCGCACCTGGCGGCGGCGCTGGACGTGCCCTGGCTGCCCGCCGGGTTCGAGATGAGCGTGCACTGGGCGCAGGGCGCGGTGGACCGGCCGCAGGCCGCCCTGGACCACGGGGCGGCGCTGACCGCACGCCTGCTCGCCGGCAACCCCGGCCTGCACGTACGCCAGGTGCACTGCCCCGCCAGCCGGGGCGCGCTGGCCGGCGCCACGGTGTCGCTCGCGGCGCGGTGGCGGTCCCTGCCGGCGGCGTACGCGCGGTTCCTGGCCGAGCGGCTGGAGCCGGGCGCGGCGGTGCTGCTGCTGCGGGACGCCCGCACCTGGCCGGTGCTCGACTCCGCGCCCGGCCACAGCTTCCAGGTCGGCTGCCCGGGCAGCGGCCTGGACCCGGTGGACTTCCACCCGGACAGCCACGCCCTGCGTCAGGTGCTCCGCTCGGCCGGCGGGGACGGCGCGCACTGGCAGCCACCGGAGGTCTCCGCGCCGCCCGCCCCGGCCGAACACGGCGTGGAGCCCGGTTTCGAGGCGGACGCCCGGGAATGGACCGCGCGGCACCGGCACCCGCTGCACCGCGTGCTCGTCCCGCGCCCGGAGGCGCTCAGCGCCGCCACCGCCGACCTGTACCGGCGGTGGCTGCGCGCGGCCGGCAAGACCGGCAACCGGCTGGTGGTGGAGTGCGGGCGGCTGCTCGACCCGTGGCAGGTGGTGCGGGCCGGGATGGTGCCGTACTGGTGTGAGAATGCCACCCGGCGCAGCGTGGAGGGGGTGGAGTGGTGGCTCGCGGGCAGTGAGCCGTTCAGCTCGGTGGACGTGCTGCCCGAGCCGCCCGGCCTGCGGTCGCCGGCCCTGGCCGGGCTGCCGCAGTGGCTGGCTGTCGCCGGCTTCGGTCGCCGCCGGCGGGCGCTGGACCGCACCGCGGCGCGGGGCTACCCGGTCACCTCGGTGCCCACCCGCCGGGCCACGGAGGTGCTGCGGGCCCAGCCGTACGACCTGCCGACGCCGCCGCCGATGACCGTCGCCGAGGCGCTCGCGGCACTGCGCGACAGCGGCGCCCACCAGGGGTTGCTGGTCTGTTGAGCCAGCCCTGTCGAAACATCCTCGCGAACCCGGGATCCCGTGATTGAGTACCTACGGAGCGGGAACACCGCTGGCTGCGACGGCCTGATCACGCCGGTCCGGTGCGGCGTCGTCGCCCGCTGGCATCCCAGTCATGTGACCCACTTCCGGCCCGGTGCGTGGTGCGACCACGCGCGCGCACGACCGGTTTCCTGAATCCGGGCGGGGGACCTTCCTGAGGGAGGCGCGGATGTTCGGACAGAGCACCACAACCACACCACCTCCGACCGATCGGGGCCTGGAGGACCTGGACGCGGCCGCGCTGGCGTACGCGGCCCGGATCGAGGGCCTTCCGCCCGAACGGCGCCAGGAGGCGCGCGACGACCTGGTCAGGTTCGCCCTGCCGTTCGCCGGCCGGCTCGCCCGCCGGTACCGGGGGCGGGGGGAGCCGCTGGAGGACCTGGAGCAGGTCGCCCGCCTCGGCCTGGTCAACGCCGTCGACCGGTACGACCCGGAGCGGGGCTCGTTCACCGCGTACGCGGCGATCACCATCGTCGGCGAGATCAAGCGGCACTTCCGGGACCGCACCTGGGGGGTGCACGTGCCGCGCCGGCTGCGCGACCTGATCCTGGAGGTGGGGCAGGCCACGTCGGCGCTGACCAGCGAGCTGTCCCGGGCGCCGTCGGTCGCGGAGCTGGCGGAGCGGCTGGAGACGCCGGAGGCGGAGATCCTCGCCGCCCTCGAGTCGGCGGCCGGCTACAGCCCGGCCTCGCTCAACGCGCCGGTGGGCGGGGAGAGTTCGGCCGAGTTCGGTGACCTGGTCGGCGAGTCCGACAACGCGTTGGAGTCCGTCGACGACCGGGTGACGGTCAGCGGCCTGCTGCACCGGCTGCCCTGGCGGGAGCGGCGCATCCTGGCCATGCGCTTCTACGGCAACCAGACCCAGGCGGAGATCGCCGCCCGGTTCGGCATCTCCCAGATGCACGTCTCGCGGCTGCTGTCGCGGGCGCTCACCTGGCTGCGCCAGGCGATGCTCGCCGACGCCCCGCCGCCGTGGCAGAACGGCGCGGCGGAGTCGGACAGCACGAAGACCCGGATCTCGGTGAAGCAGAACGGCGACCGGGTGGTCGTCGAGGTCGGCGGGGAGGTCGACCGCGCCGGCGCGGACCAGCTGCGCCGGGCCATGCTGGAGGCGGTGACCGGCCAGCCCGCCGAGGTGGTGGTGGACCTGGACGCCGCTGGCGGCTTCGACGCCGGCGGCATCGCCGCACTGATGGCCGGCCGGGAGGCCGCCGCCCGCACCGGCGTGCCGCTGCGGCTGACCCGCGTCCAGCCCGCCGTGCGTCGCTCGCTCACCGCGGCCGGCCTGGCCTCGGCCCGCGAGGGCTGACCACGTCGGAAGGGCCGGCACCCGGGCGGGTGCCGGCCCTTCCCGCGTACGCCCGCTCAGTTCTCCGGGGTGTCGCCGGGCCCGCGCGGGTGCCGCCAGCGGTCGTTCTCCTGCGGCTCCCGCTGGGCGCCGAGCCGGGTCTCCTCCGGTTCGTCGGTCTGCTCGAAGCTGGGCCGGCGCACGTCCTCCGGCTCCGGCACGTCCACCGGCCGGGCGCCCGACTGCGCCGCCGGCTGGTACGCGGCCGCCTCCCGCGCGCCGTGCGCCCCCTCGGCGGCCGGCGACTCGGGCACGTGCTTCTCGCGGCGCAGTTCCTCGCGGAACTCCTGCGGCGGCTTGGTGGCGCGCTGGGGCAGGTCCCGGCCGAGGTCGGCGACCAGCGGGCCGTACTTGAGGTCGAAGGCGGGGCGCTCGGAGCGGATCCGGGGCATCCGGTCGAAGTTGCGCAGCGGCGGCGGGCAGGTGGTGGCCCACTCCAGGGAGTTGCCGAAGCCCCAGGGGTCGTCGACGTTGACCATCGCGCCGTAGCGCCAGGACTTCCAGGCGTTCCAGATGAAGAAGAGCGTGGACGCGCCGAGCACGAAAGCGGAGATGGTGGAGAACGTGTTCAGCGCCGTGAACCCGTCGGTCGGCAGGTAGTCGGCGTACCGGCGGGGCATGCCCTCGTTGCCCAGCCAGTGCTGCACGAGGAAGGTGCCGTGGAAGCCGAGGAACATGGTCCAGAAGTGGGCCTTGCCGATCCGGTCGTCCAGCAGCCGCCCGGTCATCTTCGGCCACCAGAAGTAGAAGCCGCCGAAGAGCGCGAAGACCACGGTGCCGAAGAGCACGTAGTGGAAGTGCCCGACGACGAAGTAGGTGTCATGGGTGTGCCAGTCGGCCGGCGGGCTGGCCAGCAGCACCCCGGTGAGGCCGCCGAAGAGGAAGGTGACGAGGAAGCCGATCGCGAACAGCATCGGCGTCTCGAAGGTGAGCTGTCCCTTCCACATGGTGCCGATCCAGTTGAAGAACTTCACCCCGGTGGGCACGGCGATCAGATAGCTCAGGATGCTGAAGAACGGCAGCAGCACCTGGCCGGTGGCGAACATGTGGTGCGCCCAGACGGTCATCGACAGGATGGTGATCGCGAGGGTGGCCAGCACCAGCCCGGTGTAGCCGAAGATCGGCTTTCGGGCGAAGACCGGGATGATCTCGGTGATGATGCCGAAGAACGGCAGCGCGATGATGTAGACCTCGGGGTGGCCGAAGAACCAGAACAGGTGCTGGTACAACATCGGCCCGTTGTTCTCGGGGGTGTAGACCTGCGCGTTGAGCAACCGGTCGGCCGACAGCGCGAGCAGCGCGGCGGCCAGCAGCGGGAAGACCAGGACCACCAGGAGGCTGGTGAGCAGCATGTTCCAGGTGAAGATCGGCATCCGGAACATGGTCATGCCGGGGGCCCGCAGGGTCAGGATCGTCGTGATCAGGTTGACCGCGCCGAGAATCGTGCCCAGCCCGGAGATGACCAGGCCGATCACCCACATGTTCGCGCCGACGCCCGGGGAGTGTTCCTGGCTGCTCAGCGGCGTGTACGCGGTCCAGCCAAAGTCGGCGGAGCCGCCCGGGGTGAGGAAGCCGCCGATCACCATCAGGCCGCCGAACAGGTACAGCCAGTAGGCGAGGGCGTTGAGCCGGGGGAACGACACGTCGGGCGCGCCGATCTGGATCGGCACGATGTAGTTGGCGAACCCGAACGCCGCCGGGGTGGCGAACAGCAGCAGCATCACCGCGCCGTGCGACGTGAACAGCTGGTTGTACTGCTCGGCGGAGAGGAGTTGCAGGCCGGGCCGGGCCAGCTCGGCCCGCATCAGCATGGCCTCGACCCCGGCGACCAGGAAGAAGCCGAACGAGGTGAGCAGGTAGAGCAGGCCGATCTGCTTGTGGTCGGTGGTGGCCAGGAACCGGATCAGGGTCCCGCCGGGGACCGGCTTGCGCAGCGGCCCGGGAAAGCCGCCGAAGCGTGCCGGTGCCAGGATCGCCGGTCCCCGGTCGCGTGGAGGTTCCGTGGTTACCCGCTTGGGCATGTGACTCTCACCCCGTCGTGACGACAGAAAGGACGGCGTGCCTACCCGCCCCTCTGCCCATGAAACCAGGCGACAGGGGCTATTCAGGTGAGAGCGGTAATTTCGGTCAATTGGCGGGCAGGGTCGCCCAGACGACCTTTCCGTCGCCGGCCGGCACGCTGCCCCAGCGCTGGGCGATCTCGCGGACGAGCATCAGTCCCCGGCCGCCCTCCGCCAGCAGGTCGGGGGAGCCGGCCCGGGCCGAGGTGCGGCACCCGTCCACCACCGTCAGGTGCAGGTACGGCCGGCGCAGGGTGACCGTCACCTGCATCGGGGTCCCGGCGTGCCGGACCACGTTGCCGACCAGTTCGGTGAGCACCAGCGAGGCCGGGCCGACCACCTGCGGCAGGTTCCACCGGGCGCACGCGTCCGCGACCAGCTCACGGGCCCGCCGGCACGCCCCCGCCACCGGTTCGAGCCGGGCCCGCAACCGCGGCGCCGCCGCCGCGTTCGCCGCCCGGGTCGCCTCGTCGCAGTCGCGGCGCACGGGCACCACCCGGCACGCCGTCGACTCCGCCAGCCAGGCCGCCGCCTCGGGGGGAGGGGCGCAGAGCACCACGGGCACCGCCGGCCAGCCGGCCGCCCGCCGGGCGGTGGCCGCGAAGACCGAGAGCGCGAGCCGGTCGTGGACGGTGACGTCGGTCAGGTCGACCACGAGGGCGTCGGGTTGGGCCGCCAGGCAGCCGTCCAGCACCGTGTGCACGGCGCGCATGGTGCCGAGGTCGAGGCCGCCGCGAAGCCGCACGACGGTCACGGGGGACGTGTCGCGCACCTCGCAGGTGATCCGGCTCGGCATGAGCGCCCTCGTTTCGCGTCGTCGGGAATCTGCGAACTACCCGGGCGCGCGGGGGGTCAAACGGCGACGACCGAGCGCCGCGACGGTGGTCACGGTCGCTCCGCCGTCGCCGGCGTCACCGCCGGGGCTGTCCCCGCGTGGTCAGCACCCCGAGCGCGATCATGCCGACGCCGAGGAACAGGTGCAGCCAGTTGTCGGCGTTGTTGACCGGGACAAAGTTGGCTCCGCTGTCGTGGTCGACCACCAGGCCGTAGAGCCAGAGGACCAGGTAGATCGCGCCACCGCCGATCAGGAACGTCCGGGCGCCGGAGATCGTCCTGGCCAGCGCCAGCCCCGCCACCCCGAAGAGCAGGTGGACGAGGTTGTGCAGCACCGAGACCTGGAAGAGGCCGAGCAGCTTGGCGTCGGACTCGTGCCCGGCGAACCGCAGGTCGCCGAAGTCGCTGGTGATGCCCGGCACGAAGCCGAGCACACCGACCAGGAGGAAGACCACCGCCACGACGGTGGCCGCCCGCCGCACGGGTGCCTTGCCGTCGGCCGGGTTGTGCCGGGCGCGGGAGCGCGCCATGGGACCGGTCACCGCGGTCTCCTCACTGTGCGGGAACGCTGAGCGGTCCGCGCCTTCCCGCTCGCCGTCCCGCCAAACCGCCGCGGGCCGATCTCCTTGCGCCGGTTTTGTCAGTGTCGTCGGGCCGGTCCCGCGCCCGGGGCGCGCAGCACGCCGGGGCCGGCCCGCCGTTGGCTGGCGGACCGGCCCCGGTCACGGAGCGCGGGTCGACCGGTGCGGTCGCGGAGGGTCAGACCGGTTGCAGCCGTGGGGCGGCGGCGAGCTGACGGACCCGCTCGTACAGCTGGACGTACCGCTGCGCCATGACGGCGGGGGTGAAGCGCGCGGCGGCCTCCCGCCGGCACTCGTCCGCGTCGAGGAGGCTGGCGGCCAGCAGCAGATCTGCCAGTTCCTCCTCGTCGGTGGTGAGCAGGCCGGTGCGGCCGTGCTCGATCAGCTCGGGCAGGCAGCCGCGCGCCGTCGCCACCACGGGCGTGCCCAGTGCCAGCGACTCGACCACCGCCGTGCCGCCCGGCTCCTCCCAGCGCAGCGGGAACAGCGAGGCGCGGGCGCCCGCCAGCAGGTCGTCGCGCTCCTGCCCGGCCACGGTGCCCACCCAGCGGACCAGGTCGCCGTCGACGTGCGGCGCCACCTCGTCGTAGAAGAACCGGACGTCCGGGTTCTGTCGCGCCTCGTCGCCGGCCGCGGCCAGGTCCTCCGGCCGGTGGTACGGCCCGACGGGCCCGGCGAGCACCAGCGGCACCCCCACCCGGTGCGCGAGCCGGGCCCCCAGGTCCTGCCCCTTGCCGGGGTTGATCCGGCCCAGGATGATCAGGTAGTCGCCCTTCTCCGCCCGGGGCCGCCGGTCGGCGTCGACGGCGAGCGGGGTGGCCAGGTGCACGTGCCCCACGGAGTGCTCCCGCAGCGCCCGGGGGGCCCGGGCCAGCTGCGAGGCCGAGACCCCGTTGACCCGGACCCGGTCGCCGCCGTCCAGGTTGCCGTAGAGCGCCGGGTGCTTGGCCAGGTCCCAGTGCAGCGTGTGCAGCGCCGGCGGGGCGTCCGGTCCCATGGCGGCGAGGGTCGCCAGGCCGACCGCCTCCACGTGGTCGTGCACCACGTCGATGTCGTCGCGGGAGTGCAGCGCCCGCACCACGCCGTTGAGGTGCGCCTGGGAGATGCCGCAGACCTGGTTGTACGGCCGTTGCAGGGCGTGGAACTGCCCGTCGGGGAAGACGGAGATCTTCTCGTCGACCGGGAGGGTGCTGCTGTCGACCGACGCGAGCACCACCCGCACGCCGAGGCGGCGCAGCTCCGGCACCAGCGTCGCGATCACGTTCTCGATGCCGCCGTAGCCGGGCGGCGGCACGGACAGCCACGGACCGGCGTTCATCAGGACGGTGAGACTCATCGGGCGGGATTCCTTCC
The DNA here is from genome assembly GCF_043204915.1 of Micromonospora sp. NPDC047670. NCBI lineage: Bacteria > Bacillati > Actinomycetota > Actinomycetes > Micromonosporales > Micromonosporaceae > Micromonospora > Micromonospora sp. NPDC047670. Next base: position 70,974 of record NZ_JBIDDA010000006.1, read on the forward strand.
CTCGGCGGGGCCCTCGGCCGTCCGCGACCGGTCACCTGCGCTCGGAAGCGGCCGGGCGCTCACGCCGCGGCCACCCGTCGGCGGGGGATCCGGTGCCGCAGCTCGGCCAGGGGCGGCCGCTCCTCGACGGAGACGTCGCTCACGACGATCTCCCGGTCCAGGTTCGGCAGCGCGTCGGAGCCGCCGCGGCGGAACTGGGTCAGCAGGGCGGCGGGCATCGCGCCCGGCGCCGCCCAGCCGCGCCGCTGCAACCGCGACCACGCGGTGAGCATGATCTGGGCCGACATCCGGCCCAGCGCGGCGGTGTCCTGGTGGCGGTGCTTGCGCTCGCCCAGGTCCACCTGGGCCAGTGCGTCCAGCCCGACCAGGTCGAGCAGGTCGATCAGCATCGCCGTCTCCACGCCGTAGCCGGAGACGAACGGCACCCGCTCCAGCACGTCGCGGCGGCCGGCGTACTCACCGGCGAGCGGCTGCACGAAGCCGGCCAGCTCCGGCCAGAACAGGTTGAGCATCGGCCGGGCCATCAGCTCCGTCACCCGGCCGCCGCCGTCGGCCTCCACACTGTTCGTCCCGACCAGCGGGCGGTGGTAGAAGCCCTTGACGAAGTCGACCGACGGGTCGGTCAGCAGCGGGCCGAGCAGCCCGGTCACGAAGTGCGGGCGGAACTCCCGAAGGTCGGCGTCGACGAACGCGACCACGTCGCCCTCGGCCGCCGCCAGCCCGGCCCAGAGCGCGTCGCCCTTGCCGGTCAGCCGGGGCAGCCCCCGGGTCATCGCGTCCTGGCTGACCACCTCGGCGCCGGCGGCACGGGCCACCTGCGCGGTGCGGTCGGTGGATCGGGAGTCCACCACGATCAGCTCGTCCACCAGGGCCACCCGGTCCATCAGGTGCTCCCGGATCGTCGACACGATCGCGCCGACCGTCGCCTCCTCGTTACGGGCCGGCAGGACCACGCTGACCCTGCTGTCCCCCTTGGCGCGCACCAGGCGCCGCGCCGGCCAGTCGGCGGCGGACGTGGTCCGGTAGGTGGCCCACGCCTCCACCACCGGTGAAACCATCGTTTCCGTGTTCCGCACAGGCACCCCCTGATCGTGGCGGAAAAACCCTCCCTGGTTTTCCCACTACCGCACTCGCGCTAACCGCACCATGCCTAACAGCTTGATCACGAAGACGGCGCGGCCGGGTTCCGCACCGGTGAACGTTTCGTCGCGCCCGCGCGGGGGGAGTGCAGTCGCCGGAACGTGAAACCGTGGCGGAAGGGCTTTTACATGCGCACGTGCCGGGTGGGACTGGTAGGGGCCGGCGGGGTGGCGCAACGCCACGCCCGGGTGCTGGGCGGCTTCGCGGACGTGGAGCTGCTGGGGGTGACCGACGTGGTGCCGGAGGCGGCGGCGGAGCTGGCCGGCGCGCACGGCGCGCGGACCTTCGGCGACGTCGAGGAACTGCTGGCCGCCGGGCCGGACGCGGTGTACGTCTGCGTGCCGCCGTTCGCGCACGGGCCGGCGGAGGAGGCGGTGGTCGCGGCCGGGGTGCCGATGTTCGTGGAGAAGCCCGTCGCGGTCGACCTGGCCACGGCCGAGCACATCGCCGACCTGGTCGCCCGGCGAGGGCTGCTCACCGGCGTCGGGCACCACTGGCGGTACCTGCCGGTGGTGCGGCGGGCGCGGGAACTGCTCGCCGACCGTCCGGTGCGGATGGTCAGCGGCGCGTGGTGGGACAAGGTGCCCCCGGTCGCCTGGTGGTCCCGGCAGGACCGTTCCGGCGGCCCGGTGGTCGAGCAGGCCGCCCACGTGCTGGACCTGGTCCGGTGCCTGGTCGGGGAGGCGACCGAGGTCACCGCCTACGGCAACGGCACCCCGCCGCCCGTCGACGGCGCCGACATCGACTCGGTGACCACGGCGGCGCTGCGGTTCGCCGGCGGCGCGGTCGGCACGCTGACCGCCGCCTGCGTGCTCGGCTGGAAACACCGCGCCGGGCTGGAGATCCTCGCCGACGGGCTGGCGCTGTCGCTGACCGAGGACGGCCTGGTGGTCCGCGACGCCGACGGCGAACGCCGCTACGACGCCGACCCCGACGCCGCCCGGGTCGCCGTCGACCGGGCCTTCGTCGACGCGGTCCGCGGCATCGGCGACGACGTCCGCGTCCCGTACGCCGAGGCGCTCGGCACCCAGCGGCTCGCCCTGGCGGTCGCCGACTCCGCCCGCAGCGGCCGCACCGTACGCCTGGACGTCCCGGCCGCGGCGCCGCTCACCACGGGGGTGACCGTCGATGCGTGACAAGGTCGTGGTGGTCAGCGGCCCGGGCCGGGTGGAGCTGGTCGAGCAGGACGCCGCCGAGCTGACCGACGGCGCGTTCCGGGTCGAGACGCTGTTCAGCGGCGTCTCCGCGGGCACCGAGCTGAGCTACGTCAAGGGCACCAACCCCTACCTCAACGTCACCTGGAACGCCGACCTCGGCCTGTTCCAGCCGGGCGCGGCCAGCACCCCGTACCCGGTCACCCGGCTGGGCTACATGCAGGTCGGCCGGGTGGTGGAGAGCCGTACCCCGGCCGTCGCGGTGGGCGCCGTCGGCGCGATGACGTACGGCCACCGCACCGGCTGGGTAGCCGACCCGGTCGCCGAGCGGTTCGTGCCGCTGCCCGACGACATCGACCCGCTGCTCGGCGTCTACGTCGCGCACATGGGGCCGATCTGCGCCAACGGGGTGCTGCACGCCGCCGCCGACCTGCACGGCGCCGACGTGCGGTCCCTCGGCGACGGGGTCCGGGGCCGCCGCGTCGCGCTCGTCGGCAGCGGGGTGGTGGCCCTGCTCACCGCGCTGTTCGCCAGGCGGCACGGCGCCGCCTCGGTGGTGGTGCTCGACCCGACCCCGCAACGGCGGGCCGTCGCCGAGGCGCTCGGCCTGGAAACCCTCGACCCGGAGGCCGACGACCCGGCGGTGGTGCTCAAGACCCGCTGGGCGCACGGCCCCGGCGACCGGGGCGCCGACGTGGTGTTCCAGTGCCGGGGGCAGGCCTGGGCGCTGCAACTCGCGCTGCGCCTGCTGCGGCCCCAGGGCACCGTCGTCGACCTGGCCTTCTACCAGGCCGGCGCGGACGCGGTCCGGTTCGGCGAGGAGTTCCACCACAACGGCCTGTCGCTGCGCTGCGCGCAGATCGGCCGGGTGCCGCGCGGGCTCGCCCCCACCTGGGACCGCGAGCGCCTCTCCGCCGAGACGATCGACCTGCTGCGGGCGTACGGGGACGTGGTCCGCAAGCACCTCGTGTCGGCGGTGGTGCCGTTCGAGGAGGCCCCGACGCTGCTGACCGACCTCGCCGAGCGGCGCCGGCAGGAGCTCCAGGTGGTGCTGACCGTCTGACCCCGCGTCCGGCCGGGGCCGCCGCCAGCTCCCGGTGACGGGTACGGCGGCCCCGGCCCCGCCCGCCGGCCTCCCGCGCGCCGAGCGCCCGGCGGCCCCGGCCGGCCCGTGACGACACCCCGCGTGGCGGCGCGCCGGGCGGGCCGCCGTCACCCGGCCCGGTCGCGTACCGTTGCCGCTCATGGGTGTGTCGCAACGCTTGAAGAGCAGGTTCCGCCGGTTCCTCCAGCGCCCGGGGACGACGGTCGACCTGGGGCCGCTGGAGAAGCTGCTGCCGGCCATCGAGGCGCGCGAGGAGAAGCTGTCGGCGCTCGACGACGCCGAGCTGACCGAGGCCGCCGGCAAGGCCACGGGCTACGAGGAGATCTGCGCGATCGGCCGGGAGGCCGCCCGCCGGGGCCTCGACCAGCGCCCGTACGACGTGCAGCTGCTCGGCGCCATGGCGCTGCTCTCCGGCAAGGTCGCCGAGATGGCCACCGGTGAGGGCAAGACGCTCACCGCCACCATCGCCGCGTACGGGCACGTCCGGCTGGGCAACGGGCCGGTGCACGTGCTCACCGTCAACGACTACCTGGCCCGCCGCGACGCCCGGTGGATGGAGCCGGTCTACACCCTGCTCGGCCTGACGGTCGGCTGGGTCAACGAGGCGTCCACCCCCGAGGAGCGGCGCGACGCGTACGCCTGCGACGTCACCTACGTCTCGGTCAGCGAGGCCGGCTTCGACTACCTGCGCGACCAGCTCGTGACCGACATCGCCGACCGGGTGCAGCCGCCGCTGCGCACGGCGATCGTCGACGAGGCCGACTCGATCCTCATCGACGAGGCCCGGGTGCCGATGGTCCTCGCCGGCGCGGTCGCCGGCGAGCAGGACCCGGTGCACGCGGCCGCGACCCTGGTGCGCGGCCTGCGCAAGGGCAAGCACTACACGGTGGCCGAGGACGGCCGCAGCGTCGCCTTCACCGCCGCCGGCCTCGCCGCCGTCGAGGCCAAGCTCGGCATCGACCTGTACGACGAGGAGCACGTCGCGCAGCTCTCGGCGGTGAACGTGGCACTGCACGCGCACGCCCTGCTGCACCGCGACGTCGACTACATCGTCCGGGACGGCACCGTCGAGCTGATCGACGAGATGCGCGGCCGGGTGGCCCAGCGCCGCCGCTGGCCGGACGGGCTCCAGGCGGCGGTCGAGGCCAAGGAGGGTCTGGACGCGACCGCCGAGGGCGAGGTGCTCGGCACCATCGCCGTGCAGGCGTACATCGGGCTCTACCCGACGGTGTGCGGCATGACGGCGACCGCGGTGCTGGTCGGCGACCAGCTCCGCGAGTTCTTCGGCCTCGAGGTGGCGGTGATCCCGCCGAACACCCCGTGCGTCCGCGAGGACGAGCCGGACCGGATCTACGCCACCCGGGCGGAGAAGGACGAGGCGCTGGTCGACGAGATCAAGCGCAACCACGAGCGCGGGCGGCCCGTGCTGGTCGGCACCCTCGACGTCAAGGAGTCCGAGGGGCTGGCCGCCGGTCTGAACGCCGCCGGGGTGCCCTGCGTGGTGCTCAACGCGAAGAACGACGACGAGGAGGCGGCGATCATCGCCGAGGCCGGCGCGTACGGCGCGGTGACCGTCTCCACCCAGATGGCCGGCCGTGGCGTCGACATCCGGCTCGGCGGCAGCGACCAGGCCGACCGGGAGCGGGTGGCCGAGCTGGGCGGCCTCTACGTGATCGGCAGCGGCCGGCACGACAGCCGGCGGGTCGACGACCAGTTGCGTGGCCGCGCCGGTCGGCAGGGCGACCCGGGTGGCTCGGTCTTCTTCGTCAGCCTGGAGGACGACCTGGTCGTCCGCCACGCCGGCGACGCCGTCCCGCCGTCGCCCCGGATGAACGCCGACGGCCTGGTCACCGACGAGCAGGTCGACTACGCCGTCGAGCACGCCCAGCGGGTCGCCGAGGGCGTCAACCACGAGATCCACCGCAACACCTGGCGCTACAGCGTGGTCATCGAGCAGCAGCGCAAGGCCCTCGCCGAGCGCCGCGAGCGGCTGCTGACCACCGACGTGGCGGCGCTGATGCTGCTGGACAAGATGCCGGAGAAGGCCGAGGAGATGGACGAGGACCTGCTCGCCCGGGTCGCCCGGTCGATCGCCCTCTACCACCTCGACCGGCTCTGGGCGGAGCACCTCGCCGAGCTGTCCGAGGTGCGCGAGGGCGTGCACCTGCGCGCGCTCGGCCGGCTCGACCCGCTGGACGAGTTCCACCGGGCGGCGGTGCCGGCGTTCAACAACCTGATCCCGGAGATCGAGAAGCGGACCATCGCGACCTTCGAGGAGACGGAGTTCGGCGAGGACTGGGAGCCGGACGAGGCGAAGCTGGTCCGGCCCAGCGCCACCTGGACGTACCTGGTGCACGACAATCCGTTCGGCTCCGAGCTGGACCGGTTGATCGCTTCCGTGGGTCGACGGCTCAGCGCCGGATCCCGCTGACGCGTCCGGGCCCCTTCCGCGCCTCCCGGTGCCGGAAGGGGCCCCCTTTTGCGCCGTTTCGACCCCGGTTTGCGAGGGTAGTAGGGCGGGTCCGAAGAGTCGGGAGAAGATCAGAGATGCAACGGGTGACGGCGCCGGCCGGGCGTGCGGGGGCACGCGCGGGATCGGTGAGGGCTGTGGACCGGTGAACCTGGAGATGCGGGACCCGGCGGTGGAGCGGATCGGCGTCCTGGAGACGGCGGCGCTCCTGCGGGAGCTGACGGCGGGGTTGATCGCTGTCGACGACTTCGACGAGGCGCTTGCGGCGCTGGTGCGCATCGCCCGGGACGCGGTGGACGGCGTGAGCTGGTGCGGCTTCACCGCGCTGCGGGCGGGGGAGCCGGCCGGCGTGGCCGCGTCCGACGCGCGGCTGGCGGGGCTGGACGACCTGCGGCACGGCCCGGACTCGCCGGCCATGGACGCCATCCGGCGGCGTGAGATGATCCTCTCCGACCACCTGGGCCGTGAGTCGCGCTGGCCGGCCTGGACGCCGCGGGCGCGGGAGCTGGGCGTGCACGGGGTGATCTCCGCCCCGGTCGACGTCGACGAGCAGGTGATCGGGGCGATCAATCTCTACGCCGGGGCCGCCGACCTGCTCACCCCCGGCCACCAGCTCACCGCGATGCTGCTCGCCGAGCACGCCGGGCTGCTCCTCGCGGCGGTTCGCGACCGGGCCCGTCAGGCGGCCCGCGCCGGGGAGCTGGACTCCTCGCTGCTCGGCGACGGGGTGGTCGGGCAGGCGATCGGGGTGATCATGACCCAGCGCGGCTGCCCGGCCGAGGAGGCGCTGGACGTGCTGCGCAGTGCGGCGTCGTCGTTGGACATCCCGCTGCGGGAGGTGGCCGGCCGGCTGCTCAGCACCGTGTCGCGCCCACGGGACAGCTGAGGCGCGGCCGCCCGGTCGGTGCCCCGCGTCCGGCGTGACGTTTGGGGCCGTTCGGGGCGCGTGTCGTTTCGTCGGGGGAGCGCCCGGGTAGCACCCTGTATTCGTGGGGTGAGTCGACCTGGGGGAGGAACGATGCAGAGCCGGCTGCGGGTGCAGGGGCACCCGATCCAACCGATGCTGGTGACGTTCCCGTTCGGGCTCTTCGTGAGCGCGACCGTGTTCGATCTGACCGACGTGCTGGGGGGACCGGCCTTCCTCGGCGAGGTGGGCTACTGGACCTCGGTGGCGGCCCTGTTCGCCGCCGCGCTGGCCGCCGTGGCCGGCATGATCGACCTGTGGGACGTGCCGGGTGGCCGGACCCGGCGCACGGCGGTCACCTTCAACCTGGTGAACGTGGCGATGGCCGCGCTCTTTCTGGTGGCCTGCCTCGTCCGCGCCGACGCGCCGCAGCGCGGCGCCAGCGTCGTCCTCCTGCTCACCGAGATCGTGGCCCTCGGCGTCGGCGCGCTCGGCGTCCGGCTGGGCGCCCGGCTGGTGCGGCGGTTCGACGCCGGCCGCAGGGCCGAGGCGACCACCTTCGACGCGCTGGGCGGCGTCTCCGGCTCCACCGTCGACCTGGCTCGCCCCCGCCCCTGACCCCGCCCCACCCTCCCGCCCCGCGATCTTGCAGTTTGTGCCCCGGCGAAGGCCGCATTCCGCCCGATCCGGGGGCCGAAAGTGCAAGATCGCGGGATGGAGAGGGGCGGGGAGGGGCGCGGGGGCGGGGTCAGTGGGTGGGGTGGGACTCGGCGTGGTGGGCGGCGAGGACGTCCGCGCCGAAGTCGCTGGCCGGGCGGCGCAGCACGGTGTGCGCGTGGTTGCCGTCGTCGGTGGTGTTGTCGTACTCGATCAGCAGGTCGTCGCCCTGCACCCGGTAGTAGTGACGCTGGCCGGGGGCGGTCGGGCCGGCCCAGGCGAAGTGCAGCTCCCCGGCGGTGAGCCGGCGCGCCTCCCGGATCGCCAGCTCGGGCGGGAGCCGGTCCAGGTAGAGCGCCACGAGCTGGTCCAGCAGGGCGCGGCCGGTGGGGCCGAGGCGGTCGGCGGGCACCCCGAGCGGCTCCAGCGGCGCGTCGACGCGGGGGCGGGTCGCGCTGATGATGTCCCCGGGCGCCTCGTCGGCGACGATCGCCGCGGCCCGGCCGGCGGGGCCCATGGCATCCAGCAGGGCACGCGCCAGGTCCTCCTCGACGCCCAGCGGCCTGGAGACCGGGCGGCCGGCGTACCGGACGGTGGCCGGGTTGGCGCCGAAGAAGATCGGCGCGGGGGAGACCTGGTCGGCCACCACGGTCATGCTCACCGAGAGGTGGTGCCCCTCCAGCCGCCACGCCCACGCGTCGTCGCGGGCCGGGTCGCCGAAGACGGCCACCCAGTAGTCGCCGCTGTGCCGGCCCCGCCGCCAGCCCTCCGCCCGGTCCAGCACCTCCTCGAGCGCCACGATCGCCATCGCCTGGGCGTACGCCGGTGGGCTCAGCGCGGTGGCCAGCAGCCGGTGCACGGCCTTGCGCCCGGCGCGGTCGAGGTCGGCCAGGCACACCCCGGGCCGGGGCCGGGGACGGTACTCCAGCCAGCGCCGGGCCTGCTCGTCGTCGAACCGGTGGGCGGCGCGGGCGCGGGCGGGCTCGTCCAGCGCGGCCAGCAGCGCCGTGCCGGCGGTGCGCATCTGCTCGGGCAGCGGATCTTCCACCGCCTCTGTATACCGGGCGGGGCGCCGCCGCGCGGGGCGACCGGTCAGCCGGTCGGCGGGCCGGCCAGCAGGGCGAGCATCTCGGGCAGGTCGAAGAAGTGGGCCGTCTCCACCGCGGACGGGCTGCCGTGGTGCGGGTCGGCGCCGGCGGCGAGCAGCGCCCGGACCGCGTCGCCGCTGCTGCGGAAGGCCGCGGCGGCCAGGGCGGTCTGCCCCCGGTCGTTGGTGCGGCTGTGGTCGGCGCCCCGGGCCAGCAGCGCGGCGACGGTCTCCGGGTGGGCGTGGTAGGCCGCCAGGATCAGCAGTGTGTCGCCCTTGTCGTTGGTCAGGTCGACCGGCAAGCCCGCGTCGACGTACCCGGCCAGCTCGTCGGTCGCGCCGTCGCGCGCGAGGTCGAACATCCGGTGCGCGAACGCCAGCGTCTCGGCGTCGAGTTCCTCGCTCACCGGTCCAGGTTAGTCGGCCGGCCGCCTGGTACGTTGCTCGGCCGGTGCGCTGGGGGAGGGGCGATGGACGACACGGTGTACGTGGGCAACGCGGGCGTGGACGGCGCGACGAACGCGGGCTGGCTGCTCGGGCACTTCATGCCGGCGGGCGACGTGCGGCACAGTGCCGACGTCGAGGTCAAGTGGGGGGTGCACCCGGCCGGGGAGGCGCGCTCCCGGTGGGCCACCGGCGAGCGGCGGACCGCCCTGCTGGTGCTGCTCGGCGGCCGGTTCCGGGTCGAGCTGCCGGACCGGACGGTGGTGCTGCGCGAGCCCGGCGACTACGTGGTGTGGGGGCGTGGAGTGGACCACTCCTGGTACGCCGAGCGCGAGTCGGTCGTGCTGACCGTCCGCTGGCCGTCGGTCCCGGGCTACCGGGTGGAGCCGCCGGTCCGCCGCTGATCGGCCGACCGTGGACCCGTCCGTCCCGGCATGCGGAATTACCTACTAAACCCATAGGCTTTGCAGGCTAAGCTGAGGTCACGCCCACCGCCGCACCCCAGAGGACCGCCATGTTCGACCCTCGCCAGCCCGACCTGCTCGCCGTCGCCCGGTCCTGGGCCGCCGCACCGGCCCGCTGGCCGGTGCCGCCGCGCTTCGACCCGGTCTCCCGGTGGTACGCCCGGCTCCACCACACCGCCGACCACGAGGTGTGGGCGCTGAGCTGGCTGCCCGGCCAGGGCACCGACCTGCACGACCACGGTGGTTCGAGCGGCGCGTTCCTCGTCCTGGCCGGCGTGCTCACCGAGGAGACCGTCAGCGGCGGCCGGCTGCGCCCGCACCACCTGGCCGCCGGCTCCGGCCGTCGCTTCGGGTCCCGGCACGTGCACGTGGTGACCAACCGGGGCGACGAGCCGGCCGTGAGCGTCCACGTCTACCGCCCCGCCCTGCGCCGGATGACCCGCTACCTGCTCGCCGACGGCCGGCTCCGTGCCGCCGAGGTGGCCGAGGCCGGGGTCGCCTGGTGAGCGCCCCAACGACCGGCTCCACCGACCGTCACCATCCACCGGAGGGAACGACAATGCCGCAGACCGACCCGCACGCCTGTCCGGCCCCGGCGCCGCCGGGCTCCCGGGGCATCGACGAGATCCTGGCGGCCGCCCGGGCGCGGCTCGACCGGCTGGATCCCGAGCGGGCGCACCTCGCCTGTCGCGGCGGGGCGCTACTGGTCGACATCCGTCCGGCCGCCCAGCGGGCCGCCCACGGCACCGTCCCGGGCTCGCTGGCGGTCGAACGCAACGTGCTGGAGTGGCGCTTCGACCCGCGCTGCCCGGCGCGGCTGCCCCAGGCGGTCGGCTACGACCTGCCCGTGGTGGTCATCTGCCAGGAGGGCTACACCTCCTCGCTGGCCGCCGCCGCCCTGCGGGACCTCGGGCTGCACCGCGCCACCGACGTCGTCGGCGGTTTCGTCGCCTGGCGACTCGCCGGCCTGCCCGTCCTCGGCCCCACCCCGCCACAGCGTCCGTCCACGTCCGCGCCCCCGGTGACCGCCGGCCGGGTGCCGTCCTGACCGTCGCGCCCCACCGGGCGTGGCGGCACCGCCGCCCCAGGAGGCTCCATGTCCGTCGTCGCCCTCACCCCCCGGTCCCAGCCGGCCGGCCGTCCCGGCCCGGTGCGTCCGCGCTCCGTACCGACCGTCACCATCACCCTCGACGTCGCCCCCGGCCCGCTGAGCCCTCGCCTGGCCCGGCTGCTGGAGCTCATCGGCGAGCTCGCCGAGTCGGGGGAGGGCCGGGTCCGCCCGGCCGCCGCCGAGGCGCCGCCGGCGGCGCCCGGCCCCGTCCCGGCCGTCGCGGGCCCCGACCCGGCTGCGGCTGGCACGGACCCCGATCCCGCCCCGGACGCCGGGCGTTCCGACGCGATCCGGATCCTTGCCGGGCCGCGGGTCGTCCACCACGGCGCCCGGGCGGTGGCGCTGACCCGCATCGAGTACGACCTGCTGCTGTTCCTGGCCGAGCGGCCCCGCCGGGTCTTCACCCGCCTCCAGTTGCTGGCCAACGTGTGGGGCTACGAGCACGCGGTGGCCCGCACCGTCGACGTGCACGTCCGCCGGCTGCGCGCCAAGTTCGGCGCCGGCACGCCGCTGGTCACCACCGTCCACGGTGTCGGCTACCGGCTGGACGACGAGGCCCGGATCGAGGTCGACCGGGGACGGTGACGGACACCTGGCGACCAAGGTCGACGACGGGCGCCTGCTCGACTCAACCGGGTGCCCGGGAACGTGGCGGGCCGCACGACTGCCGGGCCGCTGGGATGGGAGGGTTCGACGCGGCCCCGCAGCCGGTCCGGTTGTGGCCGCCGTCTGGTAGCGGACGCGGTTCACACCAGGCCGGCGACGGCGCCTATCGCGGTGATGGCGACCGCCACCTGCTCGGCAGGAGGACCGTCGACCGGCCACGAGCCGTCCGGGCGCTGGGTGGTGGTGAGCCGCCGGACCACGGCGGCAAGCACGGGATGGCCCGAGGGCAGCAACGCCGTCCGCAGAGCGCACCCGGCGCGGGCGACGTCGGCCGGGGGCGCGTCGAGCAGCCGCCGCGCCAGGATGTCCAGCCCCTGGTCTGCCTCCTCGCGCAGCCCCACCGCCCACAGCAGGGCGGCGGCGAGCCAGGTGGTGGTGAGGCACGTCGGCCAGGCACCTGAGGCTGCGACGGCGTCGCGCACCGCCCGGGCGGCCCGCCCGGCCGCTTCGGGCCGGTCCACGACCGCCAGGCCCCAGCCGACGTTGGCGGTCAGGTAGAGCGGGTCCTGCGACGGCAGGTGCCCGGTGTCCACGGAGGAGCGCACCGTGCCGTCCGGCGGGACCAGCGCGGCGAGCCAGTCGGCGCAACGGTCTGCCCGTGAGCTGTACCGCAGGTCCCACTCGATGATCCGGGCGAGCCGGTCGCACGTCGCCGCCACGGAGGGGGCGTCGGCTGACCAGGGGGCCGGGAACCCGCCCTCGGGAGTCTGGTCGGCGAACAACGCGTCCGCCACGTGCAGGGGTGCCGGCCACACTCCGGTCAGCACCGTCGCCAGCCGGTGCCCGTCGGACTCGTCACCGTGCGCGAGCACCCACTCGACTGCGGCACCGTTGTCGATCATGGGCCGAACGTAACAAGCGTCGGGACGAAGGGCCGAGCTGGGGCGCGTGGCAGACCACGACCCCGGTGGCCGCCGACTCCCTCTGACCTGTGCCGTCACGAGCGAACACGAGGTGCGGGAGGCTACGGCGGGCGGCGGGCGGGACCCGTTGCGGCGTCGTGCGGGTTGCGGCACACGTGGGAGCGTGCCCGGCCGCCCATGGCGCCGACGTGGGCCACGTTGGTCCGGACGGGTCCGCCTCGGCCTCGACGAATGTGAACCGGACGGGTACCCCCCGTATCGGGTCAACCCGGCGGCTCTGCTGTAATCATCAGGCTTCGTACGCAGAGCGAGCGTTTGGCTCCGATGCGTTCGTCAATTGTCACATTCATGCAACGCAGCCGCCCCTTGACCCTCGCACCGGCGCCGGGAAGCATCGATGAAGCGGCGTCCCGGGCCGTGGGGAGATACCCGGACCAGCCAAGGAGGACCATGTCGGTCAGCCCCGCCTCGTCGCGCGCCGGATGGCATACGTCCCAGCCCGCTGTTCCCGGTCGGCCCCCCGGCGGCCAGCGCCGTCCCGTCAACACCGCCGCACCGATGCTCACGGTGACCCTGAACATCCCGCTGGCCTGCGAGGAGTCGCTGACCCCACCCGCCCGTCGGCTGCTGGAGGCCGCCCGCGAACTGCTCGAACGCGGTGAGGGGACGATCACCGCGGCCACCGCCGAACGCCGCCCCGACCCGGTGCCGGCCGGTCGGCCGCCGTCGCGCCAGGTCGCCGCTCCCACGATCCCCGCCCTGCACATCCTCGCCTCGTCCCGCTCCGTGCTGCGCGACGGCGAGCCGCTGCCGCTGACCCGGCTGGAGTTCGACCTGCTGCTGCACCTGGTCGCCCATCCCCGCCGGGTGTTCACCCGGCTGCAACTGCTCAACGCCGTCTGGGGCTACGAGCACGCCGGGGTGCGCACCGTCGACGTGCACGTCCGCCGCCTGCGCGGCAAGGTCGGCGTCGACGTCCCGCTGGTCACCACCGTCTACGGCGTCGGCTACCGGCTCGCCGACGACGCCCGCGTCACCATCGACCGCAGCGGCTGACCGGCCGGCGGGGCACGATGGTCGGATGCGGATCCGTCCCATCTCCCCGGACCGGCTGGTCACCGAGCTGACCGAGCGGCTGGCCGGGGCCGACGCCGCCGGCCGGCTGCGCGTGGCCGTCGACGGTGCCCCGGCCGCCGGCCCCGACGCGTTGGCCGCCGCCATGGTCGACCCGCTGCGCGCGCTCGGCCGGCCCGTGCTGCACGTGCGCGCCGACGACTTCCTCCGCCCCGCCAGCGTCCGCCTCGAACACGGCCGGACCAACCCCGACGCGTACTACGAGGGTTGGGTCGACGAGGCGGGGCTGCGCCGCGAGGTGCTCGACCCGGCCGGGCCGGGCGGCTCCGGGCGGGTGCTGCCCTCGCTCTGGGACGCCCGCGCCGACCGGGCCAGCCGCGCCGCGTACGTCGACCTGCCGCCCGGCGGCGTCCTGCTGGTCAGCGGGGCGCTGCTGCTCGGCGGCGGCCTGCCCTTCGACGTCGCGGTCCACCTGGAGCTCTCCCCGGCGGCCCTGGCCCGGCGCACCGACCCGGCGCTGCGGTGGACGCTGCCCGCCTTCGCCCGGTACGCCGACGAGGTGGCCCCTGCCTCCTTCGCCGACGTCGTGGTCCGCGCCGACGACCCCCGTCACCCGGCACTGGTGGAGTCCGCGGTGTCCTCCTGACCGCCGCGACGTCCGGAAAAATCGCCGGTTTGATCATCGGCGGGCCGGGGTATTCGGCCGGCTCACAGAGCACGGGTGATCCGCCCGCGCGCAGACGACCACGGCCCGGGCCCACGTACCGGTGCCCCGGCGGACCTTGAGGCCCAGAAAGGCAGGCAGCGATGCTCGTCCACGACAAGGTCGGTACGGGCCGATCCCAGGCGGAGATCGACCAGATCCGGCGCTCCCTGCAGGCCCGTTACGACGAGCTGTCCGCGGAGTACGAGCAGACGGTGCTGCAGAGCCAGGTGTTGCGGCTGGTGGAGGTCGGCGACACCGCCGGCGACGACCAGGCCGACAGCGGCACCAAGACGGCGGAGCGGGACACCGCGCAGTCCCTGCTGCGCACCATCCTCGACCGCCGCGCCCAGTTCGAGCACGCCCTCACCCGGCTGGAGGAGGGCACCTACGGCTTCTGCGAGGGTTGCTCCGCGGCCATCCCGGTCGAGCGGCTGGAGATCTTCCCGTCCGCCACCACCTGCGTGCAGTGCAAGCAGACCCGGGAGCGCCGGGCGGCCTGACGCGAGCGGTTGCCGGTCGGTCCGGGACGCGGTGGACTCCACCCATGGGTGAGATCAAGGTGGGCACCGCCTCCTGGACCGACCGTACGCTGCTGGACTCCGGCTGGTACCCGCGGACCGCCGACACGCCCGAGAAGCGGCTGGCATACTACGCCCGCCGGTTCCCGCTGGTCGAGGTGGACGCCACCTACTACTCGCCGCCGGCCGAGCGGACGGCGCGACTGTGGGCCGAGCGCACCCCGCCCGGCTTCACCTTCAACGTCAAGGCGTTCAGCCTGCTCACCGGGCATCCGACCCGGGTCGGCGCGCTCTACAAGGACCTGCGGCCGGAGACGGAGAAGAAGAACCTCTACCCCGACGACCTGTCGCCGCAGGCGTACGAGGAGGTCTGGACGAGGTTCCTCAGCGCCCTGGACCCGCTGGTCGAGGCGGGCAAGCTCGGCGCGCTGCTGTTCCAGTTCCCGCCCTGGTTCACCATCAAGCGGGACAACAAGCAGTACCTGCTGGAGGTGGCGAAGCGCTGCGCCCCGCTGCGCCCGGTCTACGAGTTCCGGCACGCCTCCTGGTTCGACGGTGACAACGCCGACGAGACCCTCGCCTTCCTGCGCCAGCACCGGCTGGCGTACGTCTGCGTGGACATGCCGCAGGGGCACCGCTCGTCGGTGCCCCCGGTGCTGGCCGCCACCGCGGACCTGGCGGTCGTCCGCTTCCACGGGCACAGCGACAAGTGGACCAGCAAGGACATCCACGAGAAGTTCGGCTACCGCTACTCCGACCGGGAGCTGCGCGACTGGGCGCCGAAGCTGCGCGAGCTGGCCGACGCGACGGAGCGGACCCACGTGCTGATGAACAACTGCTACCGGGACTACGCCCAGACCAACGCCGCCACCCTCGCCGGGCTGCTCGACGCCGGCTGAGCCGCGGCGGGTTTCTCATCCCGTCCGGGTGAGGCCCGCTCACCCCGTCGCCGCGCAGCATGGACGGTGCGTGCGGTCGACCGCGACCGCGGAACCGACACCACGGAGGTGGCTGGAGATGACGGTTCGGGTGGTACCGGATCGACGACGCGGCGCCGTGCTGCACGTCGTCGGGTCGTCCGACGGCGCCCGGTGGGTGCCGCGCGCCCGTCGGGTCGGCCCGACCCGACAGCCGCGCGGCCCGGTGGGGCCGCCGCGACGTGACGACGACCGACGGTGGGAGACCGACGTACGGGGGTGGACAGATGGCTGAGCAGTTGCATTCGGCGTTCGAGTCCTCGTTGGACAAGACGAACCTGATCCTCAAGGACATCGAGCAGGCATACGGCTGGCCGAAGGAGCAACGCAACCAGTCCTACTGCGCGTTGCGCACGGTGCTGCACCTGCTGCGCGACCGGATGCCGGTGCAGGAGAGCGTCGAGTTTTCCGCGCAGTTGCCGGTGCTGGTGCGGGGGATCTACTTCGACGGCTGGAAGCCGTCGGACGTGCCGATCAAGCTCAACCGGGACGACTTCCTGCTGGAGGTCCGGCAGGGCTTCCCGTACGACGTGGAGGGGGGCCCGGAGCGCGTGGTGCAGGTGGTGCTGGACACGCTTCGCCGGCACGTGACCCAGGGCGAGTGGGAGGACGTGAAGGCCACCATGCCCCGGGACCTGGCGAACATCATTCCGTGACGCGGCGGCACGCGCGACGGCCCGTTCCACCGGCGGTGGGGCGGGCCGCACCTCGTCGGACTACCCCGGGTCGGCCGGCGACGCGCCAGCGGTGGGCCTGTCGCCGCCGCCCGCCGCCTCCGGCACCCGGCTGACCGACCGGCCGGCGCGCCGGGCGAGCGCCGCGAAGGCGGTGGCGTCCACGACGGCGGCGCCGCCGGGGTCGTTGTTGAAGTAGACGTACGTCGGCTCGTCGTCGCCGAAGCCGTCGGCGAGCCGGCGCACCCAGGAGGCCAGCGAGGTGCGGCCGTACCGGGGCCACGGGCGGGCCCGCCCCTCGTGCAGGCGCAGGTAGCCGAAGTCGGTGGTGCGCCAGCGGGGTGCGACGGGCCGGCCGAGCCGGTCGGCCCAGACCAGCGCCGCCCGCCGCCGCTCCAGCACGGCCCGGGTGGTGTCGGTCCACCACGACGGGTGGCGCGGCTCCACGGCGACCCGCACGTCGGCCGGGAAGAGCCGCAGCGTGGCGTCCAGCGCCGCCGGGTCGGCGGGCAGGTTGGGCGGCAGTTGCAACAGCACGGGGCCGAGCCGGTCGCCGAGCGCGGTGGCCCGACCCAGGAAGCGGGCCACCGGCTCGGCCGGGTCGCGCAGCCGCCTGACGTGGGTGAGGTAGCGGCTCATCTTCACCGCCACGCAGAAGTCGTCCGGCGTACGCGCCCGCCAGGCGGCGAAGGTGTCCCGCTCCGGCAGGCGGTAGAAGGCGTTGTTCACCTCGACCGTGGCGAACCGGTCGGCGAAGTGCTCCAGCCAGCGGCGCTGCGGCAGCCCGGCGGGGTAGAAGCGGCCCCGCCAGTCGCGGTACTGCCAGCCCGAGGTGCCGAGCAGGATCATCGCGGCCCGCCCTACCAGAGGTCGAAGCGGAAGACCTCGAACGCGGCGCCGTAGCGGACGCCGAGCCGGGCGCCGGCGGGCCGGCCCAGCCCTTCGAGGAACTCCTCGGCGTCGAAGCTGCCGTCGCCCAGCCCGGTCAGGTACGCCTCGTGCGCCTTCAGCGAGGCCACCCCGCGCGCGAAGGTGTCGGTGACGTCCACCCCGTGCGCGGCGAGCGGGGAGGCGGCGGCCCAGACCTGGCGCACGCCGTTCCACGGCTCGACGCCGTCGGTGAGCTGCTCCGGGAAGATCCAGCGGTTGCCGGCGTCGCGGACCGCGTCCAGCACCGCCCGGCCGGTGGCGATGTGGTCGGCCTGGTTCAGCGCGTACGCCCCGTCCCAGGTGTCGCGGAAGTTGGTGGTGATGACGATCTCGGGGCGGTGCCGGCGGACCACCGCCGCGAGTTCCCGGCGCAGCGGCACGCCGTACTCCAGGACGCCGTCGGGCAGGCCGAGGAACTCCACCGTGTCCACCCCGACCAGCGCGGCGGACTCCCGCTGTTCCCGCTCCCGCACCTGGCGTGCCTGCGCCGGCGGCATCCCGTCGATGCCCGCCTCGCCGCTGGTGACCAGGCAGTAGACGATCTGCTTGCCCTGCGCCGTCCAGCGCGCGATGGCGGCGGCGGCGCCGAACTCCAGGTCGTCGGGGTGCGCCACGATCGCCAGGGCGCGCTGCCACTGCTCGGTCACCGGCTCCAGCGGCCCCGGTCCCTCGGTCATCGCCACCTCCTCGTCGACCCGATCATCCTGCCACCGCCGGCGCCGCTCCGCCGCCCCCGCTCCCGTCGGCCGTGGCGCGGGCGGTTGACGGGCGACGGGAGGGATGGCAGCATGTGGAAGCGCTCCCATCGACCGACGTCGCCCACCGCCGCCCCCTCCGGGCGGCCCGACGAAGGACAGGGACCGCATGCGCACCCACCACCACCGAGCCGGTCGGATCCGACCGGCGCTGCTGGCCGCCGTGCTGGCCGCCGGCGCCGTCCTCGCCGTCGGCCACGGCATCAGCCGGCCCGACGCCGCCGAGGCGGCCACCACCCTGAAGAGCCTGGCCGACGCCAAGGGCCGCGACATCGGCGTCGCCATCGACCCCAACCGGCTCGCCGAGGCCCCGTACCGGCAGGTCGCCGACGCCGAGTTCAACCTGGTGGTCGCCGAGAACGCGATGAAGTGGGACGCCACCGAGCCCACCCGCGGCCAGTTCAGCTTCGCCCAGGGCGACGCCGTGGCCGCCTACGCCGCCGCCGGCGGCAAGAAGCTGTACGGGCACACCCTCGTCTGGCACTCCCAGCTGCCGGGCTGGGCCGCCGACCTGCCCGGGCCGGACCTGCTGGCGGCGATGCGCGCCCACATCGCCGGCGTGGCCGGCCACTACCGGGGCAAGGTGGTCGCCTGGGACGTGGTCAACGAGGCGTTCGCCGACGGCGGGTCCGGCGGCCGGCGCGACAGCGTCTTCCAGCAGCGCATCGGCGACGGCTGGATCGAGGAGGCGTTCCGCGCGGCCCGCGCCGCCGACCCCGCCGCGAAGCTGTGCATCAACGACTACAGCACCGACGGGGTGAACGCGAAGAGCACCGCGATCTTCAACCTCGTCCGCGACTTCAAGGCCCGCGGGGTGCCGATCGACTGCGTCGGCTTCCAGGCGCACCTGATCGTCGGGCAGGTGCCCGGCGACATGCAGGCCAACCTGCAGCGCTTCGCCGACCTCGGCGTCGAGGTGCGCATCACCGAGCTGGACATCCGGATGCCGACCCCCGCCACCGCGGCCAACCTGGCGGCCCAGGCCGCCGACTACAAGCGGGTCGTCAACGCCTGCCTCGCGGTCACCCGGTGCGCCGGCGTCACCACCTGGGGGATCACCGACAACTACTCCTGGATCCCGTCGGTCTTCCCCGGCCAGGGCGCCGCGCTGATCTGGGACGACAACTACGCGCCCAAGCCGGCGTACCAGGCGGTGGCCGAGGCGCTCGGCGGGGGCGTCACCCCGCCCCCCACCACGCCGGTCCCGACGACCCCCGCCCCGAGCACGCCGGCGCCGGGCAGCGGCTGCACCGTCACCTACGTGCCCAACTCGTGGAACAACGGCTTCACCGCCGAGGTGCGCGTCCGCAACGACGGCACGACGCCGGTCGCCGGCTGGACCGTCGCCTTCGGCCTCTCCGCCGGCCAGCGGGTGACCAACGCCTGGAACGCCACGGTCACCCAGAACGGCGACCGGGTCGAGGCCCGCAACGCGAGCTGGAACGCGGCCATCGCCGCCGGCGGCACGGTCAGCTTCGGGTTCCAGGGCACCCACGGCGGCAGCAACCCGTCGCCGTCGGCGTTCACGCTCAACGGCGCACCCTGCCGTACGGCCTGACCTGCCCGACCGGGCACCGCGAACCGCCGGTGTGAGCCGGAGCGGGCGTCTACGGTGGGGTTAGAGAAGATCGCGTGTGGGGTACCACCCGCTGCACGACGGACCCCGGCGCACGGCGGGGCGGCACATCCGAGGGAGCACCGATGGCACTCAACGACGACGACATGCAGACCACCGGCGGTGGCGGCCCCGAGGGCCCGGCCGACGGCGGCGCGACCCCCGGCCAGCAGGACGGCGGCGCCGACGGTGGTGCCGACCGGGGTGCCGAGCGCGGCGCGGACCGGGGCGCCGACCGGGGCGCGGAGGGCCCGGCCGACGGCGGCGCGACCCCCGGCCAGCAGGACGGCGGCGCCGACGGTGGCGCGGAGGGCCCCGCCGACGGCGGCGCCACCCCGGGCCAGCAGGACGGCGGCGCCGACGGCAGCGCCGCCTGACGGATCGCCGTGACCCACATCGACCCGCCGGGCGGCCGCGGCCGCCCGGCGGTTCCGTCCGCTTCCACGGCCGCGCTGGCGCGCTGCGTGTCGGTCGAGCCGGCGAAGTTCGCCGCCGCCCACTGGGGACACACGCCGCTGCTGTCCCGCGCCGACGAACTGCCCAATCCCGCCGGGTTCACCGACCTGCTCAGCCCCGCCGACGCCGACGAGCTGCTCAGCCGGCGCGGCCTGCGTACGCCCTTCCTGCGCATCGCCAAGGACGGCCAGCTCGTGCCCGCGGCGCGCTTCACCGGCGGCGGTGGCGCCGGCGCCGAGATCGGCGACCAGGTCCTCGACGAGCGGGTGCTGGAGCTGTACGCCGACGGGGCCACCCTGGTGTTGCAGGGCCTGCACCGCACCTGGCCCGCCCTGATCGACTTCGCCCGCGACCTCGGCACGGCGGTCGGGCAGCCGTTGCAGGTCAACGCCTACCTCACCCCCGCCGGCAGCCAGGGGTTCGCCACCCACTACGACACCCACGACGTCTTCGTCCTGCAGGTCGACGGCCGCAAGCACTGGCGGATCCACCCGCCCGTGCTGCCGGACCCGCTGGAGAAGCAGACCTGGGGCGGCCGGGCCGACGAGGTCTCCGCCACCGCCGACGGGCCGCCCGCGCTCGACGTGGTGCTCGCCCCCGGCGACGCCCTCTACCTGCCCCGCGGCTGGCTGCACAGCGCGCAGGCGCAGGAGTCCAGCTCGCTGCACCTGACCGTCGGCGTCCGGGCGCTGACCCGGTACGCGCTGGTCGAGGAGCTGCTCGCCCTCGCGGCCGAGGACCAGCGGCTGCGCGCCACGCTGCCGTTCGGCACCGACGTCGCCGATCCGGACGCCATCGAGCCGGAGCTGACCGAGACGGTCGAGGCGCTGCGGGACTGGCTGCGGCGGGCCGACCCGGCGACCGTGGCCGCCCGGCTGCGCCAGCGCGCCTGGCCGGCCGCCCGACCGGCGCCGATCCGCCCCCTGGCCCAGGCCGCCGCGCTGGCCGCGCTGGACGCCGACACCCGGCTCGCCCCGCGCCCGGGCCTGCGCTGGCAGCTCGCCCCGCAGGGGGACCGGGTGGCGCTGCGCCTGTTCGACCGCACCATCACCCTGCCCGCGTCGTGCGCGCCGGCCGTGCGCGCCCTGCTCACCGCCGAGGCCACCCGGGTCGGCGACCTCCCGGGCCTGGACGACGACGCCGACCGGATCACGCTGGCCCGCCGCCTGCTCAGGGAGGCCGTGGCCGTCCCCGCCTGACGCCCGCGCCGACGCCGGTGCCGCCCCGCCTGACGCCGCGCCCACCGCGCCTGACGCCGCTGACCCCGCGTCGACGCCGGCGCGGGGTCAGCGGGCGAGGGCCAGCAGCAGGACCGTGGTGAGCAGCCCGGCGACGAGGACCACGGCGACCGGGCGGGGGCCCAGCACGGCGTGCCGGCGGTCGGCCAGGACCTTCGCCGGCACCAGGCCGACCAGCGGGCCGAGCAGGGTCACCACCAGGGCCAGCACGGGCAGCCCGACCGCGAGTTCGCCACCGTACCGGTCGCCCGCCGCCCGGGCCGCGCCGCCCAGGGCGTACGCGAGCACGGCGCCGGCCACCCCGCAGAGCGCCAGCAGCGGGTTGACCGAGCCCGGCAGGTCACCGGGCTGGCGGGTGCGGTCCAGCAGGTCCCGCACGCCGGCCAGCAGCGTCACCGGGTCGGCCGTGGCGCCGGGCACCGGGGCCGGCGGCCCGCCCGCCCGGCGACCGCCCCCGCCCAGTCGGCCGCGCAGCTGCTGCCACAGGTGGGCGGCCTCGGCGTCCACCCGCTCCTGCAGCTCCCGCGCGTCCACCAGCTCCCGCTCGGCGCGCGCGACCTCCGCCTCCGCGTCGGCGACCGCCCGTTCGGCGGCGGCGCACTGCTGTGCGTGCCAGGCGTGCGCCTCGGCCCGCTGGGCGCGCACCCGCGCGGTCAGCTCGGCCAGCCGCCGCAGCTGTGCCGCGTACGTCTCACTGGTCACCGGTTCGTTCATCGCGACGGTCCGTAGGGGATGATCACCTGGCCGGTGCGGTGCACCGCCCGGTCGAAGAACAGCCCGCGCCACGGGCGGGGGTACCAGTCCGGGCCGCCCGTGCCCGGATAGAGCGACGAGCCGAGTTCGCCGCCGTGGGCGTCCAGCGCCACCCAGGCGCCGATCTGGTCCGTCCGCGCCGCCGGCCCGCCCAGGTCGGCCCGCATCCGGGCGACGCCCCGCCACCAGGCCAGCACGTGGGTACGCCGTTCCGGCCCGTCGTGCAGGATCCGGCGCAGCTCCTCCAGCCCGGTACGTCGACCCACCCGCGCCCCGAGCGCCCCGGCCGCCGCGTCCACGGCGAACAGCAGCAGGTAGTGCGGGACGCCCGGCGCGCCGAGCCCCTCGGCGGTCTCGACCATCAGCTCGCCGACGGTCTCCTCGTCGTACCAGGCGGCGTCGTCGGCGAGGTCCTCGTAGAGGGCCCGGGCGGCCGGGTCGGCGTCCGGGTCGAGGCACGCGATGGAGAACCGGGCCGTGCCGGGACGGTGTTGCCGGGCCAGCGAGCGGGCCGCCGCGTCGAGCACCGCGCACGCCTCGTCCACCCGGGTGCCGAGCACCGCCAGGTTGCGCCCGGGGGCCCGGGGCAGCCGCAGCGCCGCCGAGCGGGCCTGCACGTCGATGATCTCGCCGAGCAGCGCGACCGGCGTCCGCGGGTGACCGGCCTGCGGTGCGGTGAGCGCGCGGAAGTCCGGCGCGTCGGCGAGGCGGGGGATCGCGTCGCCGTCGAAGAGCCGGGCCGGGGCGGCGTCCTGCGGGCGCATCCGCCACAGCCGGTGCTGCAACTCGCTCCACGTCTCCCAGTCGCTGGCCGACGGGATCCGGGCGATCTGGTTGCCCTCGGCCATGCCCGACTCGGCGTTGACGACCGCGTGGTGGCGGGGCAGCGACTGGGCGGCGTCGTTGCGTTCGGCGAGGATCCGCAGTGCCTTGGGCAACGCGATGCGCAGCGTGAACTGGGCGACCAGGGCAGGCCGTCCCCACAGCGCCTCGATGCCGCGCACGTCCTGCGAGGCGAGCACCAGGTGGATGCCCTGGGACCGGCCGCGCCGGGCCAGGTCCTCCAGCAGGTCGGCGGCCTCCCGCGCGACCACGTCCCGCCCGGCCAGCAGCATCTGGAACTCGTCGACCACCGCCACGATCCGCGGCCAGTGCCCCGTGGGGTCGACCGCGCGCAGCTCGGCGAGCTTCGTGACCTCGTGCTTCTTCGCGGCGTCGGCCCGCCGGCGCAGCTCCTCGGCGAGGAAGCGCAGCAGCGCCAGGCCGAACTCCCGGTCGGTGTTGACGTTGATCCCCACCAGCCGCATGTGCGGCAGCCAGCTCGGGTCGCGCCGGCCCTGGGCGAACCGGGCGAAGGAGACCCCCTCCTTGAAGTCCAGCAGGTAGAACTCCAGTTCGGCGGGGGAGTAGCGGGCGGCCAGCGCGCCGATCCAGGCGAAGATCAGGTTCGTCTTGCCGGTGCCGGACGGGCCGCCGATCAGCGCGTGCGGCGGGTAGTCGCCGAGGGTGAGCAGCACCGGTCGGCCGTGCGGCCCCTCGCCGATGGGGGCGGTCAGCCCGGTCGCGGAATCCTCCCGCCACATCTGCTCCGGCGGTGGCAGCAGGTCGGTGAACGGGGTCGGGGCGGGGCCGGCGTTCACCCGCGCCGCGACCTCCCGGCAGGTCTCGGTGACCAGGGGCGCGGGCGGCGGCGGGTCGAGCCGGACCGGCAGCCCGCCGACGCGCGCGCCGTCCCGGTCGACCGTCACCCGGGTCACCGTCCGGTCGTCGGGCAACGACACGCCCCGGACCAGCAGGTGCACGCCGCAGGCCGCCCCGGTGCGGACGACCCGGTCGAGCTGGCCGCGCTCGTGCCGGGACAGCTCGTCCCCGCCCAGCAGCACCGCCACCCGCCACGGCTCCGGGCGGCGGCCGGTGGCGGCGGCCAGCTCGCGCAGCGAACTGTGCTCCCCGGCCAGCACCGTCTCGTTGATCCGGCGGATCTGCTCCACCAGGTCGTCCAGCAGCCGGGCCAACCCTCCGGGGCCGACGAAGGTGAGCAGTCCCGCGGTGCCGAGTGGGGCGAAGCCGGCCAGGCCGCCGCCCAGGTGGTCGGGGTCGTAGCCGACCAGGCGGACGGTGCCCGGGTCGGCGCGGCCGACGGCGCGCAGCAGCAGTGCCGACACCACCGCCTCGCAACCCTCCCGGTCGTCGCCGGTCAGCTCCACGTGGCCGGCGTCGAGCAGCGGCACCAGCGCCGGCACCGGCTCCGCGCCCGGGATGCGTACCGTGCCGATCCGCAGCGGGCCCGGCGGCTCCGCCCGCCGCGCCGGGGTCGGGCGCCACCGCGCCCACTCGGCGGACGCGGCGCCGGGGGCCTCCCGCAGTGCGGCGTCCGCGGCGCGGCGGGCTAGCTCGGCGATCCGCGCCGCGTGCCGCTCGTCGATCTCGGCCAGCCGGCGGTCCCGTTGCGCGCCCACCCGCTCCGGCACGACCGCCGCGGCCCGGCGCACCTTCGCCAGCCGCTCCCGGGCCGTGGTCAGCTCGGCCTGCGCCGTCGACAGCCGGGTCCGGGTCGCGCCGAGGGCCTCGCCGAGCATGCCCCGGACCCGGGTGACCAGCTGCGCCCGCCGGTCAGCCATCGACGCCCCGCGGCCGCGGCTCCTGGCCCCCGCCGGACGCCGGCCGACCGGCCGGCGGGCTCGACCAGACGCGGCGGCCGGCGCCGGGCAGGCCCGCACCCGTCGGGCCACGCCCGGCGGCCGGTGCCGCCGGGTCGCCGCCGGACCGCCCGCCACCCGCCGGCCCGTTCCGCCGGGCGGCGGCCGCCCGCTCGGCCGCCGAGGCGGCCCGCTCGCGCGCCGAGGCCGCCCGGTCGGCTGCCGCGGCGACCCGCTCCCGCGCGGCGGCCGCCCGCTCCCGCGCGCCGGCGGCGCGCCGCTCCCACTCGGCGTCGGCAGCCCGGCGGCGCGCGGCGTCGGCCCGCCGGTCACGCTCCTCGTCGGCCCGCCGCTCGCCGGTCGCCTCGGCCCGCCGGTCCCGCTCGCCGTCGGCCGGCAGGTCCCGGCCGAGCCGGGCCAGCAGCACCCCGGCGAGCACCCCGGCGGTGACCGCCGGGTCGGCCGCGTGCGGCCGCTCCGCCTCGTCGCGGCGCGGTGGGGGCATCCGGCAGACCCGGGTCAGCAGGGTGTCCAGCACCGGCGCCGGCAGCCCGGGCAGCAGGTCCCGGACCCGGCCGTCCAGCTCGCGGTGCAGCCGTCCCAGATCCTCCGCGCGGGGCGGATGCCCGAGAAGCTCCCCGGCCAGGTCGCGCAGCAGCGGCGGGGCCACCGCGGCCAGGCCGAGGCCGACGTCGGCGTGCGCGCGGCGCAGCTCGGTGTGCAGCCGGTCCCGGTCGTCGGCCCGGACCCCGCTGACCACCCGGCGCAGCAGCTCCCGGGAGTCGCCGACCTGCTCGTCGGGCTCGTCCGGCGGGCCCTCGCCGCCGCCGGTCAGCTCGGCCACCCGCACCGACCACCAGCGGCGCAGCTTCACCTCGCCGGCCGGCTCCGGCTCCGGCGCGACCGGCACCGCCGCGCGGGGTGCGTCGTGCGCCGGCCGGCGCTGCTGCCGCTGCGGCCCGGGCGTCGGCCCGCCGTCGGGCCCCAGCCCGATCGCGGCCAGGTACGCCGACAGTTGCTCCTGCGCGACGCGCAGCGCGTACCCGGCGGTCTCGGCGTGCTCGGTGGCCGCGGAGAGCTCCGGCACGCCCATCGGGTCGGCCGACTCCTGGCGCACCCAGCGCAGCCGCTCCGCGGCCAGCCCGAACTTCTCCAACGCCCGGGCGAGCTGGGCGATCGGCAGGTCCTCGGCGGCGGCGCGGACCTGCGCGCCGATGTCCTCCACGATGGACACGGCCCGGCCTCAGAGCGTCGCGACGTAGAGCTGCGCCTGCTCGACCGCGACGAGTGTCGCGGCGAGGCACTCCTCCAGCTCCTGGCTGGCCTGGGTCAGCGAGGACTGGGCCGCCTCGACCGTCTCGTGCCCGCTGCCCTCCAGCGCGCCGGCCAGCGTCTGCTGCGCCTCGGCCAGCTTCTCGCCGGCCGCCTGCACGGCGCTCTGGCCGTCGCCGATCTGCTGGAGCGCGACATCGATGGCTGCCTTGAGCTCGGCGACGCTCGCCACGGCGAAACCTCCTGGGGGCGGGGAGGCCTCCATTAGAGCCTATCGGGTGCGGTGAGAGAACATCCGCCCTGTCAGTGTTCCTGCCCCGGTGACCGGTTGTCGACCGGAAGCGCCCCGAGTCCGGTTAACGGGACTCGGCGGAGGGTTCCGTCCGGTCCCGCAACCAGCGCGGTCCGTACACCTCGGCGCCGTGGCCGGCGACCCGTTCGCGCAGCTCACGGTCGGCCGTGACGACCAGGCGGCGGCGGTCCGGCGCGGTGGCGACCAGCTCGACCACGGCGTCGTCCCCCGACCCCGCCGCGGCCACCACCCGAACCGCGGCCGTGCCCGGCACGTCCCGCGCCCGGCCCTCCACCACCAGCACCACCTCGACCGGGGGCGGCAGCTCCGGGGGCAGCCCGTCGGCGGCCACCGCGGCCAGCGAGTCGCGCAGTCGGGCGGTGGCGCCCGCCCGGTCCCGCCACCAGCCGTCCGGGCGGGAGCCCACCACGTTGGCGGCGTCCACGATCAGCAGCGGCGTCGCGTCCATGCCGTCAGCCTGCCACCCGGCCCCCGTCGCCACGCCGCCGGCGCACCGCTGCGCGGACGGGACCCGTCCGCCGCCGCGGCCCGCCCCTGCGCACACAGCCCGGTCGCCGGCGGGCGTACGCGGCCGGGCCGGGCGAATGGCGGCGTTTGTCGGGCCGGCCGCCGGGTAGCCCCTGGCGACCGTGCCGCGCCCGAGGAGCGGAGGACAGACATGATGGGACCCGGTGACTTCGGCTCCGACCCCTGGGACGAGTTCCTGGCCCGGTACTTCGGCCGGGGTGAGGGTGGGCGCCGACCCGCGCACCGGGTCGACATCACCCGGCTGATGACCGCCGACGCCCGGGAGATGCTGGCCGACGCGGCCCGCCGGGCCGCCCAGCGGCAGAGCACCGACCTGGACACCGACCACCTGCTCTGGGCGGGGCTGCAACGCGAGCCGCTGCGCGACCTGGTCCGGCGCGCCGGCGCCGACCCGGACACGCTGCTCAACGCGCTCGGCGGTCGCGGCGACGGCGCGCCGCGCGGCGAGGTGCCGCCGAACCTGTCGCTGACCCCCGCGGCGAAGCGGGCGCTGCTCGACGCCCACCAGCTGTCCCGGGCGATGGGCGCGAACTACATCGGTCCCGAGCACATCCTGATGGCGCTGCCGCTCAACCCGGAGTCGCCGGCCGGGCGGATGCTGGCCGCCGGCCGGATCCAGCCGGAGTCGTTGCAGGCCGCCAGCGCCGAGCGCGGGCCGATGACCGGGCCGAAGCCGGACCGTGGCACGCCCACCCTGGACCAGTACGGCCAGGACCTCACCGACCTGGCCCGCAACGACCAGATCGACCCGGTGATCGGCCGGGCCGACGAGATCGAGCAGGCCGTCGAGATCCTGTCGCGGCGGACGAAGAACAACCCGGTGCTCATCGGCGAGGCGGGCGTCGGCAAGACCGCCATCGTGGAGGGCCTGGCCGAGCGGATCTGCGACGGCGACGTGCCGCAGACGCTGCTCGGCAAGCGGGTCATCCAGCTCGACCTGGCCGGCCTGGTCGCCGGCACCCGCTACCGGGGCGACTTCGAGGAGCGCCTGAAGAAGGTGATCGACGAGATCCGGGCGCACCGCGAGGAGCTGATCGTCTTCCTGGACGAGATCCACACCCTGGTCGGCGCGGGCGGGGCGGGCAGCGAGGGCGGCATGGACGCGTCCAACATGCTCAAGCCCGCGCTGGCCCGGGGCGAGCTGCGGGTGATCGGCGCGACCACGCTGGACGAGTACCGCAAGAGCATCGAGAAGGACGCCGCGTTGGCGCGCCGGTTCCAGCCGGTGTTCGTGCCGGAGCCCACCGTCGAGAACACGGTGGCGATCCTGCGCGGCCTGCGGGACCGCTACGAGGCACACCACCAGGTGCGGTTCACGGACGAGGCGCTGGTCGCCGCGGCCGAGCTGTCCGACCGGTACGTCACCGACCGCTACCTGCCGGACAAGGCGATCGACCTGATCGACCAGGCGGGCGCCCGGGTCCGGCTGCGCACCCGCACGCCCGCCTCGGACGTGCGCGAGCTGGAGACGCAGCTCGACGAGGTGCGCCGGGACAAGGAGCAGGCCGTCGCCGACGAGCAGTACGAGAAGGCGTCCGCCCTGCGTGACCGCCTCGCCGAGCTGGAGGAGCAGATCCGTCTCGCCCGGGGCGACGAGGGCGGCACCTCCCAGGTGCCGGCGGTCGGGCCGCGGGAGATCGCCGAGGTGGTCTCCCGGGCCACCGGCATCCCGGTCAACCAGCTCACCGAGGAGGAGCGCGACCGGCTGCTGCGCCTGGAGGGCCACCTGCACGAGAAGGTGGTCGGCCAGGACGACGCGGTCACCGCCGTCGCGGAGGCGGTCCGCCGCTCGCGTACGGGGCTGGCGGACCCGGAGCGGCCGATGGGCAGCTTCCTCTTCCTCGGCCCGACCGGCGTCGGCAAGACCGAGCTGGCCCGCGCCCTCGCGGAGGCGCTCTTCGGCGAGGCCGACCGGATGGTCCGGGTGGACATGAGCGAGTTCCAGGAGCGGCACACCGTCAGCCGGCTCGTCGGCGCCCCACCCGGGTACGTCGGCTACGAGGAGGCCGGCCAGCTCACCGAGGCGGTACGTCGCCGCCCGTACGCGGTGGTGCTGCTCGACGAGATCGAGAAGGCCCACCCCGACGTGTTCAACATCCTGCTCCAGGTCCTCGACGACGGTCGGCTCACCGACAGCCAGGGGCGCACGGTCAACTTCAAGAACACGGTGCTGATCATGACGAGCAACCTCGGCTCGGAGCTGATCACCGGCACCCAGCGCGCAGTGGGGTTCGGCGCCGGCGCGCCGGGCACCGACGCCGAGCGCGACGAGCTGCGCGAGCGGCTGATGCGCCGGCTCCAGGAGAACTTCCGCCCGGAGTTCCTCAACCGCATCGACGAGGTGATCATCTTCCGGCGGCTGGAGGCCGAGCAACTGCGCCAGATCACGGAGCTGATGCTGGAGGAGACCCGGCGCCGGCTGCACGCCCAGGACATCCAGGTCGACTTCACCACCGCGGGCATCGACTGGCTCGCCGAGCACGGCTACCAGCCGGAGTTCGGCGCCCGGCCGCTGCGCCGGGTCATCCAGCGGGAGGTGGACAACCAGCTCTCCCGGATGCTGCTGGAATCGGCCGTCTCGCCCGGCCAGAAGGTCACCGTCGACGCCCGCGACGGTCGGCTCGCCTTCGACGTGGCCGCCGGCGAGCGCGGGTACAGCGCGGCGAGCACGTCCCATCCCCGATGAGCCGGAGGGCGGACATGACGGAACCCGAGGAGACCCAGGAAGAGAGCGACCGCACCGATCCGATCCTGGCGCCGCCGACGGCGAACCCCGCCCGGGTGCAGGTGCCGCCGGAGGGCCTGGGTCAGCAGCAGGGCGACGAGCCGGAGCCGGCGGCGTCCGACCGCCGTCGAGAGGAGGGCTGATGGTACGCGAGCAGCGGCTCGATCCCGAGGTGGAGGTCCTCTGGGACGACTTCCACGCCCAGGTGAACGTCCCGTCCGAACAGTTGCGGCAGTGGCTGCTCACCCGCGGCTCGGGGGAGGAGTCGTTCGGGCCGGACCCGGACCTCGACCTGCCCGAGCCGGGCCGGCAGATCCTGCGGGTGCTCACCAAGCGCAAGGTCGACCTGACCCCGGACGACATCAAGGTGATGCGGGACGCGATCGACGAGATCCAGAACCTGCTGGAGGCGAAGCCGCCCCGCGGCAACGCCGACGACGAGTGGCGGCACGCGCTGCTCGACCTGGGCCACGACGTCCTCGTCGAACGCTGAACCGCCCCCGCCGATCCCACGACCGCCGGCCGGCGGCGCCCCGGACACCTCCCGGGCGCCGCCGGCCGGCGGGCTCAGCCGTGGTCGCTCTCCAGACTGCCGATCGTCAGGCCCGCGGCGTCGGCCGCCGCCTCGCGGTCGGCGCGCGCCCGTTCCTCCCGGGTGAGCAGGTTTGCGTACTCCGTGACGTCCGCCGGGTCGGGCACCTCCGGCAGCCGACGCAGGAAGGTCTCGACGTCGCGGGCGGCGGACGTGTGCGCGGCGGCTGCCTGCCGGAGGATCTCCCGGTCGTCGGCGGCGGGGTAGAGATCGGTCATGTCCGCCTGATACCCGGCGCTACGCCGTTCGCACCCCGTCCGTCCCGGCGGGCGTGAGCCCGCGTGCGCCGAAGCCCGGGTTGCGCAGCAGCCAGGACAGGTAGTCCGGGTGCGCCGCCAGCGAGTCGGTGTACGCGGCCAGCGCGGTCTCCAGCACCACCTCGGCGTCCCGGGCGGCGGGGGAGTCCGGGTGCCAGCCCAGCATCAGCCGCCAGCGCAGCGGCGTCCCCGCCAGCATCCGCGTGACCAGCCCGGCGACCGGACGGAACGTGGCCTGGCAGAGCGCCACCGCCTCGCCGGAGTCGACCATGTCGATGCAGACGCGCACGTCGGCCTCGTACAGCTTGCGCGGGGTGAAGCCGGCGCGGGCGCAGGCGGCGGCGAAGCAGTCGCCGAAGCAGCCGTCGCCCGGCGCCGCGACCCACTGCTCGCGGCGCAGGTCCGCCAGGGCCACCTCGGCCCGGCCGGCCAGCGGGTGCTGTTCGGGCAGCATCACGAGCACCGGGTCGACGGCCACCTCCCGCCAGCTCAACCCGCACTCGGCCGGCGGCGCGGCGTCGCCGCACACCCCGATCAGCGCGAAGTCCAGCCGGCCGCCGGCCACCAGCTGGGCCAGCTCCTCGGCCGACCAGGAGGCGTGGGTGGTGATCTGGGCGGGCGGGGGATCGGCGGCGAGCCGGTGCACGAGCCGGCCGAGGATCGGGCTGTTCACCCCGCCGAACCGGTAGCGCCGGGGGGCGTCCCCGGCGCCCGCCAGCCGGGCCGCCTCGTCCTGCAGGCCCTTCATCGCCGGCAGCAGCACCCGGGCCCGGGCGAGCACCAGCTCGCCGAGGGCGGTGGGGCGCGCGCCGCGGCGGTCCCGTTCGAACAGCGGCCCGCCCAGCGTCCGCTCGATGCGCTGGAGCTGGGCGGTGAGCGCCGGCTGGGCCAGGCCGAGCGTCGAGGCCGCCTTGGTGACGCTCCCCGTCTCCGCGATCGCGCAGACCACCCTGAGGTGTCGCAGCTCCAGATTCATAGAGTGACGGTATGACCCCGCAGCGGCCGACGGAAGGCCCCGAACGGATCAACACTCGCCGATGTGTGCCGGATCGGCCGCCGCGGCGCTCCACGGCGGTGTCGCCGGCTCAGCTCGACGGCGGCTCGGCCAGGTCGGCGAGGTAGGTGGGTCGGCCGGTGACGGCGTCGCGCACCTTGTCGACCACGCCCACCGCCGGCTCGACGACCCGGTTCCACGGCGGTGTCACCGGCGTGCCCGGGTGCGGTCGGGTCGGCGCCGCCTCCTCGGCGATCTCCAGCCGGTTGCCCAGGCGGATCAGCTCCTCGGCGCTGGCCACCTCCCGCAGCGCCGCGACGAGGGCGCCGACCTCCTCGACGTGGCGGCGGACCCGCGCGTCGACCTCGGCCAGCCCGTCGTCGGCCAGCCCGCGCAGGGCGGTCAGCAGGTCCGCGTCGTCCGCCAGCACCCGGTCCACCCGCCCGGCGGCGTCGGGCAACGCCACCCGGACCGCGGGCAGCAGGTACTGCTCCTCGGCGGAGAGGTGCCGGGACAGCGCCGCCGTGAGCACCTCGAATCCGCGCTCCGGCGCGGGCTCGGGGTCGGCGCCGGCGAGCCGGCGCAGCAGCGCGGTCAGTTGCCGGTGCTCGGCGTCGACGATGTCGGCGACGCTGCGCCCGCCCGGCCGGAAGGTCTCGTCCTCTCCGGTGGGCGGCAGCGGCGGCAGGGGAACGGTCATGGTGCCCTCCTCGGGCGGCGGGCGGAGCGCGTGGGGGATGCGGTCGCGACCGGCGGTACCCGAGCGCGGCGACGACGAAACCGGGCGGTGGGCCCCGCCCCTCCGGTCCGGCCGGCGCGCGGCGGGGCGGGGGGACCGGGGCGGGGGGACCGGGGCGGACCGCTCGGCTGGTATGAAGAACCGATGACGAGCGACGCCGCCTCCGCCCTTCCCGACCCCGCCGACGAGGTCGTCGACCTCTGCCGCGACCTCCTGCGGATCGACACCACCAACACCGGGGACAACGACACCAGCGCCGGCGAACGCGCCGCCGCCGAGTACGTGGCGGAGAAACTGGCCGAGGTGGGTGTCGAGTCCGTCATCCGCGAGTCGGCGCCGGGCCGGGCCAACCTGGTCGCGCGCATCCCGGGGGCCGACCCGAGCCGGGGGGCGCTGCTGGTGCACGGCCACCTGGACGTGGTCCCCGCCGACGCCGACGAATGGTCGGTGCACCCGTTCTCCGGGGAGCTGCGCGACGGCTACCTGTGGGGCCGGGGCGCGATCGACATGAAGGACTTCGACGCGATGGTGCTGGCCGTGGTCCGGCACTGGCAGCGCACCGGCGTCCGGCCGCCGCGCGACATCGTGCTCGCGTACACCGCCGACGAGGAGGCCGGCAGCGACTACGGCGCGCACTTCCTGGTCGAGCGGCACCGCGACCTCCTCGACGGCTGCACCGAGGCCATCGGCGAGGTCGGTGGCTTCTCCTACTCGGTCAACGACGACCAGCGGCTCTACCTGATCGAGACCGCCGAGAAGGGCATCGACTGGCTGCGCCTGCACGCCAAGGGCCGCCCCGGGCACGGATCGATGGTGCACGACGACAACGCCGTCACCGCGCTCGCCGAGGCGGTGGCCCGGGTCGGCCGGCACCGCTTCCCGGTGGTGGTCACCGACACGGTCCGGGCCTTCCTGGAGGAGGTCTCCGACCTGCTCGGCATCGAGCTGGACCCGGAGGACCCGGAGACGGCCATCGCCAAGCTCGGGCCGATCGCGAACATCATCGGCGCGACCATCCGCAACACCGCCAACCCGACCCGGCTCGCCGCCGGGTACAAGGACAACGTCATCCCCGGCCGCGCCACCGCCACCATCGACTGCCGCAGCCTGCCGGGGCAGTCGGAGCTGCTGGAGCGGCAGCTGCGCGAGCTGGTCGGCCCGGACATCGTCATCGAGTACATCCAGCGCCAGCCCGCGCTGGAGACGACGTTCGACGGCGACCTGGTCGACGCCATGTCGGCGGCGCTGCGTGCGGAGGACCCGGGCGCCCGGCCGGTGCCGTACATGCTCTCCGGCGGCACCGACGCCAAGGCGTTCTCGCAGCTCGGCATCCGCTGCTTCGGCTTCGCGCCGCTGCGGCTGCCCGCCGACCTGAACTTCTCCGCGCTGTTCCACGGCATCGACGAGCGGGTTCCGGTGGACGGACTACAGTTCGGCGTGCGGGTACTCGACCGGTTCCTCCGCACCTGCTAGCGCCCGTCCGGAACGCCACTGTTCCGGCGGGGAACCTCCCCATCGTGAAGGGACTGACCCACATGACCGACCAGCACGGTGAGCTGGACGCCGCCCTCGAGCGCGTGATCGATGCGGCCCGCCACCACCTGGCCGCCGTTCGCGCCGCGCAGGGCCGCGTCGACGACGACGACGTCTGGCAGGCGTACGTCGCGCTGAACAACGCCTCCTACGCGTACGACGAGCAACTCCTGGACGCCTTCGGCGAGGTCACCCCGTGGGACGTCGAGTCCATCGACCCGGACGAGGCCGACCAGCGCTTCGGCGGCGGGGAGGGCGTCGAGGCCACCGACCCGCACCCGCGGGTCATCTCGGTGCGCCAGCGGCGCGACTACCGGGTGCCGAGCGTGTCGGCGCTGATCCGGGTGGCCGAGGCCGCCCGCCGGGAGGGCACCCCGGCCGACGAGGAGTCGGCGCCCGTCGAGGGGGTCGGCGAGGCGGTGCTGGAGCTGCTCCAGAGCGGCGACGGCTCGCTCGGCGCGCTGGACGTGCCGGAGCTGGAGCCGCTCGACGGGGTGGTCATGGTCAGCGAGGTCGGCACCCCGGTCGACCTGGAGGCATTCGACGACGACGACCCGGTCGGCCCGTTCCAGCCGGCGGCCGACGACCGGCTGGTCGGCCGGCTCGACGAGCACCCGTTCATGGAGCTCGACGAGGAGCACGACCACGCCCACTAGGCGGTGACGCCCCGGGGCCCGGCCGTCCGGCCGGGCCCCGGGGCGTCCGCGTGCCGCCCGCGGCGCCGCCGGTCAGTACGACAGCCCCGGTTGCGGCTGGCTCACCCGCCGGCGGCGCAGCACCACCTGCCGCGTGCCGTCGCGGAACAGCCGCACCCGGGCCAACTCCCACCCGGAGAACTCCGCCTGGATCGCCAACTGCGCCGCGGCGGTCAACCGGTCGACGTTCGGCGGCAACCGCAGCGGCGCGTACTCGTAGTCCATGAGCCCTATGCTGCCCAGCTCGACGGCCGTTCGCCACCCCCTCGCCGGTGACCCCGGGCTCCCGGTGTGACCTGCCCCACCCGGGTGCCGGGTGGTGGCCCGGCGCCGCAGCGGGCGGCCCGGCGCCGCAGCGGGCGGCCCGGCGCCGCCCCCTGCCCGACGGCCGGTTCGGTCGTCGGTCGGGCGGGTCCGCTCCGGCGTCTACCGCGCGGGCGGCAGCGGGGCGGCCGGGGGCGACGGAGCGGTTGGCCGGGGGCCGGGCACGGGCGGGTCGGCGGGCGGCCGGGGCGCCGGCGCGGACACCGGCGGGGCGGCCGGCGCGGCCGGCTCGGGTCGGGGTCGCGGCACCGTCGGTTCGGGCCGCACCCGGGGCCCGGTGGGCGGCAGGACCTGGCAGGAGAGCGCGCCCGGCTGCGTGGTGAGCACCGCGGCGGCGGTCCGCGCCACGAACCCGCTCCACCAGCGCAGGCACTCGGCGGTGCGGGGCGTCTCGTACCACCAGCCGCCGGCACCCCGTGGCGCCTGCCAGCCGAGTTCCGCGAGGTGCCGCTCGTCGTAGGCCGGACAGACCCCCCGGACCGTGTCCCGGCGCACCATGATGTGCAGCCGGCGGGGCCCGGCGGCGAGTTCCAGGTCGGTGTCGCGGTCACAGCGGGACAGCGCGTCGTGGAGCCGGGCGACGATGTCCGACCAGCCCGGAGAGGTCATGCCGGCGGCCCCGGGAGGCGGCCGTCGGGCCGCCCCACGGCGCCCTCCAGACGGCCCACCGGGGCAGCGTCGCCGGAGGTGCCGAAGATCCTGTGAGGGCCCACGCCGAGGACCTCGGCGCGTTCGTCGGGCTGCCCGGTCGCCGCCCTGGCCTGCCGGTAAGCGGCCGGCACCACCACCGCGAGGCGCTCGGCGCGCGGCGCGGTCGCCGCGAAGCTGAGGTCGGTGAGCTCGCCGGTGGCGTCGACGGTCGCGTACGCCAGTCCGCTCCCGTCGGTGGCGGTGCCGCTCGGCTCGTCCGGGTCGGTCCCGACCCCGGCGAGGCGGCGTTCGATGTCGGCGGGCCGTCCGGCGATGGCGTCGATCGCGGACAGCGGGTCAGACATGAGAACCTCCCGTGCGGCAGCACCGGCCCGGGCCGGCGACCGGCGACCGTGATCGTATCGGCGTCCCGCCGGGCGAATCGGGGGAGGAACGGCATGCCGGACACCGGCGGCGGCGGGCCGGCGGTACGGCGACCGGAGGCGGCGCCGAGTGGATGGACCAGAATGTCTTCGGGCAGCATCCGGCGGGCCCGGGCGGGGCGATCGAGGGGGCGACGGATGACCGGTGGACGGGGACGACTCGGCCGGCTGACCGACGCGGTGCTCGGCGGGGCGCGGGCCGCCCGGGACAAGGCCAGCGAGCTGCGCGACGGGTTGCGCACCAGCGACGAGCCGGAGCGCGCCCTGGTCGCGCCGCTGCTGCCCGACGAGGAGGTCCGCTACGTCGGGCTGGCACCGGTGCGGGCCCCCGAGAACCACCGGGCCGGCAGCCAGCTCGCCGACCGGGTGAACGCGGAACTGGCCGGGGCGCTCGATCCGCGCGCGCTGTTCGGGCTGCTCAACATCGTCAACCCGGTCGCGTGGGTGGACGCCGTCATGACGCCGGTGCGGATCGTCGCGGGCGTCCTGCTGCTGCCGGGCGGGGCCGCCGTCCTCGCCGTCGGCGGCCCCGAGCCGACGGAGGTCGACCGACCGGGTCCGGGGCAGGCCCCCGAGCCGCGGCAGCCGGTGCCGCTCACCCCGCAGCAGGAGGCGTTCCGGGCGTTGTTCCGGCTCAGCCGCTACCGGCCGCTGGCCGACCAGCTCGCGGAGATCGCCTACCGGCGGCGGTACGTCTTCAGCGGCGACCTCGCCACGCTCGCCGGCAGCCTGCTGCTCTTCCTGGAGCGCTACACCGGCACGCCGCTCGCGGTCACCGACACCCACCTGCACCTGCTGCGGATGGGCCGCCGTCCCGACCCCGGTCGCGAGGACCGCCGGCGTCCCCAGGTGCTCTGGAGCGTCGAGCGGCGGCGCGTCGCCCGGATCGACTGCGACCACGGCGCCGCCCGCCTCATGCAGTTCCCGTCCACCATCGTGTTCGACGACGGCTCCTGGATCCGGATCGTCAACCCGGCGACCCGCGACGACCAGACGCGCTTCCTCACCGCCGTACGCGACATCCCCGGCCGGCGTCCGGCGGCCTGAGCCGACGGTGCCCGCCGGACCGGCGCGGGCGCCGCGTCGCACGACGGGCGCGGTGCCGGTTCAGCCGTCGCGCTCCGGGTAGCCGACCGGCACGGCCGACACGTCGTCCAGCGCGGTGATGATCTCCTCCGGCAGGGTCATCCGCTCGACCTGGAGCGCGCCGAGCAACTGCCCGACCGTCCGCGCGCCGAGGATCGGCGCCACCACCCCGGGCCGGTCGCGGATCCAGGCCAGCGCCACCTCCAGCGGCGAGACCCCCAGCCCGCCGGCCGCGGTGGCGACCGCCTCCACGATGCTGGAGCAGCGCGGCTCCAGGTAGGTGGCGACGAACCGCTCGAAGTGGGGCGAGGCCGCCCGCGAGTCGGCCGGTCGGCCGTGCCGGTACTTGCCGGTGAGCACCCCGCGCCCCAGCGGCGACCAGGGCAGCACACCCAGCCCGAGGGCCTCGCACGCGGGCAGCACCTCCCGCTCCACGCCCCGCTCCAGCAGCGAGTACTCCACCTGCGCGGCCACCACCGGGGCGCGGCCCGGCCAGGCGGCCTGCCAGGCGGCCGCCCGGGCGGTCTGCCAGCCGGAGAAGTTCGACACCCCGACGTAGCGGACCCGGCCGCTGGCGACCGCGTGGTCCAGCGCCGCGAGGGTCTCCTCCAGCGGGGTGTCGGGATCGTAGCCGTGCACCTGGAACAGGTCGACGTGGTCGGTGTTGAGCCGGCGCAGCGAGGCGTCCAGCGTCCGCAGCAGGTGTCCCCGGGACCCGTCGCGACGCCGGCCGCTGCCCGGTCGCAGCCCCGCCTTGGTGGCGATCAGCAGCTCGTCGCGCGGCACCAGGGTGCCCAGCAGCGACCCGATCACCGACTCGGCGTCGCCGTCGCCGTAGACGTCGGCGGTGTCGATCAGGTTGCCGCCCGCGTCGAGGTAACCCTTCAGCTGGGCGGCCGCGTCGTCGGCGTCGGTGTCCCGGCCCCACGTCATGGTGCCGAGCGCGAGCCGGGAAACCGCCAGCCCGCTTCGGCCGAGCGGTCGCTGTTGCATGGGTGAACCTTATTTGGATCCGGGCCGTACGGACATCCTCGCTCCCGTCAGGTCTGCCGGGCGCGTCGTGTTTCCGACCGCCCGGGTCGCTCGCGGGCAGCGACGAGCCGGTGATCGGGGCGTCTTCCGGCATTGCGTAACCTGATGCGACCTGTGGTGCGGATGGGGGAGGACCTAGTGCGACTCGGGCTCAGCCTCGGATACCAGACAGCGTGGAGCACGCCGGCCGATCACCTGGCTCTCGCCCAGGAGGCGGACCGGCTCGGCTACTCGGTGGTGTGGGCGGCGGAGGCCTACGGCTCCGACTCGCCGAGCATGCTCGCCTGGATGGCGGGGCAGACGGAACGGATCGACGTGGGCAGCGCGGTGATGCAGATCCCCGCCCGCACCCCGGCGATGACCGCGATGACCGCGGCGACCATCGACGCGCTCTCCGGCGGGCGGTTCCGGCTCGGCCTGGGGGTGTCCGGCCCGCAGGTCTCCGAGGGCTGGCACGGCGTCCGGTTCGGCAGGCCCCTCGCCCGGACCCGCGAGTTCGTGGACATCGTGAAGCTGGCCGTCGCCCGCAAGGAGGTCGCCTACGACGGCGAGTTCTACACGCTGCCGCTGCCCGACGGTCCCGGCAAGGCGCTGCGGCTGGGTTTCCACCCGCCCCGTGAGCACATCCCGATCTACCTCGCCGCGGTCGGCCCGAAGAACCTGGAGCTGGCCGGGGAGATCGCCGACGGCTGGCTGGCCGTCTTCTACGCCCCCGAGTTCGCCGAGGAGCAGC
Source organism: Micromonospora sp. NPDC047670 (assembly GCF_043204915.1). NCBI lineage: Bacteria > Bacillati > Actinomycetota > Actinomycetes > Micromonosporales > Micromonosporaceae > Micromonospora > Micromonospora sp. NPDC047670. Next base: position 109,270 of record NZ_JBIDDA010000006.1, read on the forward strand.
TCGCCTCGGTGCGCGCCGGGCGGGCGAAGGCCGGCAAGGAGCTGGCCGGCTTCGACGTGGTCCCCTCGGTGCCGGTGGTCGTCGGCGACGACATCGCCTCCTGCGCCGAGCTGGTGCGCTGGTACGCGGCGCTCTACGTGGGTGGCATGGGCAGCCGGCAGCAGAACTTCTACAACCAGCTCGCCACCCGGATGGGCTACGGAGACGCCGCCCGCGAGGTGCAGGAACTCTACCTGGCCAAGCGGCAGCGCGACGCCGCCGCCGCGGTGCCGATGGAGTTCATCGACCGGACCTCGCTGCTGGGCCCGAAGGAGCGCATCGCCGAGCGGATGCGCGAGTACGCCGCCGCCGGCGTCACCACCCTGTCGGTGACGCTGTTCGCGGCGGACCGGGACAGTGGCGTGCAGACCCTGCGTACCGTCGCCGAGGCGCTGGACCTCTCGGGAGTCGGCGAGTGACCTGGGTCGAGGCCATCGTCCTGGGCATCGTCCAGGGACTGACCGAGTTCCTGCCGGTCAGCTCGTCGGGGCACCTGCGGATCACCTCGGCGATCTTCTTCGACCGCGACGCCGGGGCGTCGTTCACCGCGGTCACCCAGCTGGGCACCGAGGCGGCGGTGCTGATCTACTTCGCCAAGGACATCTGGCGGATCACCCGGACGTGGCTGGTCGGCATCCGGGACAAGTCGGTCCGCTCCAGCCTCGACTACCGGATGGGCTGGTACGTGATCGTCGGCTCGATCCCGATCGGGCTGTTCGGCTTCGTGTTCAAGGACCAGATCCGCACGGCCGGGCGCAACCTCTGGGTGGTGGCCACCACGCTGATCGTCTTCGCGTTCGTGCTCGCGTTCGCCGAGTACTGGGGCCGGCAGACCCGCACCCTGGAGAACTTCCGGATGCGCGACGGCGTGGTGATGGGTTTCGCCCAGGCGATGGCGCTGATCCCCGGCGTGTCCCGCTCGGGTGGCACGCTGACCGCCGGGCTGCTGCTCAGCCTCACCCGGGAGGCCGCGGCGCGGTACTCGTTCCTGCTGGCCATCCCGGCGGTCGTCATGTCCGGGGTCTTCAGCGTCGGCGACGTCTTCGAGCCGGCGGCCCCCGGCACCTCGGTGCCGAGCGTCGCCCAGATGGTCGTCGCCACGATCATCGCGTTCGGCGTCGGGTACGCGGCCATCGCCTGGCTGCTGCGCTACGTCGCGCACCACACCCTGTACGTCTTCGTGCTGTACCGGGTCGCGCTGGGCACCCTGGTGCTGGCCCTGCTGATGACCGGGACCATCAGCGCCACCTGACCGACCGCCGCGGCCGTGCCGGCCCCCGTCTGCCGCGCCGGGCGGGCGGGGGCCGGCCCGTGTGCGGGGGCCGTCGCCGCCGGGCGGGGCTCACCGCCGGTCGGTCTCCCCGGGTGGCGCCGGCCGGGGCCGGGCGCGCAGGTGGGCGCGCTCGCCCTGTGTGCCGAACAGGCTGAGGAACTCGACCGGCTCGGGGTCGGCGGCGCCGAACCAGTGCGGCACGCGGGTGTCGAACTCGGCCGCCTCGCCGGGGGAGAGCACCAGGTCCTGCGCCCCGAGGACGAGCCGCAGCCGCCCGTTGAGGACGTAGAGCCACTCGTAGCCCTCGTGGGTCTGCGGGTCGGGCTCCCGCCGGGCGCTGCTCGCCGGGATCACCAGCTTGTACGCCTGGATGCCGCCGGCCCGGCGGGTCAGGGGCAGCATCGTCATGCCGTGCCGGGTGACGGGGCGCAGGTGGATGCGCGGGTCGCCGGTAGGCGGGGCGCCGACGAGTTCGTCGAGCGTGACCCCGTGGGCCTTGGCCAGGGGGAGCAGCAGTTCGAGGGTCGGCCGGCGGGCGCCGGACTCCAGCCGGGACAGGGTGCTCACCGAGATGCCGGTCGTCGTCGACAGGTCGGCCAGCGTCGTCCCGCGCTGCCGGCGCAGCGCGCGGAGCCGGGGGCCCACCGCGCCGAGCGCCTCATCGAGATCGTCGTCCATGCCGTCACCTTGCCAGACCGGCAACGCCGTTTGCCACCACCGTTGCGGCTAGCGCGGCCACGCCGCGCACGCGCGCGGGCACGGGGCCATAGGGTGGTGACCGTGGCGACCCTTCTGCTTCTGCGACACGGCCGGACGACCGCGAACGCGGAGGGCGGGCTGGCCGGCCGCCAACCGGTCGAACTGGACGACACCGGCCGGGCACAGGCCGCCGCCGTGGGCGAGCGGCTGCGGGGGGTGCCGCTGGCGGCGGTGGTGACCAGCCCGCTGATCCGCTGCCGGCAGACCCTGGAGCTGGCGTTGCCCGGGGCCGACCCGGTGCTGGAGGAGGGCCTCATCGAGTGCGGCTACGGCACCTGGGAGGGCCAGCCGCTGAAGAAGCTGGCCAAGGAGCCGCTCTGGCCGGTGGTCCAGCAGCACCCGAGCGCCGCGGTCTTCCCGGAGGGGGAGGCGATGGCGGCGATGGCGGCGCGGGCGGTCGCCGCGGTCCGCTCCTGGGACGCCCGGGTGACCGCGGAGCACGGCCCCGAGGCGGTCTGGCTGGCCTGCAGCCACGGCGATGTGATCAAGGCCATCGTGGCCGACGCGCTCGGCGTACACCTGGACCTGTTCCAGCGGATCGTGGCCGACCCGGCGTCGGTGACGGCGATCCGCTACACCCCGCTGCGGCCGTTCCTGGTGCGGCTCAACGACACCGGCGGCGACCTGACCGCCCTGGTGCCGCCGCCGCCCAAACGGCGCCGCCGGGCGGCCCGGGCGGCCGGCGCGGCCGACTCCGACGCGGCGGTGGGCGGCGGCGCGGGGGCGGGCCGGTGACGCGCCGGCGGCGGCCGGCCGCCACGCCCGGCGCCGGGCGCCGGATCGCCGGGCGCGGCGGGCGTGGCGGGCGCGCGGCGATTCGCGTCGGTGGGGTACGCGGCGCCACGGCGCGCCGGATAGGGTCGTGGGTATGACCCACCAGGTGCACGCCTTCGAGCCGCCGGAGCGGTTCGTCGCCGGGACCGTCGGGCCGCCCGGGGAGCGCACGTTCTTCCTCCAGGCGCGCGGCGGAGGCCGGCTGGTCAGCGTCGCGCTGGAGAAGGTCCAGGTGTCGCTGCTCGCCGAGAAGCTCGAGGAGCTGCTCGCCGAGGCGCAGCGCCGGTTCGGCGTGGAACTGCCCGAGCCGGTGGCCGCCGTCGGCGACAACGACCCGCTGGACACGCCGGTCGACGAGGAGTTCCGGGTCGGCACGCTCGGGCTGGCCTTCGACGTCGACACCGCGACCGTGGTGATCGAGGCCATCGCCGCCGGCGAGGCGGAGGTCGAGGTCGAGCTCGGCGAGCCGGACGACGACGAGGACGACGACGAGGAGGAGCCGGACGACGACCTCGACCGGCTCCGGGTGCGGCTGACCCCCGAGGCGACCCGCCAGTTCATCGAGCGGGCCCGGCGGGTGGTCAACGCCGGCCGCCCGCCCTGCCCGCTGTGCGGGCAGCCGCTGGATCCGGCGGGTCACCTCTGCCCGCGCCACAACGGTTATCACCGGTGACCTCGTCGGAACTCCAGCCCCGACAGGACGGCGACGCCGCGCTCCGGTTGCTCCGCGACGGCCGGCTCGACCTCGAGGGGCGGCTCGTCGACGCCTCCAACACCACCCTGCGCGGCGTCCTGACGCTCGACGGGGTGACCGCGCGGTGCGTCTACAAGCCGGTGCGGGGCGAACGCCCGCTGTGGGACTTCCCGGACGGGACGCTGGCCGGCCGGGAGGTGTCCGCGTACGTGGTCTCCCGGGCCACCGGGTGGGATCTGGTGCCGCCGACCGTGTTGCGTGACGGCCCGTTCGGGCCGGGGTCGTGCCAGCTCTGGATCGACGAGCCGGAGGACGCGGAGCCGCTGGTCGGGTTCGTGCCGGCCGCCGCGCTGCCGCCGCGCTGGTTCCCGATCGCCGCGGCCCGCGACGACGACGGCACCCCCTACGCGCTCGCCCACGCCGACGACCCGCGGCTGGCCCGGCTCGCGGTGCTCGACGCGGTGATCAACAACGCCGACCGCAAGGGCGGGCACGTCCTGGTCGGGCCGGACGACCGGATCTACGGCGTGGACCACGGGGTGAGCTTCCACATCGAGGAGAAGCTCCGCACGGTGCTCTGGGGCTGGGCCGGCCGGCCCCTCCCGCCGGACGCCGTGGAGATGCTCGACGCGCTCGCCGGCCAGCTCTCCGGCGCGCTCGGCGCGGAACTGGCCGACCACCTCACCCTCGGCGAGATCGCCGAGTTGGCCGCCCGGGTCGACCGGCTGCGGCACACCGGCCGCTTCCCGCAGCCGTCGCAGGACTGGCCGGCGGTGCCCTGGCCCCCCATGTGACGTGCCGCCCCCAGGGGGCGGGGTGGCGCCGGGCGCCCGGCGGGCCGGGCCCGGCGCGCCCGAACGGGCCGGGCGTCGAGCCGGTACCGGCGCCCTCGTCGCTGTCGTGATGATCACCCGTGGGGTGGCCGTGTCGCGCGCCGGCGGCTGGTTAGGCTGACAATCATGGACTCTTGGGCGGGACACGAGGTGCCGCGGCTGCCGGGCAGGGGCGAGCCGCTCGCGTTGTTCGACTCGGCGCGGCAGGGCCTCCAGTCGAGCGATCCGTCGGGCACCGCGACCATGTACGTCTGCGGCATCACCCCGTACGACGCCACCCACCTCGGCCACGCCGCCACCATGATCACCTTCGACCTGGTGCAGCGGATGTGGCGGGACGCCGGCCTCGACGTGCGCTACGTGCAGAACGTCACCGACATCGACGACCCGCTGCTGGAGCGGGCCGAGCGCGACGGCGAGGACTGGAAGGTCCTGGCGATGCGCGAGACTGCCCTGTTCCGGGAGGACATGGAGGCGTTGCGGATCATCCCGCCGGCGCACTACGTCGGTGCGGTCGAGTCCATCCCCGACATCGCCGAGAAGGTCCTCGTGCTGCTCAAGGACGGGGCCGCGTACCGCCTGGAGGACGGCACCGGCGACGTCTACTTCGACATCGCCGCCGCGCCCCGGTTCGGCTACGAGTCCAACCTGACCCGCGAGCAGATGCTGGAGATCTTCCCCGAGCGCGGGGGCGACCCCGACCGGGCCGGCAAGCGTGACCCGCTCGACCCGCTGTTGTGGCGCGGCGCCCGCGAGGGCGAGCCGTCCTGGCCGGGCGGCGACCTGGGTCCCGGCCGCCCGGGCTGGCACATCGAGTGCGCGGTCATCGCGCTCAACCTGCTCGGCGACCGGATCGACGTGCAGGGCGGCGGCAACGACCTGATCTTCCCGCACCACGAGTGCTCCGCCGCGCACGCCGAGCGGCTCACCGGTGTCGCGCCGTTCGCCGACCACTACGTACACGCCGGCATGATCGGCCTGGACGGCGAGAAGATGTCGAAGTCGCGGGGCAACCTGGTCTTCGTCTCCCGGCTGCGTGCCGACCAGGTCGACCCGATGGCGGTCCGGCTGGCCCTGCTCTGCGGGCACTACCGCGCCGACCGCGCCTGGACCGACGAGCTGCTCGCGACCGCGCAGGAGCGGCTGGCCCGCTGGCGGCGGGCCGCCGCCGCGCCCGCCGGCCCGTCGGGGGCGGCCTTCCTGGCCGGCGTACGCGCCCGCCTCGCCGCCGATCTCGACTCGCCGGGCGCCATCGCGCTGGCCGACGAGTGGGCCGAGGCGACCCTCGCCGGCGCCGCCGACGACCCGGCCGCACCCGCCCTCTTCGCCGACACCCTGGACGCCCTCCTCGGCATCCGCCTCTGACCCCACCCCAACCCTCGCCGCACGCCGGGCCGGTCCCGCCGAGGCACGGGATCGTGCCCGCCGTGACGGCGTACTCGTGGTGACGTTCACGGCTACGATGCCGCGATCGACACTTCGGCCGCCCGCCGCCTCGATCCCGGTCGGCTCGCCGCGCTCGCCTGCGCCGCGCTGCTCATCCTGGTCGCGGGTCGGCTGCTCGTCGACGGCATCACCCTGCAGGAACGGGCCCGCCAGGAGAGCGCGGGCTCGGCGTTGCGGATCGTCGGGGGCCTGCTGCTCGCCATCGTCGCCCTGAGCTGGGCCGGTGGCGTCGCCAACCGGGGCGGTACCGGCCGGCCGGCTGCCGTTCGGCCTGGTGATGTGGGTCTGCGCGGGCTCCGGCCTGCTCGGTGGGTACTGGGCGAACCGGTCGGGCGTGCTGCTGCTGGTGATGGTCGCGACGTCCCCGGTCGCCGTGCTCTCGGTCGTCCTGCACGGGCGGTGGCGAAGCCGGCAGCTCGACCTGGAGCGACGGGCCGAGGAGCGCGCCGCCGCGCTGGCCGCCCGGGGCCGGCCGACACCCGGCTTGATCATCGGCGTCGAGCAGACCGGCCGGATGTACGGCGACGACCCCGAGCTGCGGCTGAACGTCCGGTTCACGGTCGACGGCCGTGAGCGGAGCGGAACGGCCAGCCGCTTCTGTCCGGGATACGACCTGCCCCGGACGGGCGACGCGGTCACGGTCCACTACCTGCCCGAGGACCCCTCGATCCTCGACATCCGGGAGAACCGGCAACCGCGAACCCCGGCTCCGCCGGCTCAACCGGGGTACCGGGGGCCCGAGTTGGCGGCGGAGCTGGAGCGGCTGGCGCGGCTGCACCGGGACGGCGCCCTGACCGACGCGGAGTTCAGCGCCGCGAAGGGGCGGCTGCTGAGCTGATCGCCCGTCCCGTCAGGGGCCGGGCGATCGCTGGTCCGGTCAGGGCGGCCAGGTGGTCGAGCGGTTTGTCAGCCCAGGACGAGACCCGGGTCGGGCTCCGGGTCCGGCGCGGGAGCGGGGATCCGGTACTCCTCGGTCAGCGTGGTGACGGGGCCGGGCCAGGTGGCCTGGGCGACCTCGATCGGCTTGCGGTGGCCGTCGTACGCGACGTGCAGCAGGTGCAGCACCGGCGTGTCGGGGCGGATCTGGAGGATCTCCGCCTCCTCCCGGCTGGGCTGGCGGGCGCTGATCGTGTCGGTGGCCGACACGTACCGCCGGCCGGTGGCCTCCTCGGCCTCCTGGTAAAGCGGCCGGCCGAACGCCTCGGCGCGTTCCAGGGGGGTGCCGGTGGTGTCGGCGGGCAGGAACCACGAGGCGCCCACCTCGACCGGCGAGTCCTCGGTGCGCACGAGGTGACGGCGGCAGAGCAGCTCGGTGCCGTCGGCCACGCCGAACGCGTCGGCCACCTCCGGCGGGGCGGGGGCCCGGCCGACCGAGACGAGCTGCTGCCGGTACCGCGCCGCCAGGTCGGCGTGGTAGCCGCGGAAGCCGCCGTAACGGCCCCGGGAGAGCCGGTTGAGCCGCCGCCGGGTGCCCCGGACGTACGTCCCGGAGCCGGGTTTGGTGATCAGGATGCCCTCGACCCGCAGCTGGTCGACGGCGCGCTGCACGGTCTGCTTCGCCACGCCGAACATCTCGGCGATGGCCGGGATGGACGGCAGCCGCTCGCCCGGCCCCCAGTCGCCGCGGCGGATCTGGGTCTTGAGCTGCGCGGCGATCTGCCGGTGCGGGAACTCGGCGGCCCCCGGATTGATCTGCATGCCCGCCTCCTCGATCACAGCTAGGTTCCTAGGATGCCGTAGAGGTGGTGACGGCGCCACCCCGGACACGCGGAAGGGCCCCGGACGACACGTCCGGGGCCCGGTGCGCGGGGGAGAGGGCTACCAGGAGCCGGCGGTCGGGCCGGCGGACCCGCCGCGGCGGCGCAGGTACTTCTCGAACTCCTGGGCGATCTCGTCGCCCGTCAGCGGGGTGATGCCCGCGTCGCCGACGCGCTCCTCCAGCTCGCGCACGTACTCGCCGAGCTCGGCGTCCTGCTCGGCGGCGCTGCGCACCCGCTGCTCCCACTCGGCGGCCTCCTCGGCGAGGTCGGACATGGGCACCGGCAGGTCGAGCACCTCCTCGACCCGGTGCAGCAGGGCGAGGGTGGCCTTCGGGCAGGGCGGGTTGTTGGCGTAGTGCGGCACGTGCACCCAGAACGAGACCGCGTCGACCTCGGCGCGGTTGCAGGCGTCGTGCAGCACGCCCACGATCCCGGTCGGTCCGTCGTAGCGGGTGGGGGTGAGCTGGTAGCGCTGCGCGGCCTGCGCGTCGGAGGCGCTGCCGCTGATCGGCAGGGGCCGGGTGTAGGGCACGTCGGCCAGCAGGGCGCCGAGCACGACCACCCGCTCGACCTCCAGGCTGTGGCAGATCTCGAGCACCTGCTCGCAGAAGGTGCGCCACCGCATGCTCGGCTCGATGCCCCGGATCAGCACCACGTCCCGTTCGGTGCCCTCCGGGCTGGCCACCATGAAGCGCGTGGTGGGCCACTCCACCCTGCGGGTCTCGCCCTCGGCCATGGTGATGGTGGGGCGACTGACCTGGAAGTCGTAGAACTCCTCCGGGTCAAGCTCGGTGATCTGCCGGGCCTGCCACACCTGCTCCAGGTGCTCGACGGCGGCGGTGGACGCGTCGGCGGCGTCGTTCCACCCCTCGAACGCGGCGATCGCCACGGGGGACCGCAGCACCGGCAGTCCGTCGAACTCGGTCACGCCGTCACCTCGCCCTGCTCGTCGGGGACGGGACCGTACCCGGCCGTCCGCCCGCCGGGCGCGGTGCTTCTGCTGTAGTCCTTCACGTCCGCCAGCCTACGTCCCGGGGCGGGAAGCGGCCCGTCGGCCGCGCCGGTCGGGCCCGTCCCCAGCCGCTCAGAACGTGACGAACCGGACAGCGTGATCCCGCTGACAGAATGTGGGAAGGCCGGCACGGGGGAACGCATCGGGTCGCCGCGGCACTAACCTGAACCCGTGCGGACCTCAATGCTCGACGTGCTGGCAGACCGGATCCTCATCGCCGACGGCGCCATGGGCACGATGCTGCAGGCGGCCGACCTCACCCTGGACGACTTCGAGGGCTACGAGGGCTGCAACGAGATCCTCAACGTGACCCGCCCCGACGTGGTGCGCGGGGTGCACGAGGCGTACCTCGCCGCCGGCGCGGACTGCGTCGAGACCAACACCTTCGGGGCCAACCTGGCCAACCTCGGCGAGTACGACATCCAGCACCGCATCCGCGAGCTCTCCGAGGCCGGGGCGCGGATCGCCCGGGAGGCCGCCGACGCGTACGCCACGCCGGAGCGTCCCCGGTTCGTGCTCGGCTCCATCGGCCCGGGCACCAAGCTGCCCACCCTCGGGCACGCCGCCTACGCGACCCTGCGCGACGCGTACGCCGAGAACGCCGCCGGCCTGATCGCCGGCGGCGCGGACGCCCTGATCGTCGAGACCTGTCAGGACCTGCTCCAGGTGAAGGCGGCGGTGGTCGGGTCGCGGCGGGCGATGGCGGAGGCCGGCCGGACGGTGCCGCTGATCTGCCACGTCACCGTCGAGACCACCGGCACCATGCTGCTGGGCAGCGAGATCGGCGCCGCGCTGACCGCCATCGAGCCGCTCGGGGTGGACCTGATCGGGCTGAACTGCGCGACCGGCCCGGCCGAGATGAGCGAGCACCTGCGCTACCTCTCCCAGCACGCCCGGGTGCCGCTGTCGGTGATGCCCAACGCGGGCCTGCCGCAGCTGACCGCCGACGGGGCGGTCTACCCGCTCACCCCCGGGGAGCTGGCCGACGCCCTCGAACGCTTCGTCACCGAATACGGCGTCTCGCTCGTCGGCGGCTGCTGCGGCAGCACCCCGGAGCACATCCGGGTGGTCGCCGAGCGGCTGCACGGCGCCCGCCCCGGCCCGCGCGAGCCCCGCCGGGAGCCGGGCGTCGCCTCGATCTACCACCACGTGCCGTTCGCCCAGGACGCCAGCGTGCTGATGGTGGGGGAGCGGACCAACGCCAACGGCTCCAAGGCGTTCCGCGAGGCGATGCTGGCCGGGGACTGGCAGGCCTGCGTGGAGATCGCCCGCAGCCAGGCCCGCGACGGCTCGCACCTGCTGGACCTGTGCGTCGACTACGTGGGCCGCGACGGCACCCGCGACATGCGCGAGCTGGCCGGCCGGTTCGCCACCGCCTCCACGCTGCCGATCATGCTGGACTCGACCGAGCCGGCGGTGATCGAGGCCGGGCTGGAGATGCTCGGCGGGCGGTGCGTGGTCAACTCGGTCAACTTCGAGGACGGCGACGGCCCCGGCTCCCGGTACGCCCGGGTGATGCCGGTGGTGAGGGAGCACGGCGCCGCCGTGGTGGCGCTGCTCATCGACGAGGAGGGCCAGGCCCGCACCAGGGACTGGAAGGTGCGGGTCGCGGTCCGGCTGATCGAGGACCTCACCGGCCGTTGGGGCCTGGACCTGTCCGACATCCTGATCGACGCGCTGACCTTCCCGATCGCCACCGGCCAGGAGGAGACCCGCCGCGACGGCCTGGAGACCATTGAGGCGATCCGGGAGATCGCCCGGCGCTACCCCGGCGTCAACTTCACCCTGGGCATCTCCAACGTGTCGTTCGGCCTGAACCCGGCCGCGCGGCAGGTGCTCAACTCCGTCTTCCTGCACGAGTGCGTGCAGGCGGGGCTTACCTCGGCGATCGTGCACGCCAGCAAGATCCTGCCGATGTCGAAGATCCCCGACGAGCAGCGCGAGGTCGCCCTCGACCTCATCTACGACCGACGCCGCGAGGGCTACGACCCGGTGCAGCGCTACATCGAGGTCTTCGAGGGCGTGGACGCCGCCTCGGCGCGCGCCGGCCGGGCCGAGGAGCTGGCGGCGCTGCCGCTGGACGAGCGGCTCAAGCGGCGGATCATCGACGGCGAGCGCAACGGCCTGGAGGCCGACCTGGACGCGTCGATGGCCGGCGGCCGGGCCCCGCTGTCGATCATCAACGACATCCTGCTGGACGGCATGAAGGTCGTCGGCGAGCTGTTCGGCTCCGGGCAGATGCAGCTGCCGTTCGTGCTCCAGTCCGCCGAGGTGATGAAGACGGCGGTGGCCTACCTGGAGCCGCACATGGAGAAGGCCGACGACGGCGGCAAGGGCCGCATCGTGCTCGCCACGGTCAAGGGCGACGTGCACGACATCGGCAAGAACCTGGTGGACATCATCCTGTCCAACAACGGCTACGAGGTGGTGAACATCGGCATCAAGCAGCCGATCAACGCCATCCTGGACGCCGCCGAGCAGCACCGCGCCGACGCGATCGGCATGTCGGGCCTGCTGGTCAAGAGCACGGTCATCATGAAGGAGAACCTGGCCGAGATGGCCACGCGCGGGGTCGCGGAGCGCTGGCCGGTGCTGCTGGGTGGGGCCGCGCTGACCCGGGCGTACGTCGAGGACGACCTGCGCGCGATGTTCCCCGGCCAGGTGCACTACGCGCGGGACGCCTTCGAGGGGCTGTCCCTGATGGACCGGGTGATGGCCGCCAAGCGCGGCGGGGCGCCCGTGGTCGACGCGGAGCGGGAGGCGGCGCTGGCCGCCCGCCGGGCCCGCCGCGAGCGACAGCGGGCGATCGTGACCGAGGCGCTGCCGGCGCTCGACGACGCCTCGGTCCGCTCCGACGTCGCCACCGACGTCGAGGTGCCCACCCCGCCGTTCCTGGGCACCCGCGTCGTCAAGGGCGTGCCGCTGGCCGACTACGCGGCGCTGCTCGACGAGCGGGCCACCTTCCTCGGGCAGTGGGGGCTGCGCGGCGCCCGCGGCGGCAAGGGACCGTCCTACGAGGAGCTGGTCGAGACCGAGGGCCGGCCGCGGCTGCGCTACTGGCTGGACCGACTCATCGCCGACCAGGTGCTCGAGGCGGCCGTCGTGTACGGCTACTTCCCCGCGTACGCCGAGGGCAACGACCTGGTGGTGCTGGACGAGAACGGGCACGCCGAGCGGGCCCGGTTCTCCTTCCCCCGGCAGCGTCAGGAGCGGCGGCTCTGCCTGGCCGACTTCTTCCGCCCACGCGGCGACGAGCTGGACGTGGTGGCGTTGCAGCTGGTCACCGTGGGCCAGCCGGTCAGCGAGTACGCCGCCAAGCTGTTCGCCCGCAACGAGTACCGCGACTACCTGGAGGTGCACGGGTTGTCCGTGCAGCTCACCGAGGCCCTCGCGGAGTACTGGCACCGGCGGATCCGCGCCGAGCTGACCCTGCCCGGCGGCCGTACGGTGGCCGACGACGACCCGGCCGACCTGGCGGGGCTGCTGCGCACCGACTACCGGGGCTGCCGGTACGCGTTCGGCTACCCGGCCTGCCCCGACCTGGAGGACCGGGCGAAGATCGTGGAGCTGCTGGGCGCGGAGCGGATCGGTGTGCAGCTGTCGGAGGAGTTCCAGCTGATGCCGGAGCAGGCCACGGACGCGATCGTCGTGCACCACCCGGAGGCGAGCTACTTCAACGCCAAGTGACGGCCACCTGAACCGTGTTGGGACCGGGCCAGACCGACGGGTGAGGTCCGGGAAGCCGCGTGCTCGAGCAACCCCGCGAGTCGAGCGGGGTCGGCCAGCGTGGTCACGTGGCCGGTGCGGGGCAGCCGGATCAGCCGGCCGTTGTGGCATGCGGCCAGGAACGCCTGCTCGTCGCTGCGGAACGGGTCCCGGCTGCCGTTCACCAGCCACACCGGGCCCGGGTACGCGGCCAGTGCGCCCAGGTGGTCGTGTGCCGTGAGTGCCGCGACGACCTCCGGCATCACCTCACAGGCCACCCCGCCGGCGAGTACCGCGTCGGCCACCGGCTTGGGCAGGGCGCGGCGGAAACCGTACGCGCTGAGCCGGTTGGCGTATTCGGGGAAGCGGCCGGCGAGCGCGGCCGCCGCCCGGTAGACCCGTGCCGTGCCGGCGGAGCTGGCGGTGCAGCCGATGGCGACCAGCCCGGCCACCCGTCGCGGGAAGCGGCCGGCGGTGGCGATCCCGACGTAGCCGCCCAGCGAAAGCCCGGCGACCAGAGCGCTGCCGCCGACACGATCAATGGCGGCGGCGACGGTCCGGGTGGCCGCGTCCATGGTGAAGCGCTCTGCGCGGCGCGTGCCGTGACCGGGCAGGTCGACCGCGATCGCGGGCCGGTTGAGCTGCGAGATGACGGGGTCCCACATGGTGCCGCTGACGCGGATGCCGTGTATCAGGACGACGGGCAGCGTCATGTCGGTCTCCTCTCCGCGACGCAACGGTGCGTTGCGTTGCTGTCGCAGTAAACCACAACGCACCGTTGCGTTGTAGGGTGGGCGCGTGGCGCCGCGTAGACAGCAGGAGATCTTCAACACCACGCTCACGCTGCTGGCGGAGAAGGGGTACGAGGGCCTGACGATCGAAGGTGTGGCCGGCCGGGCGGGCGTGAACAAGACCACGATCTATCGGTGGTGGCCGTCGAAGGCGGCGCTGCTCGCGGAGGCGCTGGTCGAAGCGTCCATGCTCGACCAGCCGACGCCGGACACCGGCAGCCTGCGGGGCGACCTGGAGGCGCTGACAGACAACATTGTCGCGCTCCTCACCGCACCACCGGCCGCCGACGTGGCGGTCGCCGCGCTCGCCGCCGCGGCGCACCGGCCGGAGTTGGCGGCGAGCGCCCAACGGTTCTTCGTGGACCGATTCGCCCGGGAGCAGCCGATCTTCGAACGGGCCGTGGCCCGCGGCGAACTGGCCAAGGAGGCGGACCCCATGACGATCATGGACATGATCGCGGGCGCGGTCTGGCTTCGCGCCGTCTTCCGGCGTCAACGCGTCGACCGCGAATTCGTGCACCGCGTCGTGGCGACTGCCCTGCACGGCACGACCGGCCCGCGATCGGAGGTGTCGGGGTGATCCGCGCGGCGGGCTGCGCCGAGCAGTTTGGGTTGCCGTCGCCAGGGCTCACTCCGCCGCTTGGAAACCGCGGGCCTGAACGGCCGTCGGGCGCCGGCTGACGCCGGCACCCCGCAGGAGAACCGCGCTCCCGCCGTGCGGTGATCGGAGCCTGACGGTCCACCATCGCCGCACGGCGGCAACGGTCAGCCCTTCGGGGCCGTCTCCGACCGTGCGGCGCGGCGGATGTCGAGCAGGTGGTGCTCGCCCTCGTGGATCGTGTGCCGGCCGAGCCACAGCAGCGTCCGGGCCTGCGGTCGCGGCCACGGGTAGACACCGGTGCGCGCGAGTTGCGCGGGGCCGAGCACGCGGAACCGGGCGGCCAGGTCGTCGGCGGCCGCGCCCAGCGCGGCGAGCACGGTCGCGGGATCCTGCTCGTTGTACGCCTCGGCCACGGCCCGTTCGTCGCGTCCCATCGGGGCGAACTTAGGCTCCTCGACGCGCAGCGCCAGCGCGAGTCGGTCGGCCTGCACGCCGAGCACGTCACGGACGTGGCACGCGTACTCCAGCGGCGACCACACGCCCTCGGCCGGTCGCCGCCGCGCCTGCCGCACCTCGGCGAGGGCGGCCGCGTACCGCCCGCCGAGCGCGCGCAGGAGCCGTGGCAGCTCGTCGGCGGAGACGCTGTCGTAGACGAAGTCGCACTCGTCGCATCGGTCCACGTGCCGAGGCTAGCGGTGCTGCCGTCCGCCGTCACGGGCGCCGCCGGCCGGACGGGGGACGGCGGTCAGGGGTGTACCCGCCCGAGGAAGTCGCGTACGAGCCGGACCACCTCGTCGAGGTGCGTCTCCAGCAGCCAGTGCCCGCCGTCGAGCAGGTGCAGTTCCGCGTCGGGCAGGTCCCGCAGATAGGCCCGCGCGGCGCCCTCCGGCATGTAGCCGTCGTGCGGTCCCCAGACGATCAGGGTCGGCGGCCGGTGCGTGCGCAGGTATTCCTGCTGGCGGGGGAACCAGGCGACGGTGCTGCCCTGGTCGGCGAGGAGACGCACCAGGTTCGCGCGCCGCCGCGGTGTGGTCAGCGCGGCGGAGAGCCGCCACAGGTCGGGGCTCACCCGGTCCCTCAGCCGCTCCGGCAGTTCCCCGAGGAACTCGGTGCGGAACCCTTCCTCGTCGACCGCCGCGGCGAGGCGCTCGCGTCCCTCGTCGGTGGGGTCGCGCCAGAACTGCTTGAGCGGCTCGTACTTCGGTCCGTGCTGGTCGGGGTAGATGTCGCCGTTCTGGATGACCAGGCCAGCGACCCGCTCGGGGGCCGACATCGCCAGGCGCAGCCCGAACTGGCTGCCGTAGTCCTGAAGGTAGATGACGTACCGGGTGAGTGCCAGCGCCTCGGTGAACCGGCGCAGCACCTCGGCGTGGGCGTCGAAGGTGTACGCGAAGCGCTCGGGATCCGGCGTGCCGCTGTAGCCGAAGCCGGGCTGGTCGGGGGCGATCGCCCGCCACCTGTCGCCGAGCGCGGGCAGGAGGTGGCGGAACTGGAACGACGACGACGGATAGCCGTGCGGCAGGAGCACCACCGGCGCCTGCGCCGGCCCGGTCTCCCGGTAGAAGATCTCGATCCCGTCGATGTCGACGGTCCTGTGGTGTACGGCTGCGGCGGCCACCGTCGTCTCCTCACCAGGCGCGGTACGGATGCTTCCCTCGACGGTGCCAGAAACCGCCCCGTCCGGGGGCGAGGTTGGCGTCGCGGGCGGCCCCGGACGGGCGAACCCGGCCGGTGCCGGAACGCGGCCCGCGCGCCCCTCGGGCCAGCGCGGTACGGCCCTGGGCACAGTCTTCTCCGCCCACCCGGTCCGACGTTGCCGACCGTTCGGGTTGACGCTGTGTCACCATGCCGACACATTCGTTGTGAGCAATTCCCGCGATCGCTGTGCTGGCGCTGACCAGCGCCGTCGGTGACGGCCATCCGAGGATCGAAGGTGGCTCATGGTGGCTCTACGACGGCTGCTCGCCGCGGCCATTGCGACGGTGGTGACCGCCGCGACGGCTCTGGTGTGGACGGCGACGCCGGCCCAGGCCGACGAGGCGTGGGAGACCGCGCTCAAGGCCCTGATGTCCCGCACGGCCACCTGGGCCGACGGCGGGCTGTCCCAGGTGGGGATGCTCGGTCAGCCGCTGCCGCTGCTCGGCGTCAGCCCCGGCGCGCTCGTCGACGCCGACAAGCTCGTGGACAAGGCGTCCGACGCGCTGGCCAGCGGCCTGACCAAGGACGATGTCGACCTCGGCGGCGGCACGCGGCTCACCAGCTCGGTCAGCGCCAGCGGCGGCGACCACCTGCTGGACGTGCTGCTGACCACGAAACGCGAGGTGGTCGACCGGGACCTCACCGTGGGCGGGGTGACCCTGGACAAGGCCGTCACCGTCACCGGCTGGGCCACCCTGCACCTGCGCGCCCGGCACACCGCCGCGGGGGAGACCTACCTGGTCCGCGACGGCGACACCCCGCGCATCGACGTCGACGCCGCAGCGCGGCTGCGCGCCGATCTCGACCAGGCCACCGCCTCGATGGGCATCCTCGGCGTCACCCTCACCGCCGGCAGCACCCTCACCGCCCGGACCCACGTCAAGGTCACGCTGACCGACCCCAACGGCGACGGCCGACTCGCCTTCGACACCGCCGGCGGTGCCGGCACGGGCGAACTCGCCGCGCCCGGCTCGCTGGCCGGCCTGGTGCAGGTGGCGCTGGACGGCTCGGGCGGTGGCCGGATCTCCGACACCGAGACCGAACCCGGACCCGGCTCGGTGCACGGCGTGATCAAGCTCGGCGCGGCCACCAGCGGCGCGCCGTTCGCGCTGCCCGCGGTCGCCGCGACGGTCGCCGTCGACTGGGACGACATCGCCGTCGGCAGCCCCACGGTGAGCACCACCGGGCTGGACGAGACGATCGCGAAGTTCCGCAACATGAGCCCGCTGGACCTGGCCTCCGGGCTCGCCCAGCTCGCCACGCTGCTCAGCGGGGTGCAGCAGAGCGGGCCGGCGGGCAACCTCAACCTGCCGTTCCTGCGCGGCACCTTCGCCGACGCGGTCAAGGTCAACGAGAAGCTCACCGACTTCCTCCGCGAGTACGTCCACCCCCGCCCGGACGACCCGCACTTCAACCCGGCCGAGGACGACCCCGCCCTGGCGGGACAGCCGAAGTTCAGCTCCATCCAGCAGTTGCTCGCCCTGCTCGCCGCCGAGGGCCTGCCCGTGGACAACCTCTCCTTCGACAACGGCAAGCTGGTGTTCCGGGTCAAGCTGGAACGCGAGTCGACCGTGGAGGTTCCGCTCGACCCGGGTGCCGCGGAGCTGTCCGGGCGCGGGGCGAGCTTCACCGCCAAGGGCTTCAGCGTCAGCGGCGACCGGTTCACGCCCGGTGCCCTGGTCGGCCAGCGGGTGGTCGCCGGCACCTCCGCCGGCACCGTCGCCGCCAACACCGCCGACTCCGTCACCCTGACGCAGGATTGGATCGGCGGGCAGCCGCCGAACGACAGCGTGTGGGTGATCAGCGGCTCCAGTCCGAACATCGGTGCTGTCGAGCTGGCCGGCACCCTCGGCAAGTCGGTCGGCGGCGACAAGCGGGTCGGTCTGCGGGCGGCGAACGCCCAGGCCAGCTTCGCCAAGGTGAAGCCCCGCTACAGCGCGTCGGTCACCCTGGTGCTCGACCTGAACGACGGCCCCGGCAGCCCGGCGCCCGCCGACCGGGTGCTGCTGCGCACCGACGCGGCGACGCCGCTGTTCGCCGCCGACTTCCCGATCACCACCGGGGTCGACTTCTTCGCCACCGCCGGCTTCCTGAAGGTCAGGCTTGCCGGCAACCTCGCGGTCGGGCCGGCCGCCGCCGGCGAGCGGATGCTCCAGGTCAACTTCAGGCAGGCGCAGGACGTCAGCCTCGGCACGCTCTTCGAGCGCTTGAAGTCCGACCCGGGCAACCTGCTGGCCGTGTCGTCGTCGGTGAAGACCACCGGCCGGGTCGCCGTCAGCGTGCCCGGCGCCACCGGCGCCCTCGGCGAGGGCATCGGCGTCGACGTGAGCTGGACGGCCGGCGGGCAGCCGGTGGTCGACACCTCGGCGCTCGCCGAGCTGGCCGCCGTCGACTTCAACCCCGACGACCCGAAGGCGCTCTTCGCGGTCGTCGTCGAGGCGCTGCGGCTGATCAACTCCGCGCTGTCCCAGCCCGGCGGCGGCAGCGGCCCGCTGGACAAGGAGATCCCGCTGCTCGGCCGATCCGCGCGGCAGCTGCTCGGCGGCGACGAGAGCGGCGTCGGCAAGGACGTCACGTTCGTCGCCGACGGGGCGAACTTCCTGCTCAAGGACGCCTCCCGCGACGGCGACTCCGGCTTCGACCCCCGGCTCGAGGGCCGGACCGTGGTGATCGGCAGCAAGGCGTACCGGGTGCTGAACCGCCTCGACGGGCAGACCCTGCGCGTCGAGGCGGCCGGCACGCCGAAGCCGGCCGACGGCAGCGCGTACGCCCTGCGGCCGGAGTTGGCCGACGCGCTGGACAAGCTGCTCGCCGCGCCCCCGGAGAACCTGCAGGACGCCCTGGACGTGCTCAACAGTGCCATCGGCGAGGACAGCGGGATCAGCTTCACCCTGGACCAGCGCGCGGGCGGGCCGTTCCTGCGGCTCGGGCTGGACTGGAAGCGCACGTTCCACACCGGGGGCCCGCTCAACGTCGCCTGGGACGCCCACCGCGAACTGATCACCCTGGACAGCTCCGGCACGTTCGCGGTCGACGTCGACGCCCGGGCGCAGCTCGGCCTGCTGCTGCCCCTGCGGCTGAACGCCGCGCCGCTGCTGGACCGCAGCTCCTCGGCCAGCGTCACCGTCGCGGGCGGGGTCACCGACGCGGCGATCGCCGCGCGGGTCGGGCCGCTCGCCCTCGACCTCGGCAAGGATCCGGACTTCGCCACCGTGAAGGCCAACCTGAGTGTCGGGCTGAACGGGTTGAGCGAGGACGGGCCGATCAGCGGCCTGCTCGGGCTGACGCCGACGTTCAGCACCGCCGGTGTCGACTGCGGAGGCGGGGTCGGTGGCGCGAACGTGCCGCTCTGCGCGAAGGCGCCGCTGTTCGTCAACAACTGTGACCCGGCGGACGACACCAACCTGTTCAGCCTCACCGTGGGCCTGGACCTCACCCCGGCGGCCAGCACCCCGAACCTCGACTCCTGCTTCGCCAACCTGTCGCTCAAGCTCACCGACTTCAACGTCGGTATCGACGGATACCTGGCCAAGGTCGAGGAGGCGCTGCGGCTGGCCAGCTTCGACGGCAAGCTTCCCCTGGTCGGCGACGACCTGCAGCAGGGCCAGCGCTTCGTCGCGCAACTGCGCGAGGACGTCAAGGCCGCGATCGGGCCGGTGCTGGCCAATGCCACGCTCGACAGCGCGGGCGTGCAGGCGGCCCTCAACGAGGTGCTCGCCGACCTGGACCCGGGCGTGAGCGCGGTGGTCACCTGCCGCAGTGGCGTCGCGGCACCCTGCGCTCCGGGAGACTTCCAGGCGATCCGGATCAAGCTCACCACCGCCAAGGGCGCGCCCTCCGCCGCCGACGGGTGCAAGGACGCCGGGGCGTCCGATGAGTGCCTCAAGCTCAACGTGCCGCTCGACCTGGGCATCCCCGGCCTGTCGCTGAGGGCGAAGAAGGGCGCCCCGGACGGCATCCAGGCCAAGCTGGGCTGGAAGCTGCACCTGGACCTGGTGCTGGACCGGGAGGAGGGCTTCTACGTCCCCACCCACGACGGGGACACCTCGCCCGAGGTGCAGGTCGGCGCCCAGTTCGACATGACCGGCGACCTCGCCGCGCAGCTCGCCTTCATCCAGGTCAAGGCGACGAAGCGGGCCACCGACCCGCTGGTGAAGGCGTACTTCGGCATCGACCTGAAGGGCTCACCGGGGGAGAAGAGCTGCTTCGATCCCACCGTCAGCGCCGACTGCACGGCCAACGCGGACGACCGGCTGACCCTGGCCGAGTTCGCCGACCTGGGCTCGCTGCTCGCCACCGACCTCACCGCCGAGGTCAAGATCGACTGGAAGCTGGCGGCGGCCGTGGACACCGGCGGCGAGGACTCGGCGCTGCCGGGCATCAGCGCCACGTTCGGCCTGCAGTGGGGCCTGAAGCACAAGCGGGGCGGGCTCACCGCCACGGGCGACGGCGTCACCACGCCGCTGAAGGTGACGTTCACCGACATCGCCCTGGACGCCGGCGCCTTCTTCGACAAGATCCTCAAGCCGGTGGTGGAGAAGCTCAAGGCCGTCACCGGTCCGCTGCAGCCGGTCATCGACACCCTGTACGCGCCGATCCCGGTGCTGTCGGACCTGTCGAAGGCCACCGGCGGCCCCGACATCACCCTGGTCTGGCTCGCCAAGACCTTCAGCACCCTCAACGGTGGTCCGAGGCTCGACTTCATCGACACGGTCCGCGCCGTGGTCACGTTCATCAACCGGATACCCGACTGCGACTCCGGCTGCTCCATCCCGCTCGGCGGGTTCAAGCTGGACAGCGAGAAGGCGCTGGCGACGGAGGTCTCGCCGGCTGCGGCCGAGAGCCTGATCGACCGCACCTCGGAGTACAACCCGGCCTCCGGCTCCCAGGTGAAGGCGCGCGTCGACGACGCCGCGGGCGACGACGGCGAGAAGCTGTTCACCCCGGCCGCCGACGGTAGGAGCAACGCCCAGAAGACGGGCTTCAGCTTCCCGATCTTCGACAACCCGGCATCGCTGTTCGGGCTGCTGCTCGGCCAGGACGTCGAGCTGATCAGCTTCGACTCGGGCCCGCTGGAGCTGGGCTTCAGCTGGCGGCAGTCGTTCGGTCCGGTCTACGCGCCGCCGCCGGTCTTCGTCACCCTCTCCGGCAGCGCCTCGGTGACCGCCCGGTTCATCGCCGGCCTGGACACCGCCGGCATCCGGCACGCGATCGAGGCCGCCACCGACGGCACGTCTGTCGACGCGGTGAGCCTGCTCGACGGGCTTTACTTCAAGACCGCCGACAGCAGCGGCAAGGCCGTCCCGGTGGTCACCCTGCGCGGTGAGATCGCCGCCGGGGCCGAGGTGAGCGTGCTGGTCGTCAAGGTCGGCATCGAGGGCGGCATCCGGCTCACCGTCGGCTTCAGCTGGAACGACCCGAACAACGACGGGAAGTTCCGCACCAGCGAGTTCCTCCAGGCGCTCCTGACCAACCCGATCTGCCTGTTCACCACCAGCGGGCGGCTCTCGGTCTTCCTGAAGGTCTACGTCACCATCGACCTGTTCCTGTTCAAGAAGAAGTTCGACTTCACCCTGGTCGACGCGACCCTGCTCGACTTCCGGGCGCAACCGGACTGCTCCCCGCCACCACCGGAGCTCGCCGGCACCGTCGGAGACACCCTCGTGGTCTTCGCCGGCAAGTTCGGCAAGGAGGGGCAGCGCGGGCACGAGGTGTGGGACAACGACGCCGACACCTACGCCGGTGACGTGGTGAAGGTGTACGCGCTGCACTACGCCGACGCGGGCACCCCGGGCGCCACCGACGACTTCGACGGCTTCGCGGTGGAGGCGCTGGGCCGCCGGCAGGAGTTCCTCGACCCGGCCCTGACCCGGGTGGTCGTGGACGGGCGTGGCTACGAGGTCGCCGATGCGGACAAGACGTCCCTGTCGGTGCTGCTGACCGGCGACGGCGACACCAGCGGCGACGGCACCAGGACGTCGGCGTTCGACAGGACGGCGGTCGTGCTCGGCTCCGACGGCAAGGACCGGATCAGGACCGGGACCGGGCCGGCATACGTGGACGGCCGCGGCGGCGACGACGTGATCGTCACCGCCGAGGCGGCCGGTGTGCTCAGCCGGGTCGCCGGCGGCGCCGGGAAGGACAGCATCACCACCGGTGACGGCGACAACGTGGTCGCCGGCGACAGCGGCCTGGGCGGCACCGACCGGGGCGCCACCACCGTGCACACGCAGGCGGGCGACCGGACCCTCAACGGGTTAATCGACTGGACGACCCTGGACGGCCCCACCGACGCGGACGCCGGGACGGACGACCACGTCACCGTCGGACACGGCACCAACCGGGTCTACGGCAACGGCGGCGACGACGTGCTCGGCGTGCTGGTCGACGACCGGCCCAACGGCGCGAACACGCTCGTCGGCGGCCCGGGCGCGGACACCGTCAACGGCGGCAGGGGCGACGACACCATCCACACCTACGACACCGACGTGCCGGCCGACGCGGACCAGGTCGGCACCGGCGACGCCGGACTGACCAACCAGGTCGACACCGGCGCCGGCCAGGACACCGTGCACGGCAGCACCGGGGTCGACCTGGTCGTGTCGCACTCGGCGAACGGCCAGACCGGCCGCGTCTACGGCTACGGCGGCGACGACGTGCTGGTCGGCGGCTACGGCACCGACGAGCTGTTCGGCGGGCCCGACGAGGACTACGTGATCGCGGAGCCCTCCCGGGTCGGCGAGCCGGACGGGGCGGACGGCTACGGTCCGTTCCGCCAGGTCACCCACGAGCCGCTGCCCGCGGGCACGCAGCCGCAGACCAAGCTGCTCGTCGGCGGGCTCGGCAGCGACCACGTGATCGGCGGCGACGGCGGGTCGAGGGTCTTCGGCGACCGGCACCTGCCCGCCGAGACCTGCGCCGACGCCGTCCTCGCCGACGCCCAGCCGGCCCCCGCCGACCAGGGTGCCGCCGACCTCGTCCTCGGCGGCGCCGGGGTCGAGGTGGTCTCGGCCGGCGGCGGCAACGACCGGGCCGACCTCGGCGGCGGCGACGACCGCGCCTGCGGCCAGCTCGGCGACGACACCCTGCACCTCGGCGGCGGCGCCGACCGGGTCTGGGGCGGCAACGGCGTCGACCAGCTGCACGGCGACGACGGCGACGACCTGCTCTTCGGCAACGCCGGTGACGACGGCCTCTTCGCCGGCACCGGTGCGGACACCGCCGAGGGCAACGCCGACGGCGACCAGGTCTTCGGCGGCCCGGACACCGACGTGCTCTACGGCGGTGGGCGCGCCGTCGGTGCGGGCGACGGCGGTGACCGCCTCTACGGCGAGGAGGGGATGGACCGGATCGTCGGCGACAACGGCACCCCGCGCGTCGGCGACGTCGGGCCCCACCCGCTGGACCTGGCCGGTGACGTGGCCGGGGCCGGCGCCGGGGACGTGATCTCCGGCGGCGGCGACGACGATCTCGCGTACGGCGGGCTCGGCGACGACCGGATCAACGGCGACGGCGGGCACGACCGGCTGGAGGGCAACAACGGCGCCGACCTGGTCCACGGCGACCACGGCCGGGACGAGATCGTCGGCGGCTCCGGGCAGGAGCCGGCGGCCGGTACGGGCCGGCCCGACGTGGGCGACCAGCTCTTCGGCGACGGCGACAGCGACCTGATCGCCGGGGACAACGCCCGCTTCGCGCCGGCGGACGCCGACGCGACCCGGGTGACCCAGGGCCGGGCCGGCCCGCCACGCAAGGTGACCCTGCTCGACCTCGGGTTCAGCCCGGCGGCCGGCACCAGCGGCGGTGACGTGATCTCCGGCGGCGACTCCGACGACGTCATCTTCGGCCAGGGCGGACCCGACCGGGTGCGCGCCGACGGCGGCGCCGACTTCGCCGAGGGTGGCCCGGGCAGCGACTGGGTCGAGGGCGACCACGGCGACGACGACCTCGTCGGCGGCTCCAGCACCGCGTACGACGGCACGGGAGCGGCCACCACGGGCCAGCCGGACACCGCGGACGCCGTCTTCGGCGGCCCCGGGTCCGACGCCGTCATCGGCGACAACGGCGCGGTGCTGCGCCCGCTCGCCGGTGAGCAGCCGACCTCGGTGACGGTCCGGGCCGGTGCCGGAGGCACCCTGTTCGGCCCCCGGATCGTGGTGCTGCTGGACCGGTCGGCGGCCACCGCCAGCCGGTACGGCGCCGACCGGATCAGCGGCGGCGACGGCGTCGACACGCTGTGGGGTCAGGACGGCGACGACGCCCTGACCGGCGACGGCGACGGCGACTACCTGGAGGGCAACGGCGGGGCGGACGTCCTGCGCGGGGACACCGCCCTCGGCGCGCCGGGACGGGCCACGGTCGGCCCGCTGCCGGACCCGGGCTGGCCCGGCGTCGCGTCGGCCGCGGCCGACCTGGTCGGCGACGGTGCGCCGGCCGGGCAGGACGACCTCATCGGCGGCAGCTCGGCCGCCGGCTTCCGGGACACCGGCGACGTGGTGGAGGGCAACGGCGCGGACGACGTGGTCCTCGGCGACAACGGCTCGCTGCTGCGGACCGTGAGCACGGTCGACGGCCGCCCGACCGAGCGGGTCTACACCGAGCGGTACCCGACCGGCGCGGTCCCGGCCGACGCCACCGCGGCCCGTACCCACGACCCGGCCCTGCCCGGACCGTCGACCCGGTTCTGCACCACCGCCCAGTCCACCTGCGAGCCGGCCGGCGCGTTCGGCGGCGACCAGCTCTACGGCGACGCCGGCAACGACGGCGTCTGGGGCCAGGACGGCGACGACACGATCCGCGGCGGCGACGGCGACGACGACCTCTTCGGTGAGCTCGGCGCCGACAGGCTGTACGGCGACGACGGCCGGGACGCCATCCTCGGTGACCGGGGCGGCGTGGTCAGCCAGCACCTCAACGCCGACGACGTGGCGGCGCTGGGGTTCACCACCACGCTGTCGTCGGTGCCGCAGGAGACGTACACCGGCTTCCGGGCCGGTGTCTACGACCGGCGCGTGGACCTGCTGCACGACACCGACGGGGACGCCTGGGTCGGCAGCTCCACCTCGGCGCCGATGCCGCATCCGGGGTTGACCGCCGGCGCGGGCGACGCGGTCCGTGGCGGGCCGGGAGCGGACAACATCCACACCGGTTTCGGTGACGACGTCGCCAACGGCGACAGCGGTGGCGACGAGCTGTTCGGTTCGGAGGGGTCGGACGTGCTGTGGGGCGGCAAGGGCTGCGACCCGGTGCTCGACGCGGCCAACCCGCAGTGCCAGGTGGGTGGCGTCTTCAGCGCCGCCGCCCGGGGCGACCGCGACCAGTACGTCGACCACCTCTTCGGCGGCGCCGGGGCGACCGACGGTCCGGCGGTGGCCGCGGTGCTCAGCTCCGACCTGCTGGACTTCCGTCCCCGCGGGTCCTACCCGGACAACTGCGCGGCGGGGGCCTGGCCGGTGGACCTGACGTCGGGCACGGTCGACCCGTGCCTGTGGTTCGAGATGACGAACATGGACAACGACGCCGTGGCCGACAACCAGCACCACCACGGCACCGACTGGATGTACGGCGGCTGGGACCGGGACGTGCTGCAGGGGGACGTGACGGCGAACGGCCCGAACAACGGCGACCGGCTCTTCGACTGGAACGGCGCCTACAACATGTTCACCCACTGCAACTCGGCCTACGGCGGGTTCAACGACGTCCGCCAGCACAGCCCCGCCATGCAGGAGTTCCTGACCCGCCTGGCCTGGGCCTCCGGCGCCGGTCGCAGCCCGACCGACGTGACCACGGCCGGCACCTCGGCGTTCCTCGAGCTGTCGTACGTCTACCCGCGCGACAACCGTGAGCAGGGCGCCGGGACGGCGTTCCCCGGCACCCCGGGGCACTTCGACCAGCCGTCCTGCACGGACTGACCGCGCCGCTCGCAGCGGGCCCGGCTCTCCCAGCGGAGGGCCGGGCCCCGCTCGTCGAGGGCCGTGTGCCGCCGGTCACGGCGCCCCGGCCGGGCCGCCGGCGGGTGCCCGGACCCGGCAGCCGGCCACCGGGGCGCCCGGCGGTCAGCGTGCCGGGCCTCGGGATCCCGCCAGCGCCCGCCGGGCGATCGTCTCCCGTTGCGTTGCCTCCCGCTGCGCCTGTTCCCGCTCGTCGGCCGCCCGTACGTCGTAGGCGGCGCGGGCGGCGGCGATCTCGTTCTGGTGCGTCTCCGTCCAGGTCACCAGGGCCCGGATCGTCTCGTGCAGGGTCGCCCCGAGGGGGGTCAGCTCGTAGTCGACCCGCGGCGGCACCGTCGGGAACACCGTACGACTCACCAGGCCGTCGCGTTCGAGGTGCCGCAGCGTACGTGCGAGCATCCGCTGGCTGATGCCGTCGATCTGCCGGCGCAGCTCCGTGAAACGCAGGCTCCGCTTGTCGAGCAGCGCGATCACGAGCAGGGACCACTTGTCGGCCACGCGGTCGAGGATCTGGCGGACCTCGCAGTCCTCCCGGCTGTCCCACTGCAGCACGTCGTAGTCGGCGTCGGTATCCCCGCAGTTACCGAGGGACCGCAGAGTTCCTTCTTCCATGCCCACCGATGGTGCCCGACGATGCTGCTGGTTACAAGAAGGAACCGGCAGGCATGAGGGGAACCGAGGGCGGCCGGTCCACCGAGAGGGGGCGATCAATCATGTCTACGGCAAGTAGCCGCATGGACGGACGAGCGTGGAGCGTGCTGCTCGTGCTGTGCGGGGCGATCTTCCTGGAGGGGATCGACGTCGCCATGCTGAACGTGGCGCTGCCGGCGATCCGGGCGGACCTCGGGCTGTCGACCGGGACGCTCAGCGGCGTGGTCAGCGCGTACGTCCTGGGCTACGGCGGCTTCATGCTGCTGGGCGGACGGGCGGCGGACCTGCTCGGCCGCCGCCGGATGTTCCTGCTGTGGCTCGTCGTCTTCCTCGTCTTCTCCGGGCTCGGCGGCTTCGCCACGGAGGGCTGGATGCTGCTGGTGGCGCGTTTCGTCACCGGCGTCGCCGCCGCGTTCATGGCGCCCGCCGGGCTGGCGCTGGTCACCGGCGCCTTCCCCGAGGGGCCGCAGCGCACCAGGGCCCTGGGCGTGTACGCCGGCACCGCCGCCGGCGGCTTCTCGCTGGGCCTCGTCGCCGGCGGCCTGCTGGCCTCCGTGGGCTGGCGCTGGGTCTTCTTCGCCCCGGTCATCCTCGCCGCGGTGATCCTCGTGGCCGCGGTCGTGCTGATCCGGGACACCACCGAGGACGCCCGGCCGGAGGGCGGGTTCGACATCGCCGGCGCGCTGAGCGTCACGGGCGCGATGCTGCTGCTCGCCTACGGTGTGGTGCGCCTGGAGCACGCCGGCGAGGGCGTCGGCACCACCGCCGGGGTGTTCGCCGCCGGCCTGGCCCTCGTGGCGGTCTTCGTCGCGATCGAGCGGCGGTCGGCCAACCCGCTCGTGCGGCTGGGCATCCTGCGCTCCGCAGCGCTCGTGCGCACCAACCTCGGCGCGCTGCTGTTCCTGGGATCCTTCGCCGGCTTCCAGTTCATGGTCACGCTCTATCTGCAGGAGCTGCGGGGATGGAGCGCGCTGCAGACCGCGCTGGCGATGCTCGTCGTCGGCGTCGACACCATCCTCGCGCCCACGCTGACGCCGCGCCTGGTCGACCGGTTCGGCAACGTGCGGGTGCTGCTCGGCGGAATCCTGTCGGCCGTCGCCGCGTACGCGCTGTTCCTGCCGGTCGCGGCCGACTGGACGTACGCGGCGATGCTGCCGGCCATGCTCCTGCTCGGCCTGGCGTTCTCGCTCGCCTACGGCCCCCTGACCATGGCCGCCACCGAAGGGGTGGACGAGCGCGAGCACGGGCTGGCCGGCGGCCTGCTGTACACGTCGATCCAGCTCGGCACCGCGCTCGGCATCTCGGCGGCGACCGCCGTCAGCGTCGCCGCCGCCGACGCTCCGGGCGCGGGGCTCGGCCTGGAGGCGATCCGCGCCGGGCTCGTCGTGCCGGTGGCCTTCGCCGTCGTCGCCGCGATCGTCACCGCGTTCGGCGTCCGTCGCGGGCCCGCCGTGCCCGCGGTCACCGCGCCCGCGTCCGTCACGAGCGCGGCCTGACGGGGCGGTGGAGCATGGCCGGCAGAGTCACGTCGTTCCGCGCGATCGAAGACCAGTTCACCGCGTACCTCGGTGACATCGTCTACGCCACGATGACGACGGTCGACGCCAAGGGGCGGCCCCGCGCGCGGGTGCTGATCGCGGTGTGGGAGGTCGTCGACGGCAGGCCGCTCGGGTGGCTCGCGACGTACCGGACCCCGGTGAAGGCGGCGCACCTGGCAGTCAACCCGCACGCCACCTTCTCCTACTGGAGCCCGAGGCAGAACGCGGTCGCCATCGACACCGTCACCGAGTGGGTCGACGACCTCGACGTCAAGCGCCACGTCTGGGAGCTGTACGAGCGCACCAGCCCGGCGGGCGTCGGCTATCCGCTGGGCTCCTACTGGCGCGGCGGCCCGGCCGATCCCGACCTGCACGTCCTGCGGCTCACGCCGTGGCGCGTGCAGGTCGTTGAGGGCGGCGACCTGCGCAGCCGCATCTGGCGGGCGGACGAACCCGACTGACGGCGTGCCGCCCGGCCGGGCCCGCCCGTCAGGCCCGGCCGGGCGACCCCGCGTCGCGCCGCCGTCCGTGCGGCGGCAGCGCGACGTCGCTGGAGTCGTCCGCGCGAGGTCGCCCCGTGTCCCTCTTCGGGCGCCCGGTCGAGCGGTCGGTCCGCCGTCCAGCAAACCGAGGCGGCCATGACGGCGACAGCGCTCCCTACGCCCGACGCCGGGTGTCAGGCGGTCCGCTCCGTCGCGGTGCCGTCGACGACCTCGTCGTGCACGAGCCCGCCGTTGATGGCGTACTGCTGCACGCGGGTGTTCCTCAGCAGACCGAAGTAGGCGCCCACGGCGATGCCGAAGTTCACGACCACCGCGTAGCCGACGTCGGCCACGTCGAAGGCGACACCCGCCTCGGCGGCGCCCAGCCACGCCTCCAGGAACGCCTTCAGGGCGGCCAGCGCGAGCAACACCAGGCCCTTCGGGCCGGCAGACCACGACTGCCGCATGAACAGCGCCGCCGCGAGCGGCAGCAGGATCGTGAGCGCCAGCGACAGCACGCCCGCCAGGTTGGGGGCGAACAGATAGGTGGGCAGGTCAGGTAGGACGATGGAATCCACGGTCCCTCCTCCGGGTGGTCGCGGTGGTGACGATGCTCGTCGTGCTGCCGTCTCCGCAGCGTCACCAGGTGTTCATTCGGCGGCGCCCCGCTACACCACCCGGCCGTCGACCCCGATCGCCACCCCCCGGGACGTCCTCGACCTGTCCGGCTGGGCGCCGACCGTGTCGAGCACGTGGTCAGCGACGCCGGCGGGCGGGCCCGTCCCGACGGTGGGCCGCGCGGCGCGTCGCACGGGGATGTCGTCGGACCCGGTGGGCACAATCGGCTGATGGAGAAACCACGGACAGTCTCGGCCGACGAGTGGCAGCAGGCCCGTGACGACCTGCTGAAGGCCGAGAAGGAGCTCACCCGCGCGCAGGACGCGCTCGCCGCCCGGCGTCGTCGCCTCCCGATGGTCAGGTTCGACAACGACCACCGTTTCGACACGCCCACCGGCCCGGCCACCCTGCTCGACCTGTTCGAGGGCCGGGGCCAGCTCGTGGTCTACCAGTTCATGGACAACGGCCCCCACCACCACTGCCCCGGGTGCACCTGGTTCACCGACAGCGTCCCCGTGACGGGGCTGGCGCGGCTGGCGGAGCGGGGGATCAGCTGGGCGACCGTGTCGGACATGCCGCTGGCGCAGATCGAGGCGTACAAGGCGCGTCGCGGCTGGACGCTGCCGTTCGTGTCGTCGCACGGCACGTCGTTCGCGGCGGACTGCGGGGCGGAGCGCGGCTTCATGCTCAGCGTCTTCCTGCGCGACGGCGCGGACGTCTACCGGACGTACAACACCACGGCGCGCGGCGTCGACCGGCTCGTCTTCGTCAACAGCATCCTCGACCTCACCCCGTACGGCCGGCAGGAGGACTGGGAGGACTCCCCGCCCGGCTGGCCGCAGCAGCCCACCTACGGCTGACCCACCGCCCGGCTCGCCCGGACGGCGACCCCACCGGAACGCGTGCCACCAGTCGGTCTCACATGATCGTTCTTCCTGGCAGGGTTGACGGCATGGCCGCGTCGCTCCGCTCTCGTCTGACCGACTGGACCGTCTCCGTACCGCTGCTCGCGGTCGTGACGTTGATCCTCACCTGGGGGCGCGACCTACCCGGCCCTGTCGTCGTCGTGGTGGCCGCGTTCCTGGTCGGCGCGGTGCTGGCGGCCGTCCACCACGCCGAGGTGGTCGCGCACCGGGTGGGGGAGCCGTACGGCTCGCTGGTCCTCGCCGTGGCCGTCACCGTGATCGAGGTCGCCCTGATCGTCACGCTCATGATCAGCGGCGGCGAGAAGGCGCAGTCCCTCGCGCGGGACACCGTCTTCGCCGCCGTCATGATCACCTGCAACGGCATCCTGGGGCTGTCGCTGCTGATCGGCGCGCTGCGCCGCAGGGTCGCCGTGTTCAACTCCGAGGGCACCGGCGGCGCGCTGGCCACCGTCACCACCCTCGCGGCCCTGAGCCTCGTGGTGCCGACCTTCACCACCAGCCGGCCGGGCCCGCAGTTCAGCCCCGCCCAGCTGGCCTTCGCCGCCGTGGCCTCGCTCGCGCTCTACGGCCTGTTCGTGATGGTGCAGACCGGCCGCCACCGCGACTACTTCCTGCCGGTCACCGCCGAGGGGCGGGTGGTCGACGCCGAGGTGCACGCCGAGCCGCCGCCGAACCGGGCCGCCCTGCTCAGCCTCGGCCTGCTGCTGGTGGCGCTGGTCGCCGTGGTCGGCGACGCCAAGACGGTGTCCCCGGCGATCGAGTCCGCCGTCGCCGGCGCCAACCTGCCGCAGTCCTTCGTCGGCGTGGTGATCGCGCTGCTGGTGCTGCTGCCCGAGACGATCGCCGCCGCCCGCGCCGCCCGCCGCGACCGGGTGCAGATCAGCCTGAACCTGGCGCTGGGCTCCGCCATGGCCAGCATCGGGCTGACCATCCCGGCGATAGCGCTGGCCTCGATCTGGCTGGAGGGCCCGCTGCTGCTCGGCCTCGGCGGCACCCAGCTGACCCTGCTCGCCCTCACCGTCGTCACCAGCGTGCTGACCGTGGTGCCGGGACGGGCC
This sequence comes from Micromonospora sp. NPDC047670, assembly GCF_043204915.1. NCBI lineage: Bacteria > Bacillati > Actinomycetota > Actinomycetes > Micromonosporales > Micromonosporaceae > Micromonospora > Micromonospora sp. NPDC047670. The sequence goes on from NZ_JBIDDA010000006.1 coordinate 139,878, forward strand.
ACCGTGCTGCAGGGCGGCGTGCACCTGGTGCTGCTCGCCGCGTTCGTGTTCCTCGCCGCCAGCCCCTGACCGCCCGGCCCGCGCCGCCTGGTGCCGGGCGGCCGGGGGTGGCTGCGGTTCACGCGTCGTCGAGGCGGGCGTCGGGCATGACGCGCCGGACGCCGGGGTACTGCACCGGCATCGCCGACGCCGGGGAGGGCACTGTGACGACGCGCGTGGAACGACGGCCGCGAAGTGCGCTCGCCGGCCTCGCGGTGGCTCTCGTCGCGGCGGCCGGGTGCGTGGTCGGCGGCGTGGCCGAGCCCGAGGGGCAGGAGCCACCGCCGAACCGACCCGGCGGCGAGGCATCGCCCGGCGCCGGGCAGACCCGGGCCGACGGCACCACCAGCGTCGAGGAGTTCCAGCAGGACGTCGCCGACGCGCGGGGCATCGCCGAGCGGTACTGGGCGGCCCGGTTCCGCGCCTCGGGGGAGCGGTTCCGCCCGATCCGGCGGATCATCCCGTACCAGCGCGACGGCGAGGTCTCCTGCGGCGGGCAGGCGTTGCCGCGCAACAACGCCGTCTACTGCTCGGCCGGCGACTTCATCGCCTACGACGTGAACTGGTCGGTGGGGGCGTTCCGTCAGGTCGGCGACGCGTTCGTGTTCTACCTGCTCGGCCACGAGTACGCCCACGGCATCCAGACCCGGCTCGGCATCCGCTACAGCTACACCATCCAGCAGGAACTGCAGGCCGACTGCATGGCCGGGGCGTACCTGGGCGACTCGGTGCGCTCGGGGGCGCTGACGCTCGACGACGGCGACCTGGCGGAGTTCCGCGAAGGGCTGCTCGCCGTCGGCGACGACCCGGGCCAGCCGTGGTTCGCCGAGGGCTCGCACGGCACCGCCGAGCAGCGCACCGAGTCGTTCTTCCGCGGCTACGAGCGGTCGCTGGACGCCTGCGGCCTCGGCTGAGCGGCGCTCGCGGCTCGGGGCCCGGGTCGTTGAACAGGTCACCCCGGCGGCACCTGGGCGCGCCGGCGGCGTTCCGGCTGAGAGGATTCCCGGGGTACGCCACCCGAGGGAGGATCTCCTGAGCAGCAACCACCCCGCCGCCGTGCTCTTCGACATGGACGGCACCCTGGTCGACAGCGAGAAGCTGTGGGACGTCGCGCTGAGCGAGCTGGCAGCCGAGTACGGCGGCACCCTCTCCGACGCGGCCCGCAGGGCGATGGTCGGCAGCAGCATGGCCGTGTCGATGCGCATCCTGCACGACGACCTGGGCCAGCCGGAGCGCGACCCGCAGGCCAGCGCGGCGTGGATCAACACCCGGATCCTGGAGCTGTTCCGCACCGGGCTCAGCTGGCGTCCCGGCGCGCTGACGCTGCTGCGGGCGGTCCGCGCGGCCGGCATCCCGACGGCCCTGGTGACCTCCAGCAGCCGGCCCCTGGTGGAGGTCGCGCTGGACACCCTGGGGCGGGACAGCTTCGACGCGGTGGTCTGCGGGGACGAGGTCGACGCGGCCAAGCCGCACCCGGAGCCGTACCTGACCGCGGCCCGCCTGCTCGACGTGCCGATCGCCCGCTGCGTGGCGATCGAGGACTCGCCGACGGGGGTGGCCAGCGCGCTCGCCGCCGGCGCGGCGGTGCTGGCCGTGCCGGCGGAGGTGCCGATCGGGTCGCTGGAGGGCGTACACCAGTTGGAGAGCCTGACCGGCGCGGACCTGGAGCTGCTGGCGGCCCTGCTCGGCGCGCCCCCGGCCGACGCCTGACGGGCGAGGAGCCGGCTGACGCGACGAGGGGCCCCGCCGACCGGCGGGGCCCCTCGTCGCGCGTCGGGATCAGTCGTGGGCGATAGCGCCCAGGACGTTGATCCGGGCGGCCCGGATCGCCGGCAGCACGGCGGCGATCACCCCGATGACCGCGGCCAGGCCGAGGAAGATCCCCATCTGGGACCAGGGCAGCACCAGGTCGGTGATCCCCTCGTCCCGGAGCGCCTCCACCACGGCCGCGCCGAGACCGGCGCCGACGGCGACGCCGAGCAGCGCGCCGAAGACCGAGATCACCACCGCCTCGACGGTGACCATCCGCATGGTCTGCGCCCGGCGCAGGCCGATGGCCCGCAGCAGCCCGAGCTCCCGGGTGCGTTCCAGCACCGACAGCGCCAGGGTGTTGATGATGCCGAGCACGGCGATCACGATGGCCAGGGCCAGCAGGATCTGGATCATCGTGAGCAGGCCGTCGAGCTGGCCGGTCTGCTGGTCGATGAACGCCTCCCGGTCGGCCACCGACACCTCGGGGGAGTCGGCCAGCAGCGCCTCGATCTGCGGCTGCACGTCGGCGACCCGGGTGCCCGGGGCCAGCTGGATGAAACCCTGGATCGGTTGCGGGATGGTGAAGTCGCGCGCCGCCTCCGGCGGCAGCACCACCTGGTTGGTCAGCTGGGAGCTGGCGTAGATGCCGGTCACCGTGTAGGTCCGCGCCTCGCCCCGGGCCAGCTGCACCGGGACCTTCGACCCGACGGAGAGCCCGCGCGACTCGGCGGTGTCCGAGCTGATCAGCATCTCGTCCGGCGCGAGCCGGTCGATGTTCCCGGCGGTGGCCTCGGCGCCGAAGATCTGCCGAAGCGCGGCGACGTCGCTGCTCGCCCCCACCCAGGTGCGTTCGCCGCCGACCACCGCCATGTCGCCGTACTCGCCGTCGGCCAGGCGTACGCCGGGGATCGCCGCGGCCTTCTCCAGTACCCCTGAGTCGAAGCTCGGCGGCCGGGGGCCGCTCTGCGCCCCGGAGATCACCAGCTCCGCCTTGAGCGTGTCCTGGGCGAGCGCGCCGATGCTGCTCTTCGCCGAGTCCAGGATCACGGTCACCCCGGTGACCAGGGCGATGCCCACCATCAGCGCCGCGGCGGTGATGGCGGTGCGGCGCGGGTTGCGGCCGGAGTTGAGCCGGCCCAGCTTGCCCGGCACCGACCAGGCGAAGATCGCGCCGAGCAGGCTCACCACCGGCCGGCTGATCAGCGGGGTCAGCAGCGCCACGCCGATGAAGGCGAACAGCACCCCGCCGAGGATGGTGGCCAGTGTGTTGCCGCCGGCGTTGCCGGTGAGCCCCAGGGCCAACAGCCCGGCGCCGACGGCGGTGACGACCGCGCCGGCCACGGTGACCTTCGTCAGCGGGCGGTCCGGGTTGGCCACGTCCTGCATCGCGGCGATCGGCGGGATCCGGGACGCCCGCAGCGCCGGCAGCAGCGCCGCCACGACGGTGATCACGAGGCCCACGGCGAACGCGCCGATGACGGCCGACAGCGGCACGCCGACGCCGGCCAGCGTCAGCCCGCCGGCGAAGGTGCTGAACAGGTACGCCAGCAGCGCGCCGATGCCGATGCCCGCGCCGAGGCCGAGCACCGAGGCGATCAGCCCCACCGCGACGGCCTCCAGCACCACCGACCCGATGATCTGCCTGCCGCTGGCCCCGATGGCGCGCATCAGCGCCAGCTCGCGGGTGCGCTGGGCCACGATGATCGAGAAGGTGTTGAGGATCAGGAAGGTGCCCACCAGCAGCGCCACCGCGGCGAAGCCGAGCAGGATCCGGTTGAAGAAGGACAGCGCCTCCTTCATGCTGGCCGCCGCCTCCTCGGACAGTTGCTCGCCGGTCTTGACCTCGTAGTCGGCGCCCACGGCGGCGGCGACGGCGTCGCGCAGCGACTCCTCCGACACCCCGCCGGCGGCGGTGACCGTGATGTTGCTGAAGGTGTCCGGCGCGCCGAGCATCAGCCGCTGCGCGACGGGTGTGGTGAACATGATCTCGTTGGCGCCGCCGATGGAGTCCCGGCCGCCGCTGTAGCCGAAGACGCCGACGATGGTGAACTCCCGCTTCGGCTGGAGGGTCAGCACGCCGACGCGGTCGCCGACCTTCACCTTCCCGGCCGTGGCCAGCGCCTTGTTGATCACGATCTCGTCGTCGGCCTGCGGCGCCCGTCCCTCGCGCAGCTGCACCAGGTCGTTCTCGCCGGTCCAGTTCTCGCCGAGCTGCGGCGGACCGAACGAGGCGACGACCTTGCCGTTGCTGCCGATCAGCCGTGCCCCGTCGACGCCGACCACGCCGGTCGCCTCGGCCACGCCGGGCACCGCCCGGACCTTGTCGAGGGTCGCCGCCGGCAACGGCGGAGCGACCTGCATGCCCTCGGCCTCGGCTACGTCGATCTTCGGCTTGGCGGCGACGTTGACGTCCACCCCCTCGTAGGCGTCGGCGAAGATAGCGTCGAACGAGCGGCCGAGCGTGTCGGTGAGCACGAACGCGCCGGAGACGAACATGACGCCCAGCACCACGGCCAGGCCGGAGAGGATCAGCCGGACCTTGCGGGCCAGCAGGCTCTTCAGGGTCGCCCGGAACATCAGCGGGCCACCTCGGCGACCGTGTCCAGCTTCTTCATGGTGTCCAGCACCGTGTCGGCGGTCGGCTCGATCAGCTCCGAGACGATCTGCCCGTCGGCGAGGAAGACCACCCGGTCGGCGTACGCGGCCGCCGTCGGGTCGTGGGTGACCATGACGATGGTCTGCCCGTGCTCGCGTACGGAGTTGCGCAGGAAGTTGAGCACCTCCGCGCCGGAGCGGGAGTCGAGGTTGCCCGTCGGCTCGTCGGCGAAGATCACCTCGGGGCGGGAGACCAGCGCCCGGGCGCAGGCCACGCGCTGCTGCTGCCCGCCGGAGAGCTGCGCCGGCCGGTGGCCCAGTCGGTCCTGCAGCCCCACCGTCGCGATCACCGTGTCGTACCAGGCCGGGTCGGGCTTGCGACCGGCGATCGACAGCGGCAGCAGGATGTTCTCCTTCGCCGTCAGCGTCGGCAGCAGGTTGAACTGCTGGAAGATGAAGCCGACCTTGTCGCGGCGCAGCTTCGTCAGGCCCGCGTCGCCCAGGCCCGTGACGGTCGTGTCACCGATCGACACGGTGCCGCGGGTGACCGAGTCCAGCCCGGCCAGGCAGTGCATCAGCGTCGACTTGCCCGAGCCCGACGGGCCCATGATCGCGGTGAACCGGCCCCGCTCGAACTCCGCGCTGACCCCGCGCAGCGCGATGACCTGCGCCTCGCCGCTGCCGTACACCTTCCACACGTCGTTCGCCCGGGCCGCGGCCTGCGCCTGCTGGCCTACCGTCGCGGTCACGTCATCTACCTCTTCCGTCTGTTTTTGATCCGCGCCGCCCCCGCTGGTCCGGCGCGGCAGTCCCATCATCGGTGCTCTTGAGCCCCGATCCGTCCGACTCCGGTCGGAGCCGGTGCCTAATTCGCGGTGCGGGTGCCCCCGACGCCGGCTCAGGGTTGCCCCTGAGCCGGCGGCCGGCCGAGCGCCTCCCGCCAGCGCGGGACCGATCCTGCACACTGACGCCGCGTGAAGGTCAACCACCCGACCCCGCCGCCGGTCACGGTAGGTGACGGCGGCAACCGTGTCGGACCGCCGGCGGATCCCGGCGTACGCGGGGCCGCGCCGCGCGGTGGCGGGGCGCTACGCCCGGGGGCGGACCAGTCCCGACTCGTACGCCAGCACCACGGCCTGCACCCGGTCGCGCAGCCCCAGCTTGGTCAGCACGTGCCCGACGTGGGTCTTGATGGTGGTCTCGCTGACCGACAGCGCCCGGGCGATCTCGGCGTTGGACAGCCCGCGGGCCACGTGCACCAGCACCTCCCGCTCCCGCTCGGTCAGCGTGCCGAGGCCCCTCGGCGGGGCCGCCGCCGGGTCCGGAAGGGCGCCGGCGAAGCGGTCCAGCAGGCGCTTGAGGATCCGGGGCGCCACCACCGCGTCCCCGGCCGCCACGGTGCGGATCGCGGTGACCAGGTCCTCGGCCGGCACGTCCTTGGCCAGGAAGCCGCTGGCTCCGGCCCGCAGCGCCCCCACCACGTACTCGTCCAGGTCGAAGGTGGTCAGGATCAGCACCCGCACCGGCAGCCGGGCGTCGACGATCGCCCGGGTCGCGGCGACGCCGTCCATGCGCGGCATCCGGATGTCCATCAGGACCACGTCGGGCAGCAGCCGGCGCGCCAGGTCCACCGCCTCGACGCCGTCGCCGGCCTCGGCCACGATGTCCAGGTCCTCCTCCGTGCCGAGGACCATCCGGAAGCCGGTCCGCAGCAACGGCTGGTCGTCGGCGAGCAGGATGCGCACCGGCCGCGCCGGCACCGTCGCGTCGGTCACCTGATGCCCCCGTCCTGGTCGCCGCTCACGCCGCCGCCCCGCCCCGCGGCCCGCCCGCGATTGTCGCGTACGCCCCCCGGCCGGTCACGCCGCCGCCGCGCCACGGTGTTCCACCGGAATGCTCGCGTACACCCGGAAGCCGCCGCCGGGGCGTGCCCCCGTGCGCAGGGTCCCACCGTAGAGGGCGACGCGTTCGCGCATCCCGACCAGGCCGTGCCCGATCCGGTCGCCGCCGGGACCGGGGCCGCGCCCGGTGTCGGCCACCTCGACGCCGACCGTGCCGTCGCCGAAGGTCAGCCGCACCTGCGCGGTGGCCGCACCGGCGTGCTTGAGCGCGTTGGTCAGCGCCTCCTGGACGATCCGGTAGAGGGTCAGCGCCACCCCCTCCTCCAACGCCCCCGGGGTCCCCTCGACCCGCAGCGTCACCGGCAGGCCCGCCTCACGCACCTGGTCCACCAGCGCCTCGATGCCGGTGAGCCCCGGCTGCGGGGCGAGGTCGGCCGCCGGCTCGGCGTCGGTGCGCAGCACGTCCAGCAGCCGGCGCATCTCCCGCAGGGTGGCCCGGCTGGTCGCCTCGATGGTGCCGATCGCCTCGTCGGCGGCGCTCGGGTCCCGGGGCAGCACCCGGCGGGCGCCGGTGGCCAGCACCCCCATCACGCTGACGTGGTGCGCGACCACGTCGTGCAGCTCCCGGGCGATGCGGCGACGCTCGTCGGCGACCGCCCGGTCGGCGAGGGAGCGCTGGTTCTCCTCCGCGGAGCGGGCCCGCTCCCGCAGCGCCTCGGTGGCGGCCCGCCGCCCGTGCACGGCGCGCCCCACCGAGTACGACACCGCCCCGATCAGCAGGTTGTTCAACGCCAGGTACCCGGAGCCGACGCCTTCGGTCACGCCGTCCAGCGGCGCGACGACACTCACCGCCGCGACCGGCAGCCACAGCGCCGACGCCGCCGCGACCGCCGTCTTCAGCGGCCGGGTGGCGGCCGTCGTGTAGGTGAGCACCAGGAGAGCCAGGCCCTGGGCGCCCGGCGCGAGGCCGAGCAGGGCGGGCACCGCCAGCGTCGCCACGGCCGCGGCGACGGCGGGCCACGGCGCGACCCGGCGCAGCGCCACCGGCGCGGCGCAGAGCACGCTCCAGCCCAGCGCGGCCAGCAGGTGCGGCGGCCAGTACTCGCGGGGGGTGAGCGTGGTGAGCAGTACCTCCGCCGCGACGAGCCCGAGGGCGAGGAGAGCGTCCGCGGCGAGCGGGTGCCGGCGCAGCAACGCCCTGGGGCCCGAAGTCATACCGCGACGCTAGCCGCCGCCACGGCGGATTGATCGTCGCCGACGGTGAGGCCCGCCTCATCCCTGAGGAGGAGAGCCGCTCATCCGCCTCTGGCCCGTCCGGGCGCCCGGCCGCAGTGGCGTGTGCCCGACGTCACCCTCGCGCGCGGGGGTCACTCGTCGGCGCCGGGGGGCGCCGGGCGGGACCGGGCGTCGCGCAGCGGATCCGTCGCCACCTGCGTCGGGAACGGCGGCGGGGTGCCCCCGAAGCTCGGGCAGAGCGCCTGGTGACTGCACCAGTCGCAGAGCCGGCTCGGCCGGGGACGGAAGTCCTGCCGCGCGGTCGCCTGCTCGATCGCCCGCCACAGGGCCACCACCGTGCGCTCGAAGCGGAGCAGCTCGTCGGCGTCCGGCGCGTAGTCGCAGACCTCTGCGTCCCTGAGGTAGAGCAGCCGCAGCACGCGGGGAACCACGCCCCGGGTGCGCCACAGCACCAGCGCGTAGAACTTGAGCTGGAACAGCGCCCGCGCCTCGAACGCCTCCCGCGGCGCGCCGCCGGTCTTGTAGTCGACCACCCGCAGCGCGCCGTCCGGCGCCACGTCGAGCCGGTCGAGGTAGCCCCGGATCAGCAGCTCCTCGTCGACCACCGCCGAGATGAGGCTCTCCCGCTCGGCCGGCTCCAGCCGGCGCGGGTCCTCCACCGCGAAGTAGCCCTCCAGCAGCGCGGCGGCCGAGCGGAGGAACTCGGCCGCGGCCGGCTCGTCGCCGTCGCCGAACAGGCCCGCCAGCTCCGGCTGCTCGGTGACCAGCCGGTCCCACTGCGGGGCCACCAGGTCGCCCGCCGCGGTCGGGGTGCGCCCGTCGGCGGGCAGGTCGAACAGCCGCTCCAACACGGCGTGCACCAGCGTGCCGCGGGCCTGCTCGACGGTCGGGCGCTCCGGCAACCGGTCGATGCTGCGGAACCGGTAGAGCAGCGGGCAGGTCTTGAAATCCGCCGCCCGCGACGGCGACAGCGAGGCCCGCACGGTCGCCGGCACCTCGGCCGGGGTCGCGGGCTGCTGCGTGGTCACCGGTTCCGCCGTCATGCCCGGAAGGTTAGGGCACCGGTGTGACAGCTGTGCCGTCGCCGCTCCGGCGCATGATCTCCCGCCGCGTAGCATCGATCCGGTGGAGCAGACGAGGCAACCGCGGCGCCGGCCCGACCCGCGGCCCGGCCTGACCGTGGGCCGGGTCTTCGGGGTGCCGCTGCACCTCAACAGCTCCATGGTGCTGCTCACCCTGCTGGTGACCGTGCTCTACGCGGAGTTCGCCCGTCGCCAGCTCGACCTGCCCCAGCTCGCCGGCTACCTGATCGGTTTCGGGTTCGTGGTCTCCCTGCTCGGCTCGGTGCTCCTGCACGAGCTCGGCCACGCCCTCACCGCCCGCCGGTACGGCATCGGTGTGCGCGGCATCACCCTGGAGCTGCTCGGCGGCTACACGGAGATGGACCGCGACGCCCCGTCACCCCGCGTCGACCTGCTGGTGTCGCTCGCCGGCCCGGCCGTCTCCGCCGTGCTCGGCGCGCTCGCCGTCGCCGCCACCCTCGCCCTGCCCGACCGCACCCTGGCCAACCAGCTCGCGTTCCAGCTGGCGGTGAGCAACGTCATCGTCGCCGTGTTCAACAGCCTGCCCGGGCTGCCGCTGGACGGCGGCCGGGCGTTGCGGGCGGCGGTCTGGGCCCTCACCGACGACCGGCACCGGGGCACCGAGGTCGCCGGGTGGGTGGGACGTGCCGTCGCCGTCGGCACCGCCGCGCTGGTCACCCTGTTCACCCTCACCGGGGACCTGGCGCCGCTCGCGCTGCCGCTGATGCTGCTGGTCGCGTTCACCCTCTGGCGCGGCGCCGGGCAGTCGATCCGGATGGCGCGGGTCAGCCGACGCTTCCCGCTGATCGACCTGTCCCGGCTGTCCCGGCCGGTGCTCGCCGTGCCCACCGGCACGCCGCTGGCCGAGGCGCAGCGCCGCCGGGCCGACGGCGCGACGCCGGGCGCCGCGCTCGTGGTCACCGACTCCGCCGGCCGGCCGGTCGCCCTGGTCGACCCCGCCGCGGCGGACGCGGTGCCGGCGGAACGGCGCCCCTGGCTGGCCGTCGACGCGGTCGCCCGGTCCCTGGCCGACCTGCCCGCCATCCCCGTCGGGCTCGACGGGGAGCGGGTGATGGAGACGGTACAGACCCACCCGGGCGCGCAGTACGTGGTGACCTCAGGCGAAGATGTCGTCGGCATTCTGCACATCGCGGATCTGGCTCGCCTCCTCGAACCCCAACGGAAGATGAACACGTGACCGCAACTCCCTCCGCCGCCCCGGCCGACCCGGGCACCCCGGTGCCCGCCCACACCCCGGCGCTGCCTCCCGTGCACCGCGGGCCGTTCCGGCCCGGCGACCGGGTGCAGCTGACCGACCCCAAGGGGCGGATGCACACGGTCACCCTGGAGCCGGGCAAGGCGTTCCACACCCACCGCGGCATCCTGGAGCACGACGCGCTGATCGGCCTGCCCGACGGCAGCGTGGTCACCACCTCCGGCGGTGGCACCGCGTTCCTGGCCCTGCGCCCGCTGCTGTCGGACTACGTGCTCTCCATGCCGCGCGGCGCCCAGGTGATCTACCCGAAGGACTCCGCCCAGATCGTCGCCATGGGCGACATCTTCCCCGGCGCCAAGGTCCTGGAGGCCGGGGCCGGCTCCGGGGCGCTGTCCTGCTCGCTGCTGCGCGCCGTCGGCACCGAGGGCGAGCTGCACTCGTTCGAGCTGCGCGACGACTTCGCCCAGATCGCCCGGCGCAACGTCGAGGCGTTCTTCAACGGGCCGCACCCGGCGTGGCACCTGCACGTCGGCGACGTCGCCGCCTGCACCGAGACCGGCTTCGACCGGATCATCCTCGACATGCTCACCCCGTGGGAGACCCTCGACATGGTCGAGCGGGCCCTGGTGCCCGGCGGCGTGTTCATCGGCTACGTCGCCACCACACCGCAGCTGTCCGAGCTGGTCGAGGCCCTGCGCGAGCGCGGCGGCTGGACCGAGCCGCGGGCCTGGGAGTCGCTGGTGCGCGACTGGCACGCCGAGGGCCTTGCCGTCCGTCCGGACCACCGCATGATCGCCCACACCGCGTTCCTGGTGTCCGCGCGTAAGCTCGCCCCCGGCGTCACCGCGCCGCCGCGGCGCCGCAAGCCCAGCAAGGGCGCCGAGGCGTACGCCGAACGCCGGCAGGCGCTGCGCGAGGCGGAGGCGGCCCGGCAGGCGGCTGCCGCCCAGGTCGTCGCGGCGGCGCCGGCCGAGGCCGGGGACACGGTGCGGCCGTGACCGTGGAACGGGGCGGCTGGGAGTGAGCGGACGGAACCTGCCGGCCGGTGCGGGCCGGCGGCACGGGTGCGGGGAGGTGGCATGAACCGGCCGGGCTTCGGCGGCGGCGAGCTGCCGGCGGTGTTTCCCGACTGGTCGCCGTACCAGGACCTCGAATCGGCGGCCCGGGCCTACCTGCGCGACCCGGACGTCGCGCTGGAGGCGCTGGGCGGGGTGCTGCGCGGGGCGTCGGTGCTCGGCTTCACCCTGGAGCGCTTCGTCAACGAGGTCAACGGGGTGTGGCAGGAGGTCGTGGTCTGCGACGGCAGCCGGCTCGTCCTCTGGCACGGCGAGGACGTGCCGCCGGGGGAGGGCCCGGCCGGGTCGATGACCTCCTCGCTGCGGGTCGTGCCGGTCTCCACGGTCACCGAGGTCGGCTGCCGGCGGCGGCTGACCCGCGACGACAACGGCGGCATCCGGGTCGACAGCATCGACGTCTACCTGCTGCTGACGTCGCTGGACGAGGCCCCGCCCAGCGACGAGGCGGTGGGCGGGCCCCGGCACGACGCGCTGCGTTTCGGCAAGACCCTCGACGACGGGGGCGCGGGGCAGATCGCCCGGCTGGAGGAGTTCGCCCGCCTGGTCGCCTCGGTGGTCGGGCGCCCGATGCTCTGAGGCGTACGCCGGTCCGGCCGGCGGCGTCGTGCGGTCGTGCCGTCCTCCCACGCCCTGGCGGCGTGGGAGACGGGCGGTCAGTCCTCCTCGGCGTCCGGGCCGGCCACCTCGACGCCGTCGCTGCCGCGCACGACGTGGATGCACTCGCCCGGGCACTCCTTCGCGGAGTCGATCACCTCGAGGCGCAGGTGCTCGGGCACGTCGACCCGGCTGCCCGGCGCCTGCCGCAGCTCACCGTCGGGGCCCTTGACGTAGGCGAGCCCGTCGACGTCGAACTCGAAGACCTCGGGTGCGTACTGCACGCAGAGCCCGTCGCCCGTGCAGAGATCCTGGTCCACCCAGACCTGCAGCTGGTCGGTCATGACCTCCGCCACGGCGCACCCCCCATGTTCTCCCGTCCCACGCTCCGACGGTACCCGAACGCCCGGACCGGCCCTCGGGGCCACCCTTGGCGATCAAGGTTCGGTGACGAGCGCGTTGCGTGGGACCGAATCGGCCTCATAGCGGCTAGTGTTAGGGCAGAACGTTCAAGCCCCCCGGGGAGGTGGGACGTGGCACGCAGCGACGACGCGGACTCGCGCGCCGCACGGTGGGAGAAGGAGGCCCACGATCTCTCCACGCAGGTCGCGTTCCTTCAAGAGGAACTCGCTCTGGTGCGGCGCAAGTTGACCGAAAGCCCCCGACACGTCCGGCAGCTCGAAGAGCGGCTGGCGGCCACCCAGGCACAGTTGGCGCGGCTGACCGAGAACAACGACCGGCTCGTGAGCACCCTCAAGGAGGCTCGCGCGCAGATCGTGACGCTCAAGGAGGAGATCGACCGCCTCGCGCAGCCGCCGAGTGGCTACGGCGTCTTCCTCGCGCGGCACGACGACGGCACGGTGGACGTGTTCACCGGCGGGCGCAAGCTCAGGGTCGCCGTCTCGCCCTCGCTGGACGTCGCCGAGCTGCGGCGCGGCCAGGAGGTCCTGCTCAACGACGCGCTCAACATCGTCGACGCGTTCGGCTACGAGCGGGTCGGCGAGGTGGTCATGCTCAAGGAGATCCTCGCGGGTGCCGACGGCAGCCCGGCCGACCGGGCGCTGGTGGTCTCGCACTCCGACGAGGAGCGGATCGTGCACCTCGCCGACACCCTGATCGGCTCGCCGATCCGGGCCGGCGACTCGCTCATGATCGAGCCCCGCTCGGCGTACGCCTACGAGCGGATCCCGAAGAGCGAGGTCGAGGAACTGGTCCTGGAGGAGGTGCCGGACGTCGACTACACCGACATCGGCGGCCTCCACGCCCAGATCGAGCAGATCCGCGACGCGGTGGAGCTGCCCTTCCTGCACGCCGACCTGTTCCGCGAGCACCAGCTCCGGCCGCCGAAGGGCATCCTGCTGTACGGCCCGCCCGGCTGCGGCAAGACGCTGATCGCCAAGGCGGTGGCCAACTCGCTGGCGAAGAAGATCGCCGAGCGGGAGGGCAAGGAGAGGCACACCAGCTTCTTCCTTAACATTAAGGGCCCCGAGCTGCTCAACAAGTACGTCGGCGAGACCGAGCGGCACATCCGCCTGATCTTCCAGCGGGCCCGCGAGAAGGCCGGCGAGGGCACCCCGGTCATCGTGTTCTTCGACGAGATGGACTCGGTGTTCCGGACCCGGGGCTCCGGTGTCTCCTCCGACGTGGAGAACACCATCGTCCCGCAGTTGCTCAGCGAGATCGACGGCGTGGAGGGCCTGGAGAACGTCATCGTCATCGGCGCCTCCAACCGGGAAGACATGATCGACCCGGCGATCCTGCGCCCCGGCCGGCTCGACGTAAAGATCAAGATTGAGCGGCCGGACGCCGAGGCGGCCAAGGACATCTTCTCCAAGTACATCCTCCCCGGGCTGCCCCTGCACCCCGACGACCTGGCCGAGCACGGCGGCGACCCCCAGGCCACCGTCGCGGCGATGATCGACGCGGTCGTGCTGCGGATGTACTCGGAGACCGAGGAGAACCGCTTCCTCGAGGTCACCTACGCCAACGGCGACAAGGAAGTCCTCTACTTCAAGGACTTCAACTCCGGCGCGATGATCCAGAACATCGTCGACCGGGGCAAGAAGATGGCCATCAAGGAGTTCCTCACCTCCGGTCGCAAGGGCCTGCGCCTGCAGCACCTCCTCGACGCCTGCGTCGACGAGTTCCGGGAGAACGAGGACCTGCCCAACACCACCAACCCCGACGACTGGGCCCGCATCTCCGGCAAGAAGGGCGAGCGGATCGTCTACATCCGCACGCTCGTCTCCGGCGGCAAGGGCGCGGAGGCCGGCCGGTCGATAGAGACCGCCAGCAACACCGGTCAGTACCTCTGACGGACACCCGCACGGGGCCCGCGGCGCGACGCGCCGCGGGCCCCGTCCCGTCCACCCCACCCGGCACGCGCCGGCCGCCCCGGTCCGGCGCACCCCCTTCCGCCGTGCGGCGGACTACGCTCGACGTGACGGGGGACCGGTCGGGCGAGCGAAGCAGGTAGGTCGATGAGCGTAAGACGGATCATGGGCACCGAGGTCGAGTACGGCATCTCCGTGCCCGGCCAGGCCGGGGCCAACCCCATGGTCACCTCCTCCCAGGTGGTCAACGCCTACGGGGCACGCCCGGAACTCAACCGGGGCGGTCGCGCCCGCTGGGACTACGAGGAGGAGTCGCCGCTGCGGGACGCGCGTGGCTTCACCTACTCCGGCGCCGCGTACGACCCGGCCGAGGCGCTCGCCGACGAGGACCTCGGCCTGGCCAACGTGATACTCACCAACGGGGCGCGGCTCTACGTCGACCACGCCCACCCGGAATACTCGACACCCGAGGTGACGAACCCGCGGGACCTGGTGCGCTGGGACAAGGCGGGGGAGCGGGTGATGGCCGAGGCGGCCCGCCGCGCCGCCACCATCCCCGGCACCCAGCCGATCCACCTCTACAAGAACAACACCGACAACAAGGGCGCCAGCTACGGCTCCCACGAGAACTACCTGATGCGCCGCCAGACGGCCTTCGCCGACATCGTGGCGTACCTGACGCCGTTCTTCGTGACCCGGCAGATCGTCACCGGCGCCGGCCGCGTGGGCATCGGCCAGGACGGCGGGCAGAGCGGCTTCCAGATCTCCCAGCGCGCCGACTTCTTCGAGGTCGAGGTCGGTCTGGAGACCACCCTCAAGCGGCCGATCATCAACACCCGCGACGAGCCGCACGCCGACGCCGACAAGTACCGGCGGCTGCACGTCATCATCGGCGACGCGAACCTGTCGGAGATCTCCACGTACCTGAAGGTCGGCACCACGGCGCTGATCCTCACGATGATCGAGGAGAAGGCGCTCGGCTCCGACCTGGGCATCGCCGACCCGGTGAGCGAGCTGCGCGCGGTCAGCCACGACCCCTCCCTGTCCCACCTGATGCGGATGCGCGACGGGCGGCGGCTCACCGCCCTGGACGTGCAGTGGGCCTACTACGAGCGGGTGCGGTCCTTCGTGGACGAGCGCTACGGCACCGACGCCGACGAGCAGACCCTGGACGTGCTCGCCCGCTGGGAGAGCGTGCTGGACCGGCTGGGCCGTGACGTCATGCTCTGCGCCGACGAGCTGGACTGGGTGGCCAAGCTGCGGCTGCTGGAGGGCTACCGGGAGCGGGAGAAGCTCGGCTGGGGCTCGCACAAGCTCCAGTTGGTCGACCTGCAGTATTCGGACGTGCGCCCGGAGAAGGGCCTCTACCACCGGCTGGTCTCGCGGGGCGCGATGAAGACCCTGCTCGACGACGAGCAGACCCGCACCGCGATGACGGAGCCGCCGGAGGACACCCGTGCCTACTTCCGCGGCCGCTGCCTGGCCCAGTACGCCTCCGAGGTGGTCGCCGCCAGCTGGGACTCGGTCATCTTCGACGTGGGCCGGGAGTCGCTGGTGCGGGTGCCGATGATGGAGCCCGAGCGCGGCACCCGCAAGCACGTGGGTGCGCTCTTCGACCGCTGCCCCAGCGCCAAGGACCTGCTGGAGACCCTCACCGGCGGCTGATCGTCGCCGACAGATGCCCGTCGCGTGCCGAAGCCGGCGCGCGGCGGGCTTTTCGTCGCCTCCGCGAGGTAAGTTGATCGCAGGGCGATCGTGGAGGAGGCAGCAATGGCCACTCGTGACAGCGGCGGGCAGTCGCAGTCGGGCAAGTCGCGTCAGGGCGAGGAGATCGAGGACGTCACCACCGAGGCCAACCCGGAGGTCGCCGAGCGGCACGCCGAGATCACCGAGGACGTCGACGACCTGCTCGACGAGATCGACTCCGTCCTGGAGGAGAACGCCGAGGAGTTCGTGAGAGGATACGTGCAAAAGGGAGGCCAGTGATCATATCAGGCCGAAACGGACATGTCGGTTCCGCTTGATGATCAGAATGGTCGACGTCGTTGCCGCGACTGCGGAGACTCGAAGCCGCTCGATGAGTTCTGCGCGAGCAGCAAGCGTCCCAGCGGTCGCGGCGGCTACTGCAAGCCGCGCTTCAACGCTCGCTCCAGGGCGAGCTGTGCGAAGCGGGTGAAGGAGCGGTACGACCGTGAGGTGGAACCGCCCCGGGCGGTTCCGGACGGTCATCGCTTCTGTGCCGACTGTGAAAGCGTCAAGCCCGTGGCCGATTCTCCTCGTAACCGCTCCGACAGTTCGGGCTACGCCTCCTATTGCAAGCCGTGCCACCACCTCCGGACTCGGGAGACCAAGCAGCGGCTCTACGGCGGCAGTCGCGAGTACCACCTGCGGCGGCGCCACGGCGTCGGCGAGAAGGAGTTCCAGGAGCTCCTGGCCGAGCAGGGCGGGGTCTGCGCCATCTGCGGCACACCGGACCCCCAACATCTGGACCACGATCATCGCACCGGGTGGGTGCGCGGGATATTGTGCTTCAACTGCAACGGTGGTCTCGGCCAGTTCCGTGACGATCAGTCGCGGCTGGCGGGGGCGATCACATACCTGAGAGGAACCACGTGGCAGCGGGTTTTGATCCATCCGGGCGTCTACCAGATGTGTTCACCAACGCGGGGACGTCCTCCTTCACCTTGTTCCTGAGCAAGGTGGCCCCCGAGATGCTGCCCGGCCGACGGCCGCTGCCGCCGGGGATGGCCGCCGACATGGCGCCACACGCGACCACCATCGTGGCCATCTCGGCCGTCGGCGGTGTCGTGATGGCCGGCGACCGGCGGGCCACCATGGGCAACCTGATCGCCCAGCGCGACATCGAGAAGGTGCACCCGGCCGACGCGTACTCGCTGGTGGGCATCGCGGGCACAGCGGGCATCGGCATCGAGCTGATGCGACTGTTCCAGGTGGAGCTGGAGCACTACGAGAAGATCGAGGGCGCGATGCTCTCGCTCGACGGCAAGGCCAACCGGCTCGCCTCGATGATCCGCGGCAACCTGGGCGCCGCGATGCAGGGTCTCGCGGTGATCCCGCTCTTCGCCGGCTACGACCTGGCCGCGAAGGACCCGGCGCGGGCCGGCCGCATCTTCAGCTTCGACGTCACCGGCGGCCCCTACGAGGAGACCGGCTACGACGCGATCGGCTCCGGTTCGCTCTTCGCCCGGTCGGCGCTGAAGAAGCGCTTCCAGCCGGGGCTCTCCATCGACGAGGCGGTCCGGCTCGCGGTCGAGGCGCTCTACGACGCGGCCGACGACGACACCGCGACCGGCGGTCCGGACCTGATCCGGCGGATCTACCCGGTGGTGATGACGGCGACGGCGGAGGGCACCCACCGGCTCACCGACGAGGAGATGTCGGCGATCGCCGAGAGCGTGGTCTCCGGCCGGATGGAGAACCCGGGCGGCTGACCCGCTCCCGCCCGCACCAGTCAACAGCCGTCAGCACAGCGCCCTAAGGAGAACCGCCGCCGTGGCCATGCAGTTCTACGCCTCGCCCGAGCAGATCATGCGCGACCGCTCCGAGTTGGCCCGCAAGGGCATCGCCCGGGGCCGCAGCGCGGTGGTCCTGAGCTACGAGGGCGGGGTGCTCTTCGTCGCCGAGAACCTCTCCAGCGCCCTGCACAAGGTCAGTGAGATCTACGACCGGATCGGCTTCGCCGCCGTCGGCCGCTACAACGAGTTCGAGAACCTGCGCCGCGCCGGCGTACGGATGGCCGACCTGAACGGCCTGAGCTACGACCGGCGGGACGTCACCGGCCGGGCCCTGGCGAACGCGTTCGCGCAGACCCTGGGCGCCATCTTCACCGAGCAGTCGAAGCCGTTCGAGGTGGAGATCTGCGTGGCCGAGGTCGGTGCCAGCGCCGAGGACGACGAGCTCTACCGGCTCACCTACGACGGCTCCGTCAACGACGAGCCGGGCCGGATGGCGATGGGCGGGCAGGCCGAGGCGATCACCGGTGTGCTGAAGTCCCACCACCGTCCGGACATGTCGCTGGGCGAGGCGGTCAAGGTCGCGGTGCAGGCGCTGAGCAGCGTCGGGGGAGAGGGCGGCGCGGCCCGGACCATCGCCGCCAACCAGTTGGAGGTGGCGGTCCTGGACCGGCGCCGGGTGGGGCGGACGTTCCGCCGTGTCACCGGGGCCGCCTTGACCGCGCTGCTCGACGGCGGCAAGGCCGAGGAGCCGGTGTCGGCCCGCCCGGAGACGCCGACCTCGCCGACCGAGGAGGCGAAGAAGCCCACCACGTCGGCCGGCTCGGCGGACCTGGAGGGCCAGGAGACCCCCGAGGCGTAGCAGGGCACGTCCCGGGCGGGCGGCTCGGGCGTCGACGCGCCTGACCGTCCGCCCGGGCCCGCGCCTGGCCTCCCGGGGCCGGAGGACGCCCGCCCGCGTGCTGCCGACTCCGCGTCCGCGCCCGTCCGCGCCCGCACCCGTCCGCGCCCGCACCCGTCCGCGCCCGCACCAGTCCGGGCCCGTGTCTGTCCGCCGCGTCCGCTACTGGGGCGCCCGCGCGCACCGGTGCCGAGCGCCCAGGTGCCGTGCGGAAGCCGGCTCACGGGATCTCCGCCGCGCCTGGGCGTACCCCACGGGGTCGTGGCGGACCCGTGGCGGCGAGCGTCCACCTGGGACGCGACGCCCGGGCGTGCGAGGGCCGCGCCGTGACGCCGCGCGGGCGCTAGGCCGCGCTCACCGGTCCTGCCGCCGCGACCCTCGCGCGGCCGGGCGGGCGCCCGGTGTGAGACGGGCGCGGTGAGCGCTGCCCATCTGGGGCCTCGGGCGGCTAATGTCTCATCATGGAGCGGCGAATCTTCGGCCTCGAGACCGAGTACGGCGTCACCTGCACCTACCGGGGGCAGCGGCGGCTGTCCCCCGACGAGGTCGCCCGATACCTCTTCCGCCGAGTGGTGTCGTGGGGCCGGTCGAGCAACGTGTTCCTGCGCAACGGCGCCCGGCTCTACCTGGACGTCGGCTCGCACCCCGAGTACGCCACCCCGGAGTGCGACTCCGTGGTGGACCTGGTCGCGCACGACCGGGCCGGCGAGCGGATCCTGGAGGGGTTGCTCGTCGACGCGGAGAAGCGACTGCACGACGAGGGCATCGCCGGCGAGATCTACCTGTTCAAGAACAACACCGACTCGGCCGGCAACTCGTACGGCTGCCACGAGAACTACCTGGTCTCGCGGCACGGGGAGTTCGGCCGGCTGGCCGACGTGCTGATCCCGTTCCTGGTGACCCGGCAGCTGATCTGCGGGGCGGGCAAGGTGTTGCAGACCCCGCGCGGCGCGGTCTACTGCCTGTCGCAGCGGGCGGAGCACATCTGGGAGGGCGTCTCCTCGGCGACCACCCGGAGCCGGCCGATCATCAACACCCGGGACGAGCCGCACGCGGACGCGGAGCGCTACCGCCGGCTGCACGTCATCGTCGGTGACTCCAACATGAACGAGGTCACCACGCTGCTCAAGGTCGGCACGGCCGACATCGTGCTGCGGATGATCGAGGCCGGGGTGGTGATGCGCGACCTGACGCTGGAGAACCCGATCCGGGCGATCCGCGAGGTGTCGCACGACATCACCGGCCGGCGCAAGGTGCGGCTCGCCTCCGGCAAGGAGGTCAGCGCCCTGGAGATCCAGCAGGAATACCTGGCGAAGGCGACCGAGTTCGTGGAGCGGCGTGGCGGCGACCAGACCGCGAAGCGGGTGGTGGAGCTGTGGGGCCGGGTGCTGCGCGCGGTGGAGACCGGCGACCTGGAGCCGGTGGCCCGGGAGATCGACTGGGTGACCAAGCTGCGGTTGATCGAGCGCTACCAGCGCAAGCACGACCTGCCGCTGTCGCACCCCCGGGTCGCCCAGATGGACCTCGCCTACCACGACCTGCGCCGGGGCCGGGGCCTCTACGGGCTGCTGGAGCGGCGCGGCGAGGTGGACCGGGTGGCCACCGACCCGGAGATCTTCGAGGCCAAGGAGACGCCGCCGCAGACGACCCGGGCGCGGTTGCGCGGGGAATTCATCCGGCACGCCCAGGAGAAGCGGCGCGACTTCACCGTCGACTGGGTGCACCTGAAGCTGAACGACCAGGCGCAGCGCACCGTGCTCTGCAAGGACCCGTTCCGGGCGTACGACGAGCGGGTGGAGCGGCTGATCGCCAGCATGTGACGGTGCTGGCCGGCCCGGTGCGGTGGCGACCGCCTGCCGGGCCGGCCGGCCCGGTAGGCTGACCGCGCCATGACGACTTCCGAACCTCCCGAGAGCGGCCGCCAGCGGCAGAACTGGGTCGAGCGCCGCCGCGAGAAAATCCGCGAGGAGATCGCGCGCAACCGGCGCGGCGAGTACACGGTGCCCACCTGGGTGCTGGCGCTCGCGCTGGTGTTGATCGTGGGCGCCTGGCTCACCCTGATCTTCATGGCCTGACCCGGCCCGCGCGACACCGCAATCTCGAAGTGGTGGCGGCCCCGGCGGGCCGGGGACCATCATGCCGTCCGGCGTCGTCGGGTCCGTGGACCGGCGCGCCCCGCCCCGTGGCAGGGATGGTGACGTCATCGCACACATCGACCTCGGTATCGACGAGCGGGCGCATCCGGGCATCCGGGGCCCGATGAGGTTCCGTCCGGAGACGGCCAAGCCTCTCAACGCGCTGGCGGAGGCGCTCCTGCGGGCCCCGCACCCGACGCTGACCCCGGGCGAGCGGGAGCTGATCGCGGCGTACGTGTCGGGGCTGAACGAGTGCCGGTTCTGCTGCGCGACGCACTCCGCCTTCGCGGCGGCGCAGCTGCCCGACGGAGTCCGGCTGGTGGACCGGGTGCTCGCCGATCCCGCGGGCGCGGAGGTCAGCGACAGGCTCCGGGCGCTGCTACGGATCGCCGAGGCCGTGCGGCGCAGCGGCCGGGACGTGACGGTGGGGCTGGTGGCGGCCGCGCGGGAAGCCGGCGCGACGGACCTGGAGATCCACGACACCGTCCTGATCGCCGCGGCGTTCTGCATGTACAACCGCTACGTGGACGGGCTGGACACCCTGGTTCCGGACGACCCGGCGGTGTACGAGAAGGCGGCCGAGCGCATCGTGCGGCACGGGTACGTGGCGAGCTGACCGGTCGCCACGCCACGGATCCGGGCGGGGCGTCGGCCGCGCGTGCTCAGCCGAGCAGGCGGGCGGCGTGCCGCCCGGCCGCGGCGGCGGCGAGGAAATAGGCATGGTCGGCGTCGAGGCCCCGGCCCATTGTCGACAGCGGCACCGGCGTGGCCCGCAGCGCGGCGTCGAGCCCGTCGGTGGGCACCCGGACCAGGGCGTGCCGCGCCGCGAGGGGGGCCAGCGCGGCGTCGACCTCGCGGGCCAGCGCCGGGTCCAGCCCGTCGGGCACCACCAGCTCGGCGGGGGCGAGGGCCACCCGGCCGTACGCGGTGAGGCTGTGGTGCGACACGCCCCGGTGCCGGGGGCGGGGGTCGGCGTCGGAGATCCGCAGCGACCCGACCGGGCGCCCGCCCAGCGTAGCGACGGCGTTGACGGCCTCGCCGACGGCCACGCCGGAGAAGCCCCACCGGGTGCCGGTGCCGAGGTTGCCCGGCCCCTGCGCGACGATCGCGATGTCGGCGCGCAGGACGTGCCGGGTGGCCAGCAGCCCGCTGTGCACGGTGCTCGCCTCCAGGTCGCCGCCGAACGCCTGGCCGACGCTGACCGTGCCGACGAGGGCGTCGCGCAGCCCGGCCAGGGTGCGGGAGAACCACGCGGGCAGCGCCCCGCCGTCGGTCAGCACGTACGCCACCCGGGCGCCGGGGGCGTCGGCGTGGATGCCGGCCAGGATCGCCGGCAACGCGGAGTGCAGGTCGGCGGTGACGACCGGCAGGCCCGCCACGTCGTCGGCGGTGGCCAGGACGTCGCGGTGCGGGGACGCCTCCTCGTCGACGCCGAGCAGGATGGGCTGCAGCGGGGTGTAGCGGGCCTTGACCAGGTGGCCGGCGTCGCGGGTGTCGAGGGACTGCGGCGGGTCCGGCGGCAGCCGGTCGGGCAGCGCCACGACCAGGGCGTACCCGCCGGTGCCGAGGCCCATCAGCAGCGCGCCGGCGTTGAGCAGCACCCGGTCGCCGGGCTCGGGCCGGCCGACCAGCTCCGGGTAGGCCAGGGCGCGGACCGTGCCGCCGTCGGGCAGGGCGACGTCGAGTTCCACCGCCCCGGTCCACTGCCGCCGCAGCGCCGTCACCGTTCCGGACCGCCATCGCACCATGCCCGGCACGCTAGCGCCGCCGCCCCGCCCGGCCGCGCCCGGGGCGGCCGGGCGTCAGGCGTCGGGGTCGGCCCGCGGCCGGGTGACGCCGGGCGGGGTGCGGGTCGGGTCGAGGAAGACGTACCGGATCTGCCGGTAGCGGGCGGTGAGGCGGCGTTCGGCCTCGTCCGCGGCGGCCTCGATGGTCGCGCCGCTCGCCTCGTCGTCGAAGTCCACCTTCGCGGCGACGAGGATGTCGGCTGGGCCGAGCTGCATGGTCAGCAGCGTGTCGAGCCGGCGGACGGCGGGCAGCCGGGTCAGCTCGTCGGCGATCTCGCGGCGTAGCCGCTCCGGCACGGACCGGCCGACCAGCAGCGAGATGTTGTTGCGGGCCAGGACGGTGGCCACCACGAGCAGCAGGAGCCCGATCAGGATGGAGGCGACGCCGTCCCACAGCTCGTCGCCGGTGAGCTGGGACAGGGCCACCCCGACGGCGGCCAGCAGCAGCCCGATCAGGGCCGCGCTGTCCTCGAGGAACACCGCCTTGACGGTGGTGTCGGAGGTCAGCCGCAGGAACCGCCGGGGGGTGGTGCGCCAGCGGCGGGACTCGGCCCGGACCTGTCGCACGGCGCGCGCCAGCGAGACGGACTCGATGGCGAACGACACGGCCAGCACCACGTACGAGACGAGGTAGTCGCCGCTGTGCTCGTGCACGAGGATCGTGGTGACGCCGTGGGTCACCGCGAAGCCGGCGCCGGCGACGAACGTGAACACCGCGGCCAGGAAGGCCCAGACGTAGCTCTCCTTGCCGTACCCGAACGGGTGGCGGGCGTCGGCCGGGCGCGCCCCGCGCCGCAGCGCGAGGTAGAGCAGCACCTCGGTGGTGGTGTCGGCGACGGAGTGGACGGCCTCCGAGAGCATCGCGGCCGACCCGGAGATCATTCCGGCGACCAGCTTGGCGACGGCGATGGCGAGGTTGGCCGCTCCCGCGACGACCACGGTGCCGACGCTCTCGGTCTTCACCTCAGGCTGGGCCATCAGGTCACCTTATGGCCGTCGGGGGCACCGCACCGGGGGACCGGAGGCGGGACGGGCGCGACGCGGCGCACGTCGTGCCCGCGTGGGTGCACGTCCCCGGCGCGCGGGCTGCTAGCGTCTACCGCGTGTCGCGGACCCGCACCGAACGCCTGGTCAACCTGGTGATCTGCCTGCTGTCCACGCGACGGTTCCTGACCGCCGCGCAGATCGCCGCGACCGTCCCCGGTTACGAGCACGATCCGGAGGACGCGCGCGACCACGAGGCGTTCCAGCGCAAGTTCGAGCGGGACAAGGCCGAGCTGCGCGAGCTGGGCGTACCGCTGGAGACCGGGACGGCGAGCGTCTTCGACGCGGAGCCCGGCTACCGGATCGCCCACCGGGAGTACGCGCTGCCGGACATCCCGCTCGAACCGGACGAGGCCGCCGCCGTGGGCATCGCCGCGCGGCTGTGGCAGCACGCCGGTCTGGCCGCCGCCGCCTCGTCCGGGCTGGCGAAGCTGCGCGCCGCCGGCGTCGACGTGGACCCGCAGGCCACGCTGGGCCTGGAGCCGATGGTCACGGTGGATCCGGCGTTCGCGCCGCTCACCGCCGCCGCCCGGGACCGGCGCGAGGTGACCTTCGACTACCGGGTGCCCGACCGCGACGAGCCCAACCGTCGCCGGCTGCAGCCGTGGGGTGTGGTCTGCTGGCGGGGCCGCTGGTACGTGGTCGGCCACGACCTCGACCGCGCGGCGACCCGCTGCTTCCGGCTGTCCCGCGTGGTCGGGGCGGTCCGCGTGACCGGAGCCCCCGGCGGCTACGAACCGCCGGCAGGCGTCGACCTGATCAGTCACGTGGCCCGCTGGTCGGGGCCGGTGGAGCGCACCGGGCGGGCCACCGTGCTGGCCGCCCCGGGGCGCGCCGCGGGGCTGCGCCGCTGGGCGGTCGGCGTCACCGCCGGGCCCGACGGCGATGAGATCGTCCTGCCCTACGCCGACGTGGACGTCCTCGCCGGCCAGCTCGTCGGCTACGGCCCGGACGTGCGGGTGCTCGACCCGCCGGAGGTGCGGGAGGCGGTCATCCAGCGGCTCAAGGAGATCGCGGCCCGGCACGACGACCTCGCCGTCGTCGGGGGTGCCCGGTGACCCGCCCGGCCGCCCGGGGCGGTTCCCGCGCGTCGGCCGACCGGCTGGCCCGGCTGCTGAACCTGGTGCCCTACCTGCTCGCCCGGCCCGGCATCGAGATCGCCGAGGCCGCCGGCGACCTGGGTGTCACCGAGCGGCAGCTGCGTGAGGACCTGGAACTGCTGTGGGTGTGCGGGCTGCCCGGGTACGGTCCGGGTGACCTGATCGACATGGCCTTCGACGGCGACCGGGTGACCATCACCTACGACGCCGGCATCGACCGTCCGCTGCGGCTCACCCCGGACGAGGCCCTCGCGCTGGTGGTGGCGCTGCGGATGCTCGCCGAGACGCCCGGGGTGGCCAACCGGGAGGCTGTGGAGCGGGCCCTCGCCAAGATCGAGAACGCGGCCGGTGACCTGGTGGCCGCGCCCGTCGAGGTCCGGCTGCCCGCCGACACCCGCCGGGTGCAGGAGCTGCGGGCCGCCGTCGAGAGCGGCCGGGCGCTGCGCATCACCTACTACACGGCCGCGCGGGACGAGACCACCGACCGCGTCGTCGACCCGTTGCGGATGTTGATGGTCGGTGGCCGGGCGTACGTGGAGGCGTGGTGCCGCCGGGCGGAGGCGGTGCGGCTGTTCCGGGCCGACCGGATCGACGCCGTCGCCGAGCTGGACGAGCCGGCCGTGGTGCCGCCGCAGGCCCGCCCGCACGACCTCACCGAGGGCGTGTTCCGGCCCTCGCCGGACCTGCCGCTGATCACCCTGAGGGTCGGCCGTAGCGAGCGGTGGATCACCGAGTACTACCCGTGCGAACGGGTCGAGGCCGGCGCCGGCGACCAGTGGCTGGTCTCGCTGCGGGTCACCGACCTGGGCTGGGCCCGCCGGTTCGTGCTGGGGCTCGGGCCGGACGTCACCGTCGTGGCCCCGGCCGAGCTGGCCGAGCAGGTCCGGGCCTCGGCCGCCGCCGCCCTCGACGCGTACGCGACGCCGGCCCCCGCCGCGCCCCGGCGTCCGGCGGACGGGCCGGACACGCGGTCGGCGGCGCCCTCGGCCGACCCGGCGGTGCCGGCCGGCACGCAGTAGGCTGGCCGCCGTGGTGAAGTGGATCGTGCTCGCGGTGGTGCTGTTCGCGCTCGTCGGGTTCGCCCTGGCCGTCCGGCCGGTGCTGGCGCGGCTGCCCAGGCTGCGCCGCGCGGCGGTCGCCCTGCAGCGCCGGGCGACCGAGGCGGAGGCGCTGCGGGACAGCGCGGAGGCGCTCCAGGAGCGGGCCGAGGCGCTCCAGCGGCAGCTCGACACCACCCAGCGGCGGCTCGAGCTGATCAAGGCGAAGCGCGGCGGTTGATCGACCGGTGTCGCGTCCCTGCGCGTTACGGTCCGGTTCCGCTCAGCACTGATCCGTCCGCGGAGTGTTGACGGGACGTCCCGCGTTGGTCAAGACTTCACCGGCCGGGGACGAACCAGCATCCCCCGGCGGGTGGCAACGGCCGTCGACGCACGTACGATGGGCTGCGGTACACCCCCCACGACGACACAGAGCGACTGGAGCTTCCCATGGGTGCCCTCAAGCCGTGGCACATCGCCGTACTCGTGGTCGTGCTGATCCTGCTCTTCGGCGCGAAGCGGCTCCCCGACGCGGCCCGTTCGCTGGGCCGTTCGCTGCGGATCATCAAGGCCGAGACCAAGAGCCTGCACGACGACGACCGCGACCTCGCCGAGAAGGCCGACGCGCAGGCCGGCTACCAGCCGCTCCCACCGCACGCCGGACAGCAGGCCCCGCAGCAGGCGCCCTACCAGGCCCCGCCGCAGCAGCAGCCGGTCGTTGACCCGGTGCACCGCGTCCGCGACAACTGACCGAGGGCCCGAGCACCGTGGCCTTCGCTCTCCGTAAGCGCGGTCCGAGCAACTTCGAACGGGCCGCCGACGGCTCGATGACGCTCATCGAGCACATCCGCGAGCTGCGCAACCGGCTGTTCAAGGCGTCCCTGGCGATCCTGGTCGGCTTCGGCTTCGGCATCTGGCTCGCCGGGCCGGTCCGGATCCTGCTCTCGAAGCCGTACTGCGACCTGCCGGCCTCGATCGACCCTGTTAGCGGCAAGTGTAAGTTCGTGCAGCTCGGGGTCGCGGACGTCTTCCTACTCAACCTGAAGATCGGGCTCTGGGTGGGTCTGATCATCGCGGCGCCGATCTGGCTCTACCAGCTCTGGGCGTTCATCGCGCCGGGCCTGCACCGGCACGAGCGGCGCTACGCGTACATTTTCACCACGCTGGCCGCGCCGCTGTTTGCGGCAGGTGCCGTGCTGGCGTTCTTCGTCACCACCAAGGGCCTCGAGTTTCTGCTCGACATCTCTGGTGACGACATCGCCACCAACCTCGAGGTCACCCGCTACATCTCGTTCGTGACGAACCTGATCCTGCTGTTCGGGGTGGCGTTCGAGTTCCCGCTGCTGGTGTTGATGCTGAACTTCGTCGGCATCGCCAGCGCGAAGCGGCTGCTGAGCTGGTGGCGGATCGCGGTCTTCGTGTTCTTCGCGTTCTCCGCGGTGGTCACGCCGACCCCCGACCCCTTCGGGATGACCGCGCTGGCGATCTGCCTCTGTGCGCTCTACTTCGCCGCGGTCGGTGTCGCATTCCTCAACGACAAGCGCAAGGGACGCGGCCGGGAGGTCTACGCGGGCATCGACGACGACGAGGTGTCGCCGCTGGAGTTCGACCCGGAGCCGGTCGAGGCCGGGCAGCGGGTCGACGCCACCACGCCGGTCGAGGCTCCGGAGCCGGTCGCCGCACCGGCGCCGATCGACCGCCGCTACGACGACATGACCTGACCGCGGCCGGCCGCACCGCAACCAACGACACGAGCCCCCTCCACCGGGGGCTCGTGTCGTTGTGCGCTGTGTGCCGGGTGCCAGGTGCCAGGTGCCGGGTGGGCGGGTGGGGGTTGGCCGGGCGGAGTGGCGGCGCGGGCGCCCGACCCCCGCGGGCAGGGCGCCGGCCACCACCACGGGGCCGGTCCCCCCCACGCCCCCCCCCCCCGGCCACCCACCCCCCTCGGCGCCGAACCCCCCACACCCA
>NZ_JBIDDA010000006.1:167094-459698 GCF_043204915.1 Micromonospora sp. NPDC047670
GGGCCGCGGGGGGGGGGGGGGGGTGGGGGGGGGGGGGGGGGGGGGGGGGGGGGGGGGGGGGGGGGGGGGGGGGGGGGGGGGGGGGGGGGGCGGGCGCCCCGGGCCGGCGCGGGCGCCAGCCGCCGGCGGGAAGGTCGCCGTCCAGCTCGTCGGGGACGGTCCCCGGCAGGCCCCCGCGCCGGTGCCACGGTCGCGCGTCGGCGCCGTACCGCCGTCACCCTGACGCGTCGCGTCGGCGCGCCCAGCGCACGGCGCGGGCCGTCCGGCGATCCAGTCGGTAATCCGTCACCGGGCATCCACGAGCTGCGATCAGGTAATCAGGTCTTTACGATGTGTCGACGTTCCCGACAAGGAAGGTCGATGCCCAGTGCGTCGCCCGACGTTCCGCCCCCCGCCCGTCACCGTGCCGGAGGCCGTCCCCTCGCCGGGGCGGCGCGGGCTGCCGGTTGCCCGGTCGACCCTCCTGCCGGCGCCTCTGCCGGCAGGGTCCCCGTCCGGCCGTCCCGCGCCCGGCGACGACCGCACCGCCACCGTGGACGCCGGCGCGATCGGGTCCGGGCCGATCCTCGACGCGCAGTGGCCGACGACGGTCGGCCACGGCTTCGTCCCACCACCCGTGCCACCTGGCGACCGGCTGCCCGGGGCGAGCGTGCGCCCCGGCTGAGTCCCGGCGGACCCGCCCGCGCGGTCATCCGGCTCGTCCGGCCGCACCGCCCGGCGCGTGGTCACACGTGCCCGTGCCCGTCACTCGCCAGCCGACGCGTCACGGGCGGGACCCCGTCCGTCCACGCGGCCGGCCCGCGAAGTCCCGTCCAAGGGACCCGATCGCCACCGCGTACCCCAGATCGGAGCTCCGCGTTGATCCGCGTTGTCGTCGCCGAGGAGATGCGCCTGTTGCGCACCGCGCTGTGCGCCGCGTTGTCGAGCGAGGAGGAGATCGAGGTCGTCGCCGAGGTGGCCGGAACGACGGACCTGTCCGACGTGGTGCGCCGGCACCGGCCCGACGTGGTGTTGGTCGACCTGGCGTCGGACGTGCCGCAGCCGGTCGACGTCGTCGCGACCATCACCGAGGCGGGGCCGGACACGGCCGTGCTCGCCATGGGACGCCGGTGGAGCCCGGCGGTGGTCGGGGACCTCCTAGCCGCCGGGGTGCGGGGCCTGATCGGCAAGGACGCCCCGTTGGAGGCGCTGGTCGACGCCGTGCGGGAACTCGCCGCCGGCGGCAAGGTCATCGACGCGGAGGCCGCCGCGACGGCGCTGCGTCCGCCGTCCAGCCCGCTGACCCGCCGGGAGGTGGAGGTGCTGCGGGTGGCCGCCGAGGGTCTGCCGCTCAAGGAGATCGCCCGCAGGCTCTTCCTGGCGCACGGGACGGTACGCAACCACCTGTCGGCGATCATGCGCAAGACGGGTGCGCGCAACCGGATGGAGGCGGTGTGGCGCGCCCGCCGCGACGGTTGGATGTGACCGGTGGAGCCGGTCTGGCAGGCACCCCGTGCGCCTGTCTCCAGGAGGGGAGGTGCTCTCCGCTCGCCGAGCGATACCGATTGGTATGTGTTTGAATGCGGACGGTCCGTGATCCACCTGACGATGCTCGGGAAGGTCCACCGTGATCCGTACCCTGCTCGCCCTCGACGGTGCCCTGGTCCGCGGCGCCCTCTCGCTCGTCCTCGCCGCCGAGGAGGACATCAGTGTGGTGGCGGAGCTGGACCGGGGCGACGCGCTCCCACAGGCGGTGCGGGCGCAACGGCCCGACGTGGCGGTCGTGGACCTCGATCTCGTCGGTGGGAACGGGATGGCGGGGCAGTGCCCCCTGCTGGTGCTCGCGGACCGCCGCCGCGCGCGCAGCCTGCACCGGGTCCTCGCGCCCGGACGGACGGTCGGCGTCCTCGGCAGCGACGTCTCGCCGCAGCGGGTCGTGGACGGGATCCGACGGTTGGCCCGGCGGGAGTCGGTGATCGACGCGGATCTGGTGATGGCGGCGCTGACCCGGGACAGCCCACTGACCTCGCGGGAGACGCAGATCCTCGACCTGACCGCGGCCGGGGCGCCGGTGGTGGAGGTCGCCCGGGCGCTCGGCCTCGCCGCGGGGACGGTGCGCAACCACCTCGGGCGGATCGCCCGCAAGGCGGGCGCGCGGACCAGGGTGGAGGCGGTGCGGGTAGCCCGCGAGGCCGGCTGGATCTGACGGCGGTAGGCACGACAGAGGCAGGGCGGGGCGCCGGTGGTGTGGCGAGGTCGCCACGCCACCGGCGTCGCCGGGCCCGTGCCGGGGGCCGGGGCCGGTGCATCCCTGGGCGCTCCAGCCAGATCAGCCTCCGGGCGGTGGTGGACCACTGGTGGGCGCCCTTCCCCGACGGTTGCGGCGAGCGCCCGTCGGCCGGGCAGGCCGGTTTCCCAGGGACGAGAGGGCCTGGGTAGCGTGCCCGTCATGAGTGCGGACACCTTCCGCTCGGTCGAGATCGAGCGCACCAGCGTCGGACGGTACGTCGTGCGGAACGTCCGCGGCGGATCGATGTCGATGGGCACGGGCGAGGACGCCAGCTTCACGCCGGTGGAGCTGCTCCTGGCGGCCATCGGCGGCTGCACCGCGGTCGACGTGGACCTCGTCACGAGCCGCCGCGCCGAGCCGATCCAGTTCTCGGTCGAGGTCACCGGCGACAAGATCCGGGACGAGGCCGGAGCAAACCGGATGCAGAACCTCGAGGCCCGGTTCACCGTGACGTTCCCGGTGGGCGCGGACGGCGACCGGGCACGTGAGGCGCTGCCCCGGTCGTTGCGGCAGTCGCACGACCGGCTCTGCACCGTCTCCCGCACCGTCGAACTCGGCACTCCCGTCTCGATCGTCGAGGCTGCCGGCTCCGCCGGTGACGTCTGAAGGACGTCACCCGGCGGAGCCGGGCGGTGAGGCGTTCGATCATCAGCCCGGGCGCTGAGAGCGTGCCGACGCCGACGCCGACGCCGTCGACGGAGGCGGGTCAGTGGTGGTGGCCGTGCCGGCCGAGGGTCTCCACGGGGGTTGCGCCGGGGCGGGTCCACTGGGGCACGGGGCGGCTGGTCGGGCCCCAGGTGGCGTTTCCGTCCGCGTCCGTGCGCCAGTACCAGCACGCGTTGCGCCCCTCGGGCCAGCCCTCGGGGTTGTCCTCCCACGCCTCGCCGCGGCCGTAGGGCGTCATGTCGAGCAGGCCGAAGGAGCCGTTGACCGGCTCGTTGCCACGGCTTGTCGTGGAATAGGTGAGGAACGCGCGGTCGCCGTCCCGTAGGAAGCAGGTGATGGACCCCATGCTGCCGCCGACGGGGGCGTCCACGTCGCGCACCGAGTACCAGGGCTGGGTGTAGCCCATGAACTCGACGTAGGGGGCGACCTCGTCCCACCGGCCGACGGTCAGGATGGCGAACGAGACGCCGCGGGCGTTGAGGTAGGCGGCGTCCTTCAGGTGCCAGGCGGTGGTGGTGCAGCCCTCGCACTGTCCCTGGTGCGGAGCGCCGTCCCACCACATGTGCTTGTAGACCACGAGTTCGTCGCGGCCCTGGAACAGGTCGAGGAACGGGGTCGGGCCGTCGGGCCCGACGACCTCGACCGTCGCGTCGAGCTCGACCATCGGCAGCCGGCGGCGGGCCGCGGCGATGGCATCGCCCTCGCGGGTGTGGGCCTTCTCGCGGACCAGGAGCTCGTCGCGGGCGGCCTGCCAGGTGGCCAGGTCGACCACGGGCGGGCGGCCGGGCAGCGCGCTGGTCGGGGCGTCGGGCGTGGTCGTCATGGTGTCCTCCGTGGTGTCTCGTGCCAGGCGGCGTCGTACGACGTACTACGACACCGGGACAGACGCGGAACGCGGCCGAAACTCATCGCTGCGGGGGCCTCGGCCGATCCTGCACCCGCGGCGCTCGTCGGGAGGACGGGCGTGCGGTGTCCAGCCGAATCTCCCGGGGGATGCGGTGAGCGGGTTACGGACCGGCAGGTCAGCCGAAGGACTGCTGCCCGCATTCGGTGAGCCTGCGCCGGAGGAGGTCCCGTTCGGGTGCGGTGCCGGCCAGGTCGAGCGCCTCCCGGTAGGCGGCGGCCGCCTCGGCGTGACGGCCGGCCCGGTGCAGCAGGTCGGCCCGGGCGACGGTGTAGGGGTGGTAGCCGCGCAGCAGCGCCTCGTCGGCGAGCTCGTCCAGCAGCGCCAGGCCGGCCTGCGGGCCGTCGCGCATCGCCACGGCCACCGCCCGGTTCACCGCGACGATGGGGGAGTCGGTCAGTGCCAGCAGCACGTCGTAGAGCGCCACGATCTGGGGCCAGTCGGTGGTGGCCACGTCGGCCGCCTCGTCGTGCAGCGCGGCGATCGCCGCCTGCACTCCGTACCGGCCGGGCGGCCCGCCGGTCAACGCGGCCCGGACCAGCCCGATCCCCTCGGCGATCATGGCGCGGTCCCAGCGGCCGCGGTCCTGATCGTCGAGCAGGACCAGTTCGCCGTCCGGCCCGGTGCGCGCGTCGCGTCGGGCGTGGACGAGCAACATCAGGGCGAGCAGCCCGGCCACCTCCCGCTCGGTGGGCAGCAGTTGGCGCAGTATCCGGGCCAGCCGGATGGCCTCCTCGGCGAGGTCGACGCGTTGCAGCCGCGGGCCCGCGCTGGCCGCGTACCCCTCGGTGAAGATCGAGTACACCGCTTGCAGGACCCCCGGCAGCCGCTGCGGCAACTCGTCGGCGGGCGGCACCCGGAACGGGATCCGCGCTTGCCTGATCTTCTGCTTCGCCCGCGTGATCCGCTTGGCCATCGTCTGCGCCGGTACCAGGAACGCCCGCGCCACCTCGGTGGTGGTCAGCCCGGCCAGAAAGCGCAGGGTCAGCGCGCCACGGTCCTCCGCCGCCAGCGCCGGGTGCGCGCAGGTGAAGAACAGCAGCAGCCGCTCGTCCGGGAGGTCGCCGCCGGGCTCCGGGGGTGGGACCGGACCGGCACGGTCGGCCTCCGCCTGGAGGATGGCCAGCCGCGCCGCGTACGCCTGGTCGCGGCGCAACCGGTCGATCGCCCGGCGCCGCGCCGTGGTCATCAGCCACGCTCCCGGCCGGGGCGGAACCCCGTCGACCGGCCACGACGCCAGCGCCGCCTCGACCGCTTCGGAGGTGACCTCCTCCGCGAGGTCCAGGTCGCCGAAGCGGCGCACCAGGGCGGCCAGCAGCCGGCCGCGTTCCTCGCGGAACACCGCCGCCACCAACGCCATCGGCGTCTCGGGCGACGCCGCCGATGACCTGTCCGGCGCCGCGGCGCCGGCCGCCAGTGCGTCCATCGCGGTCAGGCCCCGAACTCGGCCACCGGCCGGATCACGACCGAGCCGTCACCCCAGGCGCCGGGGCAGCGGGCGGCCCAGTCCAACGCGGCGTCGAGGTCCGGCACGTCGATCACGTAGAAGCCGCCGAGCACCTCGCGCGTCTCGGCGAACGGCCCGTCGGTCACGATCCGCTGGCCGTCCGACCCGACCCGCACCGTCGTGGCGGTCACCAGATCGGCCAGCGACTCTCCGCAGACGAAGATGCCGGCATCCCTGACCTCCTTGTCGTAGGCGATCCAGTCCTCGACCGTGCAGCCGGTGTTCACACCGTTCCCGTCCACCGCGCCAGCATTGATCAACAGTAGGTACTTCACGATTTGTCTCCTGTCCGTCCCTGCCCTCGTGCGGCGGCGGCCGCACGCAATCTCTACGGACGAGACCCCGCCAGATGGACACCCCCGCCGGAAATAATCCACCCGGACCGCTCCGACTCCCGGCTGCGGAGCCCTCTCCCTCGTACCGCCCGCCAGCCGAGGGACCCGCGCGTGCCGATCGCGCACCTGCCCCCGCCTGCCGACACCGCCATCGCCGACCGTCCGTCCACCAGGATCCGTACGACCGGCGATCGCGTCACTGCCGTCGGCCAGCCTCACCGTCAGACCGCCCCCCGGCTCGGGGTCGTGACCTGTCTGTCGGCCCACACCGACGCGCACGCGCCCCGTCAACCCAGCGCACTCAGTCTGACAGCCCGCTTGAGGAAGACGACGCCGTCGATCATGTCGAGGTGTGCCGGGTCGAGCGGGAAGTAGGCGAAATCGTGGGAGACGCGGCGGGTGGGTTCCGTGACGGCCCGGGCCAGGCGGCGGGCGTCGACGAGACAGCGGTTCCACGGCAGCGTGGACAGGATGCCCTCGACGGTGTCCGGGGGCGGGGTGTCGTCGCCGGCCGTGCCGAGGGCTGAGGCCAGGAAGGCGTACCGGTCGCCCAGGTGCGTCGCGGTTATCGCCCCCGCGCTCCACCATTCCAGCTGTTGGTCGCCGAACGACATGGAGCTCCTGTTCCGCTGCAGGTGGAGATTGCTGGCGGAGACCAGTGCCGGGCCGTGCTCGGCGACCGCACGCAGGTTGGCGGCCATCAGCGCGTCCCGCAGGGCAGACAGCCGCGTCCACCGTGCCGGGGACGCGTCGGCCATCCAGTAGTGGTAGCGGAGCAGGCCGGTGGCGGTGCGCGCGTACAGTGCCGCCCGCGCCCTGTCCTCCGCGCTCAGCTGCGGTGCCTGCGTGTCCAGCAGCGCCACCAGGTCGTCGGCGACCAGCCGCAGCCGCTGGGCGTCGACGGACCGGCCGATCGACTGGGCGGGATCCATGGCTGCGGCCTCGGTCGACCACCGGTCGTCGGGGCCCAGCAGCGCA
This sequence comes from Micromonospora sp. NPDC047670, assembly GCF_043204915.1. NCBI lineage: Bacteria > Bacillati > Actinomycetota > Actinomycetes > Micromonosporales > Micromonosporaceae > Micromonospora > Micromonospora sp. NPDC047670. Next base: position 173,754 of record NZ_JBIDDA010000006.1, read on the forward strand.
TCGAGGGTTTCTCTGGTCACCACGGTGCGGGGGAGCGGGCCGTCGAGGAGGTCGTAGAGGGCGGTGAGCGCCTGACGCGGGCTCGCCGCCCAATACTCCAGCGGACCGTCGAACCCGAAGAACCGCAGCTTTTCGTCGTGCTCCTCGTTGTATGCCCGCATCCAGCGCACGAGCTCCCGGTTGGCCGGTGACGCGCCGAAGCCGTGGCTGAAGCCACGCTCCATGACGTCATCGAGGGTGCCCGCGCCCGTCCTGATGTAGCCGTCCACCACGAGGCCCCTGAGGCAGTCGCTCTCGATGGCGAACGACCGGTAGCCCTCGTGCTCGACCAGGTGCCGGAAGACCTCGTTGCGCAACTCGCCCAGCTCTTCGACGAAGTGCCGGGCCTCGCCCAGGCCGAGCAGCAGGGGGCGGGCGGGAAGCGAGCGGAGGAACGCCGAGACGCCCGCGCCATCGAGTGGCCGGGCCGAGTCCACGATATTCATTCCGTCAACGGTATCGTTGAACTCTCGGTTGAGACTTTCACCCAGAATCCTCGCGACTGGAGCGGACGAACCTTCAATCGGCGATGAACCGGCCGTGTCGGTGGACCCGGCCGGTGGTCCGGCCGCCGCACCGCACTCGGCCCTTGTCGAACGGCGGTGGCCGGCCGCGCCCCGCGTGATCCCATCGACGCGCGGGTGCCGCCGAACGACCCGTGGACGCCCGAAGGCGAGATCAGAGCCAGCCGCGGCGGACGGCCGCCACGCCGGCCTCGAATCGGGTCGTCGCCCCCAGCCGCTCCATCACCATGGCGATACGGCGGCGCGCGGTGCGTGAGCTGACCCCCAACTGCCGGGCGATCGCCTGGTCGGTCAGGCCGGCGCCCAGCAGCCGGGCGACCACCGTCTCCTGCTCGGTCAGCTCGTCGGCGCCGGTGCCGTGTGAGTCGGGCACGATGGGACTGGCGAGGGACCAGTGCGCCTCGAAGAGCGCGATCAGCGCGTCCAGCAGCGACGATCGGTGGATGATGGCGGCGGCTTCGGTCTCCACCGTGCCGGCGACGAGCATGATGACGCCGACCTGGTCGTCATAGACCCTGAGTTTGACCGGCACCGTCGGCAGGGCACGGGCCTGCTCGCCGAGCCGGACCAGCTCGGTGATGACGGCCAGTCGGCCCGGCAGTTCCAGTGCCGCGGTGTCGTAGATGGCCCGGATCTCGACGCCGGACTCAAGCAGCGGGCGCTCGACGCCGACCTCGTCGAACTCCCCGAACTGCTGGGTGTACGGGGGACGGTCGAAGGTCATGATCGAGGTTGTCGTCAGCCGCTCCAACTCGGACAGACGCAGGGAGATCGCGGCGGCGCCGACGACGGTCTCGATCAGCCCGGACGGGTGTGCCTGCAGGTTGCCGAGCCGGAAGTCGTCGACCAGCTCGGCCACGGCGGCGCGTGCCTGCGCCAGGCCGGCCCGGTGCTGGAAGATGAGCCTCTCGATGGTGGCTTCGGGCGACGCTGGCCGGTAGCGGCCCCGACCCGTGCTGCGGATCAGACCCAGCGACTCCAGCCGGGACAGCGTCCGGCCGAGCATGCGGGCTGTCGCGTCGAGCACCGTGGCGAGTTCGGCGGAGGACACCTCGGCGCGCCGCAGCACCGCTCGATACACCTGTTCCTCGAACGGGCTGATGCCCAGCGCCTCGAGCACCCGTCCTCCCCTGAGCGACCCGGCTCGCTGGCCAGATGTGGAACCTTCCACATTCGGCCAGCTCGAAGTCTAGACCACGATGATCACTCACGTTTGACTCTCTCCCACTGGGACGACCTGTTCGACCACGAGCCGAGGGAGCACCGAGGATGAGACGAACGTTCCATGGCCGATGGTTCGGGCCGGTACTGGCGGCCGTGACCGTCGGGGCCCTGACCGCGACGCCGGGCGCCGGCGTCGCCGCACCGGGACCCGGGGGCGACGCCGGCGCCGCCCGTGACGCGACGCCGGGTGGCGGCGTGCCCGTCGCCTTCGCCGGACCCGAGTCGACGTCGATCACGCTGATCACCGGGGACACGGTCGAGTACACCAGGTTCGGCGACGGCCGGGTGGCTGCGACGATCGACCCCGTCCCGGGCCGGGAGGGCGTGAGCTACCGCCTCCGCACCGCCGAGGACGGCCACTACTACGCGCTGCCCAGCGACGGGCAGGCGGCGATCGCCTCGGGGTTGCTCGACGAGCGGTTGTTCGACCTCACCTACCTGGCCGAGAACGCGTACGCCGATGCCAGTACCGCCGAGGTCCCGGTGATCGTGCGGTACGAGCAGGACATCTCGGCCGCCCGGCTCACCGCCAAGGCGAAGACCCTGCGCGGCGCCAGCAAGTCGCGGGGCCTGGACAGCGTCAACGGCGCCGCCGTGGCGGTGGCGAAGAAGAAGGCCAACGACTTCTGGCAGGACGTGACCGACCCGAGGTCCGGTCTGGAGAAGGTCTGGCTGGACGGCCGGGTCAGGGCGCTGGACGACGTCAGCAACGGGCAGATCGGCGCGCCGACCGCCTGGCAGGCGGGATACACCGGCAAGGGCGTCAAGGTCGCGATCATCGACACCGGCATCGACGACACCCACCCCGACCTCGCTGGCACGGTGGTGCGCGAGCGCAACTTCATCCCGGCCGGCCGCCCGGGAGGCGGCACGCCGGACGACGCCAAGGACGGCCACGGCCACGGCACCCACGTCGCCTCGATCGTCACCGGGTCGGGCGCGGCGTCCGCCGGCCGGTACCGGGGAGTCGCCGCCGGCGTCGACCTCGCCATCGCCAAAGCGCTCGACGACAACGGTGGCGGTACCGACTCGGAGATCATCGCGGCCATGGAGTGGGCGGCGGGTCCGCAGGACGCGGCGATCGTGAGCATGAGCCTGGGCGGCGGCGCGACGGACGGAACGGACCCGCTCAGCCTGGCGGTCAACGACCTCACCGCGAAACACGGCACGTTGTTCGTGATCGCCGCCGGCAACGACGGTCCCGGCGCCGGCACGGTCGCCGCACCGGGCGCGGCGGACGCGGCGCTGACCGTGGGCGCGGTCGACGCGAACGACCAGCTCGCCAGCTTCTCCAGCCGCGGCCCCCGCCTCGGTGACTTCGCGATCAAGCCGGAGATCACTGCGCCCGGGGTGAACACCGTGGCGGCCCGCGCGGCGGGCACCACGATGGGCACCCCGCTCAACGACCGGTACACCGCCGCGTCCGGCACCTCGATGGCCACCCCGCACGTGGCGGCCGCGGCGGCGATCCTGGCCCAGCAGCACCCGGACTGGACCAACAGCCAGCTCAAGACGGCGCTGGTCGGCAGCGCGGCCAGCGTCAGCGGCACCGTCTACGAGCACGGCGCCGGACGGCTCGACGTGGGGCGGGCGGTGACCCAGCCGATCACCGTCGACACGCCGAAGGTGTCCGGGCGATTCGACCACCCGTACACCGGCCAGACCCTGACCCGCACCATCACCTACCACAACGCCGGCAGCAGTCCCGTCGAGCTTGACCTGGACCTGTCGATGACCGGAGAGAACGGCAGCCCCGCCCCCTCCGGGTTCGCCACCCTCGATCGGGACAGGATCACCGTGCCCGCCTCCGGGTCGGCGAGCGTGACGCTCACCATGGAACCGACCGCCGGTGCCGCCGGCGTGTTCACCGGTCGGCTGCGCGCCCGCAACGCCGCCGGCAACCAGGTCGTCGTGCCGCTCAGCGCGCGGTTGGGGGCCAAGATGGCCACCCTGACCGTCCGCCTCGTCGGCCGCCCCGGGCAGCCCATCGAGCCCGCCGCCGCGTACACGGTCGGCGCCGTGATGCTCAACGACACCGACCCGAAGCTGGAGGGAGCGCCGCGCGGCTACACGAGCGACTGGAACGGCTGGCGGCGCGTCGAGGGGACGCAGGACACCTGGGAGGTGAAGATGCGGGTGGCCGAGGGCGGCGTCTACGGAGTCGAGACCATCGCCAACGACCGGGCGGCCGGCAGCCCGCCGAACTCGTACGTCCACACGAACCTGTTGTTCGAGCCCGAGGTCCCGGTGCCGGGCGACGCCACCGTGACGTTCGACCTTGCCGAGACGACCCCCGTCACGTTCCGGACCGAGCAGCCGAGCGTCCCGCACACCGCGAACTTCGCATGGGGCTACGTCGCCGCGTCCGGCCGTGCGTACAACGGCGCACAGACCGCAGCGGGTTACCTGAGCGCCGGCTACTACCGGGTGTCGCCGACCAAGCCGGGCGCCATCGGTAGGTTCTGGTTCTCGCCCGACGTCATCCAGATCGCGCCCCAGGCGCTCCTCGATCTGGGCGGCCGGCAGGGACCCATGCCCGCACGGTACGCCGACGACTACGGCAGCCTGCTCCAGCCGCAGGTGGCGGCCTTCGAGACCGACCGGCGTTCCCGGTTGGTCGGGGCGGACGTCCTGGACGCCGGAGGTGATGTCCGCGGCGCGCTGGTGTTCGTCCCGGCCAGGTCCCAGCAGGAGATGTTCGCCGCCACCGACGCGGCCATCGCCGGCCGGGCGGCGGGGCTGGTCACCGACATGACGCTGCCCACCGACCCGCTGAGGTACGACGAGATCGACCTGCCCGTGTTGATCGTCGACACCGCCACCGCGGGGAAACTGGCGGTGGCGGTCGCCGAGAAGGCCAGCCCGCCCGTCACGATCCGCGCCCAGATGCAGGCACCGTACGAATACAAGATCGTCCACTACTTCAACGACGGCATTCCCGAGTCGATGCCGCAACCCGCACGGGACGCGGACCTCGCTCAGGTGCGGGCGACCTACCACGCCGACCAGCCCGCCGTGAACGGGAGCCGTCGACCGCTGCCGGACACGGTGGAGGTCAGCCACGCCTACAACCCCTGGCAGTTCTTCTCCTTCAAGGCCGGCCACGCGTTCGTCGGCCGCACGACGCGGACCGACTACCACACGGTCACCGGCCCGGACGTGGTCTGGGACCGCACCCTCCACTCGGGGGACCTGGCCACCACCAGCCTGTACACCGTGGTGTCGAGCCGGGCCTTCAGCGCACCCGAGCGCAGCGAGGAGTCCTGGAACGAGCTGCGGATACCGGGCAACAGCCAGCGCGGGCCGGGGATCCGTCCGGAGATCTACCGGAGCCACGCCATGCCGTGCGACAGCTGCCGTACCGGCGACGTGCTGCGGATCCGCTCGCTGCACGCCGTCGGCGCCGGGCAGTACACCGACGCGGGCGACCCGACCCACCTCGCGCTGGAAGGCGAGCAGGCCGAGCAGGCCCGCCTCTACCGGCTGGACGCGATGGGCAACGCCACCGAGCTCACCCCGGCGTACGACGCGTACCAGTTGCCCTACTACACGCTGCCCGCCGAGGCGAGCACGTACCGGGCGACCAGCAGCTACAAGCCCGACCGGGTGGGCCAGCGGTACGGCAGGCAGATCGACACCACCTGGACGTTCCGCTCGCAACGCCCGACCACCTCGACGGTCCAGCAGCCGAACACCTGCCTGGAACACGTGCTGTACGGCAAGACCGACCCGTGTGTGTGGGAGCCGATGATCATGCCGAGTTACCAGCTCGGCCTGTCGGCGAACAACACCGCGCCCGTCGGTCGGCACGGGATCACCGTCAGCGCGCAGTCCGGGGCCGGCATCACGACGAAACTCGCCGGCGTGAAGATGTGGACCTCACCCGACGGCGGCCGGACCTGGAAGCCGGCATCGGTGAAGGCCGGGCCGGACCACACGTTCCAGGTCACGTACCAGAACCCGAAGGCGGCCGACACCACCAACGCGACCGTCAGCCTCAAGCTCGAGGCGTGGGACACCGACGGTAACCGGGTAGAGCAGGTCGTCCGCGACGCGTACGGGCTCACCAGGAACTGACAGCGACGGTGACCTGACCGACGCGCCGGGACAGCGCCCGGGCGACCGCCGGTTCACGGCGACGCTCGGGGCTGTCCCGGCTCGGGTCGCACGCCCTGCACGCGCGGGTTGCGGTACGCCTGACCTGGGAGGGCGCCTGCACCGCCTGCGGCAGGTCAGCGGGCCGACGCCGCCGTGACCCTGCGGGTCTTGTCTACGAGGACGATCAGCAGTACGAACGCCGCGACGGCGGTAGCGGTACGGATGTCGTGGTAGACCTCCCAGCGTTGCAGGATCTCGGCGTGGTCGGGCGGAAGCGAGGACGACCACGTCTTGATCTTTCCGTTGATGGGGACGTTTCCGAAGCGGGTGACGAGCAGGGAGGTGAGTGCGAGCACGCCCGCCGCGACGGCGTACCACCGGGCCGCGACGCGCAGTGTGATCGCGAGCCAGAACGAGCTGAGCAGGCTGACCGCCATCAGCGCCTGCATGAAGATGCCGTTCATGTACATGAGCGCTGTGCGGTATTGCAGGTGGACGTCCAGGGGGACCGCGTCGAAGGTGGGAACGACGGAGACGAGGGCGTAGGCGAACGCGCCGGCGAGCAGCCCGGTGGACAGCACGGCGAGTGCCTGGGCGATCCGGCTAGGCACTCTTCGCTCCGGACGTGTGGGCTTCGGCGAGGTCTGCTTCGATGTGGCCGACGGCGGCCATGGCCCCATAGGCGAGCAGGTAGACGGTGCAGTGGTCGGAGTACCGCCGGTCCGTTGCCCGCCAGGCGGCCACCTCGTCGTCGGTGAGGGCTTCCGGTAGGAGTCCGGCGAGGACGGCCAGGTGCGCTCCGATCCGTTCCTGTTCGGGCAGCCTCGACAGCGGCTCGTCCAGATGGCCGGCGTCGGCGGGGCGGCGGCCCCGATGCGCACTGATGACGTCACGTACGGCTTGGCAGGCCGCGGGGGTGAGCAGCCCGGCTCCCTGCCCGGCTACGGCGGCGAGGGTGGCGTACGCCGTGCCCGCCGGGGTGCCGTCGCCCCACTGCGGTGGTCGCCCTTCGGGCAGGCCGGCCAGCAGGGGCAGGCTGGCTCCGGGTGCCCGGTCGGTTCGCCATTGCCGGAACACCGGGGCGCCCTCGAAGGCCGGCTCGTCGGCGGGGTCCAGCGTGCCGGGCGTGAGTCCGGCAGGCAGCATGGCGAGCACCATGCGGTTGATGAAGTGGCTGATCAGTGCTGTGCCGAAATATTCGGCGACCGGTTCGTCGGGCAGGGGCGCGGGGGCGCCCGGGGTGGCGGTTGACCGGGCCCAGTCCAGCAGTGCCGCGTGCCGCGCGTCGGCAGGCGGTTCACCCCGGTCGACGGCGTCGGCCAGGTCCGGCCGGCCGAGAAGCCGCAGGGCGCCCAGCCAGGCGAGCGTGTCGTAGCGGCAGTGGTTCGCCTGTGACACGCCGAGCGCCACCAGCGTCTTGTCCAGGACGGGCGCGGCTCCGACGAGGTGCGCTTCGCGGGTGAGGCTCCAGCCGGCGGCAAGGACCTCCGGCGCAGGTGAGGTCATCCGCACGGCGGGGCCGATGCTGCTTGCCTCGGTGTCGGCCTGCTCGTAGACCCTGGCCACCAGTCCGTTGGCCCGCTCTGGCGCGACGGGAGTGACGTGCCGTACGTACGTTGACACTGTTGGTCCTTTCGATGGGGTGGGAGCTCGCAGGCGACCAGCGCTCTGTCGGTGGGCATCGGCGACGCAGGACTCCCCGGGGGCATTCCGGCCGGGTTTCTCGGTGGCGGGGCACTCGGCGGGCGAAGCCGTGGCAGCGAGCGGCGGCGGTCGCGCCGGCGGCACGGCTCCGGGCGTCTCGTCCCTGGCCGACTGTTCGATGTCGGCCAGCGCCATGCCCGGCCCGCGGCGGTGGCGGGGCGACGCGTCGACGCCGGAGCCGCTGCCGCCGCAGCCGTGACCACCGCGGCCCCCAGGGCGTGTCGTCGAGTCAGCTCACGCACGGAGGCCTCCCACGATCAGGTCGGCGTTCGCCGATGCCCAGATACTGGCCGCGAATCAGCCGCCGGTCGTCCCGCCGACGTGGGCACTTTCCTCTGCTGCGCCCGCGGTACGCGCCTCCCGTGTCCGCCGCACGTCTACTGCGTTCGCGGTACGCCGCCGCTCGTCCCCGCGGGCGACGTCGCCACGGAGGCGAACCGGTTGGGGCGCCCGCATGAGCAAGATCGCGGCCGGGGCCGGGCGGCGGGGACTCCCCGTGTGCGTGGCGGCGATGCTCCTGGTCGCCGGAGCCTCCGTCGGACCCGGGCGGATCGATCCGCGCCCGCTGGGCCACGTGCTGCTCGCGGTCGATGGGCCGGTCCTGGCCTGTCGCCTTCGTGGTCCTGGTGTCGCCTGACGGCCCCGGCGGGTGAGGCTTTCGCCCAAGGCGTCCCCGGGCCGGGTTGGGTGCTCGGCGACGAGCAGCATTCCCCGCACGGGCTCGAGCACATCGACAAGCCCCAGCCTAGACTCACCCGGCAGGTCGCCGAGCTGCGAGAGCAGCTCGGCGCTGCGCAGGGGGCACCAGTGACAGCCGTGCCGGACGTGCCGGTCGATCCACTGCCGTTCGTCCAGCCGCTCGCCGATCGACACGAGGTCATCCGGCAGCAGGATGTCCGAACGGTCGGTGCCGGCACGCGATTCGGCGTCGTCTAACGCATGCTGGAGTACGTCAGCTGTCACAGGAGGTGCGGTCCTCCGTGGATCGTCGGCGATCAGGTCGCCGGGAGGCGCCGATGGCAGTGTGTTTTACACGGTGACGACGAGCTTGCCGGTCGTGTGCCGGCGGACGAAGTCGACGCATGCTTGAGCGCCCTGGTCGAGGGTGTAGCGGCGGCCGATCGTGGCTCGTAGTTCTCCGCGGGTTGCCAACTCGCCGACATCGCGCATCCCGCCGAAGGTGCCGTCCATGTCCAGCACGAAGTGCAGACGGACGTCGCGGCCGATCCGCTCCTGCTGCGGTACGGGGTAGGTGATCGTGAGGAGGCGTCCACCCGGGCGGATGGCGCCAGCGACTCCGGCAAGGTGGTCACTCGGTAGGGTCAGGTTGAAGGCGACGTCGACGTCGTAGGGGTACCCGGACTCCGCGTACCCGATGGTCTCGTCGGCGCCGAGTGCTCGCAGCATGGCGGCGTCAGCGGTCGTCGCGGTGGCGATCACTCGCGCCTGCGCGGCGGCCAGCAGGGGGATCACGGCAGTTCCGACGCCGCCGGTCGCGCCGACGACCAGGACGGTCTCGCCGGGCCGCACTCCGGCGGTGGCCATCAGTGCGCGTGCGGTCAGGCCGACGGTGGGCAGCGCGGCCGCCTGCTCGATGTCGAGGCCCGCTGGGCGGTGCGCCAGGAACGGGGTGTCGGCCTCGAAGACCGCGTACTCGGCCAGCGAGCCGGTGCTCAGCGACGGCCGGGTCGCACCGGCCATCGCCCGCAGCGCCCGCGGCACAGCCTGACCGAAGATCTCGTCGCCCACCTGATAGGCCGTCACGCCGGCGCCGACCTCGCTGACCGTGCCCGCGAAGTCGTTGCCGGGCACGTGCGGAAACCCCAGCGGCACGACGTCGCGGAAGTCCCCGCTGGGCAGCCGGACGTCCGCCGGATTGATCGAGGCGGCGGCGATCCGGACCTGGATCTGCCCCGGGCCGGGCCGAGGCACCGGCACGTCCCCCACGGTGTACTGCTCGGGCGGTCCGTAGCCGGTCACGACGACTGCCTTCATGCGCTCCTCCAAAAAAACGGACCGGACGGTCATGTTATCGGTCGCGAAGCTAGCAACAAGCGGACCGCGCGGTCAACTTGTTAGGGTGGCGTCGTGACCTCGACCCGTCCGTTGCGTGCCGACGCCGCCCGCAACCGACGGCTGCTGCTGGCAGCCGCCGCCGACGAGTTCGCGGAGCGTGGCCTGGACGTCTCGGTCGCCGACATCGCCCGCCGGGCCGGCCTCGGCAAGGGCACCCTGTTCCGTCACTTCGCCACGAAGGACGAGTTGCTCGCCGCGATCGTCCTCGACCGGGTCGACGGGCTCAACGCCGTCGGCGAACAGTTGCTCGAGGCGGCGGACCCGGGCGCCGCGCTGCTGGAGTTCCTCACCGTCGCCGCGGCCCAACAACAGCAACGCGACCTGTCGTTCCTGCAGGAAGCCGGCGAACTGACCGCGGACGTCACCAGGGCCCGCGAGCAGATGTTCCGCACCGTGCACAAGCTTGTCGATCGGGCACGTGAACACGGCGCCCTGCGGGCCGACGTCACCGGCGCCGACGTCATCCTGCTGATGTGCGCACCCAACTACGTCACCAGCTACGTGCCGGAGGCCCCGACCGACCTGTGGCAGCGATACCTCGCCATCATCTTCGACGGCCTACGCCCAGAAGGCGCCCATCCGCTGCCGCACCCGCCGCCGCCCGCTCTTTGACGCCGCGGAGTTGCGGGGCCGCCTCGATGCCCGACAGCGATCACAGGCGGCGGCGGTGAACAGCACGGTCAGGCCGAGGTCGGTCGGCGGGGTGCGGGGCGGCGCGCATGCCGTGTCCGCCTAGCTCCAGGTGCGGTCCAGGAAGTCGGCGATGAGCGGCGCGACCTCCGGCAGGTGGTCTTCGAGGGCGAAGTGGCCGGTGTCGAGAAGGTGAAGTTCGGCGTCGGGCAGGTCGCGGCGGTAGGCATGGGCACCGGGCTCGGGGAAGAACGGGTCGTTGCTTCCCCAGGTGATGAGCGTGGGCGGGGTGTGCCTGCGCAGCCATGCCTGCCAGCGCTCGTAGCGCTCGAGGTTGGAGTGGTAGTCGAACGCCAGGGCCACCTGCGCCTCCTTGCGGCCCGGTAGATCCAGGAAGTGCTGGTCGAGGGTCCAGCCGTCCGGGGCGAGCGACTCGGGGTCGGCGACGCCGGTCTCGTACTGGCTGCGGGTGCCGGGCAGGGTGAGTAGGTCGCGGATGGCGTCCTCGGCGCCGGGTGTCTCGGGGCGCAGGGCGATGAAGTCCCGGGCGCCGTCCGACAGCCCCTCGGCATAGGCGTTGCCGTTCTGCACGACCAGTCCCGCGATCCACTCGGGGTGCCGCTCGGCGAGCCGGAAGCCGACCGGCGCTCCGAAGTCGAAGACGTACATCACGAACCGATCGAGTCCGAGCCGCTGGACGAAGCCCTCGGTGATGTCGGCGAGCCGGTCGAAGGAGTGGGTGAAGCCGTCGGGAGTCCGGGTGTGGCCGAAGCCGGGGTAGTCCGGAGCGATCAGCCGGTATCGGGAGCCGAGGGCGTCGATGAGGCGGCGGAACTGGTGCGAGGCCGACGGGAAGCCGTGCAGAAGCAGCAGCACCGGCGCGTTGGGGCGATCGGGGAGCGACTCGCGGTAGAAGACCTGGACGCCGTCGACATCGAGGTGGCGGTGGCGGGTGCGGGTGATCGGGAGGGTCGACATGCTAATGCCCTTCTGGTGCAGATATCCATTAGGAGTAGCAGTCGTCCGCCTAATGTGTCAACCCCGAGGTGTAGCATTAGCGTCATGGATCTCGTCCCCCTGACCGGGGAGCCGCTGGCGCTGGACCTGGTCAACACCCGCCCGGCCACCGGCGATCTGCTGGCCACCCCCGACGACCTGCGCGCCTGGCTGGGCCTCCAGGCCGACCGGCTACCGGAGGCGCGGGAGCTCGCCACCGAGCTCACCCCCGCGGACCTGGCCGCCGTCCATGCGGTCCGCGAGCACACTGCCCAGGCCGTCGATCATGCGCGCCGGGGGACGCCACCATCCGCGACCGCCCTGGAGTCCCTCAACCAGGCCCAGCGTGCCGCACCCGCCATCAGCGAGCTGGCCTGGAACGGCACCTCGGTCACGGCCGTCCGTCGACGCGCCGGTGGCGGCGGGGCGCGCCTGGCGGCCTGGCTCGCCGAGGCCGCCGCCGAGCTGCTGGCCGACCCGGCGGTCTCCAAGATCCGCCAGTGCGAGGCCGACGACTGCGTGATGCTGTTCCTGCCCGCCCACCCCCGCCGCCGCTGGTGCTCGGCCGCCCGCTGCGGCAACCGCGTCCGCGTCGCCCGCCACTACCAGCGCCACAGGCCCGCCTGAACTCACGCGTAGGCATACTCGGACTGGTCCGGCGATGTCGTCCTTGGCCATGGCAACCCAGATGCTCGGGTCAGGTTGCGTTGGTGAGGTTCGCGCCGGCCAGGTCCGCGCTGCTCAGATCGTATGAGTCAGATCCGCATCCTTCAGATTCACGTACGACCCGCGACATGCGCGCTGCAAATCCGCGCGGCGAGCGGGCGGGGACAGCGGGCCGACAGCCGGAGCCGACCACCCGAAGCCGCAGGCCCGAGCGGCCCGGTCCGATCTCGACGTCCGGGCGGCGACCCGCCGGAGGGCTGTCAGGTGCCGTGCATCGCAGGGGGAGCGCGGACGACGGTTCTCGCGTGGGTGGTGCGCGCGTCGGCAGGCGGCAGCCCCGACGCGCGGTGGTCACAGCCGACGGGCCTGCACGTCGTCGAGCCAGGCGAGGACGGGCGCAGCGCCATCCTCGTCTGCGAGGCGGCGGGCTACGGCCCGCGCGCGTTCGCGGTATGCGGGGTTGGCGACGGCCTCGCCGAGCGCGGCAGCCAGCCGGTCCACCGTGAGCCGACGGTGGGGGATCGGGGCGGGCCCGGCACCGAGTTCGGTGATCCTGCGCGCCCAGAAGCGCTGGTCGGTGTACGCCGGCACGGTTACCGCAGGCACGCCGGCGCGCAGCCCGGCGGCAGCGGTCCCGGCGCCGGCGTGGTGGACCACGGCCGCCATGCGAGGGAAGAGCCAGTCGTGCGGGGCCTCGCCGATGCTCAGGATGTCGTCACCGGCGACGTCGACCTCGCCCTGGACCACCCCCCGCAGACCGGCGCGGCGGACGGCGCATCGCACGAGGTCGGCGTCGCGGGTGCCGGTGCTGCCGAAGCCGACGAAGACCGGGGGCGGGCCGGCCTGGAGGAAGTCGACCAGCGCCGGCGGCGGCCTCCACTCGGACGACGGCACGGGCCACCAGTATCCGGCCAGGATCAGGCCGTCGCGCCAGTCCTTGGGGCGGGGCAGCACGGTCGGGCTGATCCCGTGGTGGACGGGCCACCCTTCGCGCGCCCGCCGTCGCTCGGCGGCCTGCCGGCTCTCCTTGGGCAGACCCCACTCTCGGCGGAGTCGGGCGCAGGCGCTGTCGTACGGCGCTGGCGCGGCGCGCAGGGCGGCGCCGGCGATGCGGTTGCCCCATCGGCCCAGGCCGCGCGAGAGCCCCAGGAGCATCGGCGGATAGGCCGCGCTGGGCTCCATGGGCTGTAGGAAGATCCCGGCGCTCGGCACGCCGAGCCCTTCGGCGACGTCGCACCCGAAGGGCGCCACCGAGTTGACCAGCACCAGATCCGTCCCGGCGCGGGCCGCGGCAGAGGTGCCCGTCGCCGCCTGCTCCATGTAGTCGCCCAGTTCCCGCAGATAGTCGCGCATCCCCCGGGCCGGGGCGTCGGCGTCGGTCGGGGCGGAGTTGGCCAGATGCCGCATGTCGCCGGGCAACTCACGGAATTCGCAGCCGGCGGCCCTGACGATGGGGGCGTACGGCGCGTTCGCGGCGATCGCCACCTGGTGTCCATGCGCCCGCAGCCGCGCGCCCAGCCCGGCGGCCGGCGCGACGTCGCCCCGCGTACCCGGTGTGACCATCAGAACTCGCACACGTCTCTCCCTACTGCGCGTCCTTGTTTGCGATCGGCGTTCGCAAACTACATTAGCGGGCGGAGCCGTTGTCGCACAGAAGGGGTGCCGCCGCGATGGTGAGCCGGGCGGAGCAGCCGATCTGGATGAGACCCGAGTCAGTGCCGGCAGGTCGCCCAGCCGAGCGCAGCCGCGCCGAGATCACCGCGGCGGCGGTCGCCCTCGCCGACCGTGAAGGGCTGGACGCGGTGACCATGCGCCGGGTGGCCACGGCCCTCGGCACGGGTCCCGCGTCGCTCTACCGCTACGTCGCCGCCCGCGACGAGCTCCTCGAACTCATGGTCGACGCCACCGCAGGGGAGTACGAGCTGTCTCCACCCAGCGGCGACTGGCTCGCGGATCTCGTCGCCTTCGCCCGGCAGACCCGTACGGTCATGCATCGCCACCCCTGGCTGGTTCCCCTTGTGTCCGGCCGGCCCAACCTCGGCCCGCGCTCGCTCGACCTGGTCGAGCACGTCCTCGCCGTGCTCGCCGGGCACCCGGCGGCGGCCGGCGCCAAGCTGCAGGCCTTCGCCCTGGTCAACGGGATCGCCGCGCTGTTCGTGCAGGCGGAACTCGGCGGTGGCGGCGGCCCGCGCGACGGCCGGACCCTGGGGCAGTGGCAGGCCGCCCAGGCGGCGTACCTGCGCCACGTCGCCGCCCAGGGGCGGCACCCGCACCTCGCGCGGGCGCTCGCCGCGAGCCCGACAGAGGACCTCGACCCCGAGGTGTCGTTCGACCGCACCGTCTCGCGCACCATGGCCGGCGTCCTCGGCCCGGCCGCGCCCGGCCGCGAGGTCCCCAGCCCGTAGCCGGGCAGTAGGGTCGCCGGCCATCACCCACGGCCGCGACGGCCTGCCGGTCCGGCTCGCGGTGACGATGTAGCAGAACTTAACGGACGTACAAAATCTTTCGCTTGTCCTACCGCGTCGGCTGCGGCACCGTTTCCGACGGGTGCGCCAACAGACGACGGTGGGACGGTGTCATGAGCAAGTCCTGGGCATGGGCGAGGGTGGGCCTGCTGGCCCTGTTGTGGGGCTCGACCTTCCTCTGGATCGAGTTGGCCCTGCACGCGCTGACCCCGGTGCAGGTCACCCTCAGCCGTTGCGTGCTCGGCGCGGTCACCCTGCTGGTCGCCTGCCTGGCCTCGGGTCGACGGCTGCCGGGGAACCGGAGGACCTGGGGACACGTCCTCGTCGCCGCCTTCTTCTGCAACGCCCTGCCGTTCGCCATGTTCAGCCTCGGTCAACAGACCGTCGACTCGGGGATCGCCGGGGTGTTGAACGCGACGACCCCGCTGTGGTCGCTGCTGATCGGCCTCGCCGTCGGAACCGAACGTGGTCTCCAGCCCGCCCGGCTGGGCGGGCTGCTGCTCGGGTTCGCCGGGGTCGTGCTGATCTTCGCCCCGTGGCAGGCGACGACGGCGGGCGGCTGGGGCGTGCTCGCCCTCCTCGTGGCGACGGCGAGCTACGCCGCCGGCTTCGCCTACATGGGCCGCTTCCTGGTGGGCCGGGGAATCCCCACCATCTCGCTGTCGGCGGCACAGCTCATCGCGGCAAGCGCCCTGACCGCGCTGACCCTGCCGGCCGGCGGCCTGGAACCGATCGAGATCGGGCCGAAGACGCTGATCGCCGTCGTGGTCCTCGGCGTCGTCGCCACGGGCGCCACCTTCCACCTCACCTACCGGAACATCGCCGCGGAGGGTGCCACGAACACGGCGACCGTCAGCTACCTGCTGCCGGTGGTCTCGGTGGCACTGGGGGTCGTCGTGCTCGACGAGCAGTTCGCCCTCCGGACCGCCGTCGGGATGCTCGTCGTGCTCGTCGGGGTCGCCTTGGCCCGCCGACACCACCCGGCGTCGTCGACACCGGCGCCGGCCGCAGCTCCCGCCGGGGACCCGACCCGCGGCCTCTCGCGACAGGAACAGGACGTACGACAGTGACGGCACTGACGGTAACCACCACCTTCCCCGCTTCGCTGACCGCGGAGTGCCTCGTCATCGGCGTCGCCAGGGGCCCCGAGGGGCCGGTGCCGGTCCTCGGCGCCGCGGCCGTCGACGGGGCGGTCGTCGGCGCGCTGACCGACCTGCTCACCACCCTCGGCGCGACCGGTGCCGAGGGCGAGACGGTCAGGCTTCCCGCACCCGCCGGTATCGGGGCCGGACTGGTTCTCGCGGTCGGCCTCGGTGACGCCGACGACGGCGACTACGACGACGAGGCGCTGCGACGGGCCGCCGGGGTGGCCGCCCGGGACCTGGCCGGGGCCGGCAGGGTCGCCCTGGCGTTGCCGACGCCGACCGCCGACGCGGTGGAGGCGGTGGCGCTGGGCGCCCTGCTCGGCTCGTACACCTTCACCGCCTACCGCACCGACGACGGACCGGCCGCGGTCCGCGAGCTGACGATCCTCGCGGACGACCCCCGGTCGCACGCCAGCGCCCTGCGGCGCGCCGACGTGCTCGGCGAAGAGGTGAACCGGGCTCGCGACCTGATCAACACGCCCCCCAACGACCTCCACCCGGAGAGCTTCGCCGCCGCAGTGGCCGCGGCCGGCCGGACGTACGGACTGGCGGTCGAGGTGTACGACGAGGAGGCGCTCGCGGCGAACGGCTTCGGCGGCATTCTCGGCGTCGGGCAGGGGTCGGTACGGGCGCCGCGGCTGGTGCGGATCGCCCACACCCACGCCGGGGCGACGACGCGCCTCGCCTTCGTCGGCAAAGGCATCACCTACGACTCGGGTGGCATCTCGCTGAAGCCGGTCGGCGCCAATGAGATCATGAAGCGCGACATGTCCGGCGCGGCGGCGGTGTTCGCCGCGGTGCTGGCCGTCGCCCGGCTCGACCTGCCGGTCGACGTCACCGGGTGGCTGGCGCTGGCCGAGAACATGCCGTCCGGCTCCGCCCTGCGCCCGGGTGACGTGCTGCGAACGTACGGCGGCCGGACCGTCGAGGTGCTCAACACCGACGCCGAGGGTCGCCTGGTGCTCGCCGACGCCCTCGTACGCGCGGGCGAGGAACGGCCCGACGCCATCGTGGACGTGGCCACGCTGACCGCGGCCATGCGGTTCGGCCTGGGCAACCACGTGTTCGGGGTGATGGCCAACGACGACGCCTTCCGGGACAGGGTCGTGGCAGCCGCCCGGGCGGCCGGCGAGCAGGCCTGGCCGATGCCGCTGCCGGCGGAGCTGCGCCGCAGCCTGAACTCGCGGGTGGCCGACATCGCCAACTTCGGCGAACGGATGGGCGGCGGGCTGGTCGCGGGCCTGTTTCTGCGGGAGTTCGTGCCGGCCGGCGTCCCCTGGGCGCACCTGGACATCGCCGGCCCCGCCTTCAACGAGGGCCAGCCCCACGGCTACACCCCCGACGGCGGCACCGGGTGCGCGGTCCGGACCCTGGTGCGGCTCGCGCAGGACACGGCGATCGGAGGTGTCCGGTGACCCTGCGGCCCGTCGCGACCGACGAGGCGCCCCCGCCGTTCGGCCACTACGCACAGGCGACCGTCACACCCGACGGCACGATCTGGGTGTCCGCGCAGCTTCCGGTCGGCGTCAGCGCCCACGCCACCGTCGCCGAGCAGGCGCGGCAGGCGCTGTCCAACGCGCTGTCCGTCGTCCGGGCCGGTGGTGGCCGCAGCGACACCGTCGCCAGGGTCACCCTCTATCTCACGGACATCGCCGACTGGGCGGCGGTCGACGCCGCCTTCGCCGCCGTGTTCGGCGAGCACCGGCCCGCCCGAGGAGTGCTCCAGGTCGCGGGCCTGCACCACGGCTTCCGGGTGGCTGTCGACGCCGTCGGCTGGCGCGTGGGGGGCCGATGAGAGTCCTCTACCAGGTCGACGCCTTCACCCGCACCGCGTTCGTCGGCAACCCCGCAGGTGTGGTGCTGGCGGCCGAGGGCCTGACGGATGCGCGGATGCTCGCGGTCGCGCGGGAGCTGAACAACTCCGAGACAGCCTTCGTGCTGCCTCCCGACGGCGCGGACCACGACGTACGCGTGCGGTTCTTCACGCCGACGACGGAGGTCCCGACGTGTGGGCACGCCACGGTGGGAGCGCACTTCGCCCGGGCCGTCGAGTACGCCCTGCCGTCGGGCTTCCTGGTGCAGAAGACGGGCGGCGGGCTCCTGCAACCGGTGGAAGTCCACCGCGACGGCGACCGGGTGCGCATCGGCATGCGGCAGGGCACGGCCGTGTTCGGGCCGGAGCTCGGCGGCGGCCAGATCGACCGGCTGCTGCGGGCCCTGGGTGCCGACCCTCGCGATCTCGCCGACGACGGCCCCGTCCAGGTCGTGTCCACCGGGCACTCGAAGGTGCTGGTGCAACTGCGCGACCGGGGCGTCGTGGACGGTCTGCGGCCGGACCCGGTCGCGTTGACGGCTCTCAGCCGCGAGGTCGGCAGCAACGGCTACTTCGTCTTCACCCGCGCCACCGGCGAAGAGCACCTGCTCACCTGGTCCCGGATGTTCGCGCCCGCGATCGGGATCGTCGAGGACCCGGTGACCGGCAACGGTCACGGCCCGCTCGGGGCGTACCTGGTGCGCCACGGCATCGTTCCCGCACCGGGCGGCCGGCTGCGCTTCACGGGGCGACAGGGGTCGGCCATGGGGCGGCCCGGCGACGTCCACGTCCGCGTCGAGATTCGGTCGGACGGAGAACCTCTGGTCTCGATCACCGGCGACGCCGTGACGGTGTTTCGGGCGGAGCTGCGGGCCTGACCGGCACGCGCCTTGACCGACCGTCACCTCCGACGCGCCGGCGGGCAGCGGCAGCCGGATCGGCGCACCGGCCGGGGCGCCGCCGTCCTCGCGGCGGCGGCGCGGGCCCGACCTCCGTGGCCCGTCGGCCATTTTGCGCAGGGAAAGACGCCGCGGGCTCAGGGGTGGCCGGCGGCCCGCTCGCCCGCGGCAACGGCGAGGAGGCTGTCCAGCATGGAGCGGGCGGCGCTGATCCGTTCGATCTCGTCGGTCATGCGCTGGCGCTCACGGCCGAGTCGCTCCCGGCAGTCGTCGAGAAGCAACGTCTCACCGTTCAGGCAGGACAGGATCTCACCGATGACGTCCAGGCCCAGCCCCGCCGCGAGTAGCGTCTGGACGTGCTGGACCGTGCGTACGTCGGTCTCCCGGAAGATCCGGTATCCGCTCCGCGTCCGCTCGGGCGTGAGCACGCCCCTCTCCTCGTAGTACCGCAGCGCCCGCACACTCACGCCGGTGCGATCCGCCAGCTCCCCGATCCGCACGAAGCCGTACCTCTGCCCTTGACTCTCACGCCGACGTCAGACTTTAGCGTTCGGCCCATGAACCGTCTCGCGATCCTCATGTTCTGTGTATTCAGCATCACCACGGGCGAGTTCGTCATCGCGGGGATCCTCCCCGAGGTGGCCGCCGACCTCCACGTCTCGGCGGGGACGGCGGGGCTGCTGGTGACCGCCTATGCGATCGGGATGACCATCGGTGGGCCGGTGCTGACCGCGCTGACGACCCACATCGACCGGAAGCGGCTGATGCTGGCCCTGCTCGTCGTCGCGGTCGCGGGGAACGCGGTATCGGCCATCGCGCCGGACTTCCGCGTGTTGCTGGCCGCTCGGGTGGTGACCGCGCTGATCACCTCGACCTTCTTTGCACAGGCCGTCGTTGTCGTCGTCCGCTCGGCGGCGCCCGACCGCGCCGCCACCGCGGTCGCCAGGCTCGCGCTCGGGATGAACCTGGCAATGGTCCTGGGCGCACCGCTGGGCACGGTCATCGGCAGGACGTGGGGCTGGCAGGCCACGTTCGCTGCGATCAGTGCGGCGTGCCTCCTCGGTGCCGCGCTCGTCGCCGGGTTCATCACCGCGCCGCCCGAGCCGGCCCGCTCCTCGGCCGTGGCCGAGTTCCGGGTGCTGGGCCGGCGGGCGGTGCTGCTCGCCTTGGCGGTCACCGCCGTGGGCAACGTCGGAGTGCTCATGGTGTTCAGCTACCTCGCCCCGCTGCTTACCGACGTCGCCGGTCATGCCGCGGCCCGCCTACCGGTGCTGCTGCTCGGCTACGGCGTCGGTGCCACGATCGGCGGCCTGCTCGGTGGGGCTCTGTTCGACCGGCACCCCCACACAGCTCAGCCGATCCTGCTGGGTTGCCTCGCGGCCGTGCTCGCCCTCGCCGGGGCTGCCGCGACGAGCCCCGCACCCAGTGCCGTGGCGGTGGTGGTGATCGGCGCGCTGGGCTTCGCGATCATCCCGGGCATGCAGACCCGCGTCATGTCCGCCGCCCGGGACGCTCCCACCCTCGCGATGGCCGTGAACGCCTCCGGCTATCAGGTCGCCGCGGGCACCGCCGGCCTGGTGGGCGGCACGATCGTCGACTCGACCGCCGGGCCCCGAGCGGTCTACCTCGCGGCCGCCGGTCTCACCCTCGGTGGGCTGGCGTTGACCTGGCTGACCATCCGCGCCGCGCGCCCGGCCACGAGGCAGCCTGCCGCGACGGGGAGCTGACCCGCGCCGCGCGCCCGACCACGAGAGGACCCGCTGCGACCGGGAGCTGATCCGGTCGCCACCAGGGACCGCTGCCGGCAGGGCGGTCCGGCCGTGACGAGGACGAGGACGGGGGCCGGGCGCACGGGAGCGCCGTCCGGACCCGCGCCGATCGGGGCGACGGCGGCGCGAGGGCAGACGGCCGACTGCCCCACCACACGGTGGGAGTCGCTCGCTCACACGGCGATGGTCCACTGACGTTCACCGCAATCCCGGTGAACGTCAGTGGACACAGCGCTTGGCGAAGGGAGCAATCCAGAGCGGCGGCGTCTACACCGCGACGATATCGGCGATGACGCAGGCGACATTGTCCGGCGCCCCTTCGGCCTGAGCCAGACCGATCAGTTGCTGCACTGTGTGTTCGGGGGCGGTTGCTGCACTCAGCGCCGATTGCAGGGCGGCACGCCCGACGACGGCAGACAGCCCGTCGGAGCAGAGCAGATACCGGTCATCGGGCAGGGCGGTGCGTAGCGCGAGGTCGGCCTCGACCTGTTGCCTGCCGCCGAGGGCGCGCAGAAGCACAGCGCGCCGGGGATGCGCGGCAGCCTGTTCCCGGTCGAGTTTGCCTTGGTCGACCTGGGTCTGGACCCAGGTGTGGTCCTGGGTGAGCAGGGACAGTTCGCCGCCGCGCAGCAGGTATGCCCGGGTGTCGCCGATGTGCACCAGGGCCAGTTGGGAGCCGCTGCGTAGCAGCGCGGTCAGCGTGGTGACCGGCTGGTGATCCTCGGTGGCCAGGGCGCGTACGGTGCGGTCGGCGGCGGTGACCGCGCCGGCCAGCAGCGTCAGCAGGTCGGTGGCAGGTACGTCGGCGAGTTCTATCGCCTTGAGAGCGTCGATGGCGGCTGTGCTGGCTGCGGCGCCGCCGGGGCCCCGCATGCCGTCGGCGACGGCCAGCAGTCGTTCGCTGGCGTACGCGGCGTCCTCGTTGCTGTCGCGTACGGTGCCGGTGTCGCAGCCGGCGGCGTAGCGGACGGCAAGGGTGGGATTCGCTTGAGACACGGTGGTGCCCCCTTCCGAGAGGTGGTTCACGAGGAAGGTGGCGAGCCGCGCGCGGGCCGCGGTGTCGGCGGTGACCTGCTGCCAGTACGCGGTTATCGCCTCAGCCGCCGCGGCTGGCTCCAGGCCGCACACGGTGCGGATCTTCGCCAGTGGCATGCCGATGCGACGTAGCTGGGCGACCAGCCGGGCCAGCGGCAGCTGCTCCGGGTCGTAGAGCCGGTATCCGGACTCCGGATCGACCGCGGCCGGCGGCAGGAGCCCGATCTGGTCGTACAGGCGCAACGCCTTCGGCGTCAGTCCCGCCGCCTGGGCGAACGCCCCGATGGTCAGCAGCTCCACGTCGACATCCTCCTCGTGCCGGCCGCAGCGACCGGCACGCACCAGGCTGGGGCCTACCCAAAGGTCAAGGTCAAGAACGTGGCGTGGCGGGCGTCGACTCGTGATGGCCCGCCTTACCGGGATGGCGTGGTGGGTGAGGCCCGTGCTGATCCCACGCCGCTGTGGCGAGGGCGGGGACGGCGTCGTAGAGCACGCCTCAACTGGTGATCTCGGTGCCGTACGGTGCGACCATCGGTGTGCCCGTCACGCGTCGGTGGCGGGGAGCGTGTGTTGCATGAGGACGGTGTCGATCCAGCGGCCATGTTTGTGGCCCACGGCCGTGAGCCGACCGGCGTGGACGAAGCCGTGACGGTGGTGCAGGGCGGCGGAGACATCGCTGCCGCTGTCGGCGATGACGGCGATGACCTGCCGGACCCCGGCCCGCGCGCAGTCGCCGAGCAGCCTTTCCAGCAGGGCGCTGCCCAGCCCACGGCCTGTCCAGCCAGGGGCCAGGTAGATCGTGTCCTCGACGGTGTGTCGGTACGCCGGCTTGGGACGCCATGGACTGGCGTAGGCGTACCCCACGGCCTCGCCGCCGATCTTCGCGACCAGGAACGGCAGGCCGCGCCCGGACAGGTCGTCGAGCCGCTGCCGCCAGTGGTCGACCGTCGGTGGCACCTCTTCGAATGTGGTGACCGTGTCGGTGACGTAGTGGGCGAAGATCGTGGTGACGGCGTCCAGGTCAGCGGGGGTGGCCGGGGCGATGGCGACTGCTTCGGCGGGCATGACATCCGTCCAATTTCTCTATAGCGAATCTAAAAGCTACCATAGCGAAATGATGGATCTCGTGAAGCTGGGAGGTCGTATCCAGGCGCTCCGGCTCGACCGTGACCTCACCCTGCAGGCGCTGGCCGCCGCGGCGGGGGTGAGCGTCAGCATGCTGTCGTCGGTCGAGCGCGGGCAGAAGGCGCCGACAATCGTCGTGCTCGCCCGCATCGCCGACGGGCTCGGCGTGCCGCTGACCGCGCTGGTCGCCCCCGCCGACGACCAGCGGGTCGTCGTGCGCCGCGCAGCCGACCAGGACGTTGTCGACGAGCCCGGTGGCTGGCAGCGCACGATCCTGACACCGGTCGTGCCGGGGGTGAACTTCGAGTGGATCCGCTCCACGCTGCCGCCCGGCTGCGACGCCGGCGAGTTCCCCGCCTATGCGCCCGGGTCACACGAGTTCGTCTCGGTCCACAGCGGAACGCTGAGACTGGCCGTCGGGGAAACTGTCGTGGACCTGGCGGCCGGCGATTCGGTGTACTTCGCCGCCGACGTCTTGCACGCCTACGCCAATCCAGGCACCGAGCCGTGCGTCTACTACGTCGCCGCCCTCATCATGCGCTCCCGGGCTGCCGGATCGCTCCCATGAAGACGGCTCGGCGCAGCCGTGGCCGACCGCGATGCCGATATGCCCCTGCCGCCATGGCGATGCGTCGATAGTAAGGGGGGCCCAGTTCCTCAGGCATCCGGACGGCGTGTGGTTTCACGACGGGGTTCGCTGTCGACGCGGACGCCCTCCTTGTCGAAGATGACCAGCTCAGGTTTCATGCGTTCTCCGTTCTGGTGAACACCGGGGCGAGGGCGATCGTGAGGAATGCGGCGCCGAGCAGGCAGGTCGCGGTCCAGCCGCCGACCGTGTAGGCGAACGGTCCGGCGGCGGCGCCGACGACACCGCCGAGGGTGTAGCCGGTCATGTAGACGGAGGCGAGGCGGGCACGGGCGTCGTCGATGCCGTAGACGACGGTCATGTTCAGCAGGTGGGTGGCGTTGACGGCGGTGTTCATGGCCAGGAGCCCGATGGTGAGCCAGGCGAGGTGGTGCCCGCCGGCCCACAGGGCGGCGAAGGACGCGGCACCGATGGCCAGCGCCACCGTGGTCAACCGATCGGGGTCTGTTCGGTCGGCGGCGCCGCCGAGAGGGCGGGCGGCGACTGCTCCGGCGGCGCCGACCAGGGCCAGCAGTCCGATCTGGGCGGGGCCGTACTCGTAGGGCGGTTCGGTGAGACGGAAGGCGACCGTCGACCAGAACACGCCGAAGGCGGCGAAGGAGCAGGCCCCGATGAAGGAGCGTCGTCGCAGCAGGCGGTGGGTGCCGGCGAGTCGGAGGGCGGCGCGCAGCTGGGCCCGGTAGGGGAGAGTCAGGTCTGGGGGAGCCGGCGGCATGACGCGGGTGAGGACGACGGCCAGGAGCAGGGTGACGACCGCCGCCGCCGCGAACAGGGCCCTCCAGCCGGCAACCTGCGAGACCAGACCAGCGACCGTACGGGACAGCAGGACGCCGGTGAGGCCACCGGTGAGCATCGTCCCGATGGCGCGTCCGCGTTCATCGGGTGCGGCCAGGGCCGCGACGTAGGGAACGAGGGTATTGACGACGGCGGCAGCGGTGAGCCCGATGAGTGCCCCGGCTGCCAGGAGGACGCCGGCCGTGCGGGCGGCGGCGGTCAGGGCGAGGGCCGCGGCGTCGGAGCAGAGCAGGACCGCCAGGAGGGGGCGCCGGGGAACGATGTCGCCGAGTGGGACGACGAGGACCAGGGCGAGGGCGTAGCCGAGCTGACCGACGGCGATCACGTGGTCGGCGGCGTGCGGGCCGAGGGATCGGGATACCTCCGGCAGGAGAGGCTGGCAGTAGTAGAGGTTCGCGATCGTCAGTCCGTAGGCCACCGCGAGTAGCCGGACAGTCTTGCGGGAGACGGCCCGCGGAGGTCGAACCGTGGTCACCCGGATGACCCTAGGAGCATAATTGGGCTGCTTGTAAGATCCACTTTCATGGCAGGCGAGTGGCCCAATCCTGGGATGGACCTGCACCTGGAACTGGACGCCGCCGAGGGGCTGCGCACAGGGCTGGAGCGGGCGCTGCGGGAGGCGGTACGGTCGGGACGCCTGGCAACCGGGACGCGGCTACCGGCGACCCGCAGACTCGCGGGGGACCTGGGGCTGGCGCGGGGCACGGTGCGGGCGGCCTACGACCAACTCGTCGCCGAGGGATATCTGGCCGCACGGCAGGGCTCGGGCACCGTGGTCGCGCTGCCGGCGCAGGCGGCGTCGGCGCCCTCAGCCACACCGGCGGCGACGGAGCAGTCCCGGCACGATCTGCGCCCGGGGAGTGCGGACGCATCGGCGTTCCCGGTTGCGGCGTGGCTCGAGTCGTCGCGACGCGCCCTGAAATCGGCTCCGGCCGACGCCTTCGGCTACGGCGATCCGCGAGGCCGCCCGGAACTGCGGGCCGCGCTGGCCGGATACCTGGGGCGGACCCGAGGCGTGTCGGCCCACCCGGACTCGATCATGATCACCAACGGCTACCTGCAGGGACTGACGCTGCTCGCCGCGGTCGTCGGTGGGACGTTCGCGATGGAGGACCCTGGTGTCCCGATGCACCGCGAGGCGGTCCGTCGCTCCGGCGCCCGGGTGGTCCCGCTGCCAGTCGACGATCTCGGCGCCCGTACCGACCTCCTCGGCGGCCTGGGCGCGAACGCGGTGGAGGTCACCCCGGCCCACCAGTACCCGACCGGCCGGACCCTCCACCCCGACCGGCGGCGCGCCCTGCTGGACTGGGCGCGTTCGTCCGGCGGCCTCATCGTCGAGAACGACTACGACGCCGAATTTCGCTATGACCGCAAGCCCGTCGGCGCGGTGCAGGGCGCCGCCCCGGACCACGTGGCCTACCTGGGTACGACGTCCAAGACGCTCGGTCCGGCCCTGCGGATCGGCTGGATGGTCCTGCCGCCCCGCCTGATCGCTGCGGTCGCCGACGCCAAACTGCACACCGACCACCACACCGAGCACCTCGGCCAGCTGGCACTGGCCGACCTGATCGCCCGCCACGGCTACGACCGTCACATCCGCACGTCGCGCCAGCGGTACCTCCGCCGCCGCAACCAACTCCGCCACCGCCTCGCAGGCTTTCCGATGGCGCTGACCGGCATCGCCGCCGGCCTGCACGCCCTGGCCCTCCTCCCTCCGGACGGCCCCACCGAGACGGACATCCGGGCGGCAGCGCAGGCCCACGGACTCGCCCTCGGCTACCTGTCGGAGCGCAGCGAACTGCCGTCCACTCGCCAGGGCGTCATCATCGGCTACGGCCGTCCCCCCGAGCACGCCTACACCCTGGCCCTCAACGCCCTGACCGCGACGTTCGCCGCCTGCCCTCGGCTGTCTCCTGGGAACGCGACTGGGCGCGCCTGACCGGATGGAAGCGTTGGCTCGTGGTGACCGGCGCCCAACACGCGTCCTTCACCGACATCGGGCTCCTCGCCGAACAGGTCGGCCTCGACATCGGCGCCGACCTGCCCGCGATCCGCGCCGTGAAAGTCACCCGCGCGTACGTGCGCGCATTCTTCGACCTGCACCTGCGGCACGCGAACCATTCCATGCTGGACGGGCCGTCGCCTCGCTACCCCGAGGTCACGTTCTGCGTACCGGACACGAAAACCTGCCGGTAGCAGTTGCATCCGGCGTCGCCGTGGACGACGTCCAGGGCGACGCCGGGCGGCGTCGAACGCCGTACGCCGGTTCGGGCGAAGCCCCGCCACCTGCCACCAGCGCCGGGAACCCGTGGGGGCACATCGCGACAGCGGAGTGCGTGTAAGATCAACCACGTCAGCAGCGATGAGGGGGAGGTGATCCCGGTGAACACCCAATGTCACGTCTGGGCGCTCCACCCGGCCATCCCCGTCCGCTGACCCCGCGTCGGGGAGCGCCCTCCTGACCGGAGGAACAATGACCTTCTCCCCGTTCCGTATCGACGTATCCGACGAGGTACTCGACGACCTGCGGACCCGACTGACCCGTACGCGCTTCACCGGCCGCAGCGGCGACCAGCCGTGGCAGGCCGGCGCCGACCCGGACTACCTGCGGCGCCTGGTGTCCTACTGGGTCGATGGGTTCGACTGGCGCGCTCGCGAAGCCGAACTCAACGCACTGCCGCACTACCAGGCCCAGATCGGTGGCCGGCGTCTGCACTTCCTGCGGGTAACCGGGGCGCGTCCGCAAGGCGCACCCGCACCGCTGCCGCTGATCCTGAGTCACGGCTGGCCCAGCAGCTTCGTGGAGATGCTGCCGCTGGTCGACCGTCTGACCAACCCCGCTCGCCACGGTGGCGATCCCGCCGACGCGTTCGACGTGGTGGTTCCCTCGCTGCCCGGGTTCCTGTACTCGGAGCTGCCGAAGGGTCCGCTCACCCGCGCCGCGATGGCGCAGACGATGCACCTGTTGATGACCGATGTCCTCGGCTACCAGCGTTACGGCGCCTTCGGCGGCGATGTCGGCGGCGTGGTCACCGGTTGGCTGGGCGCTCTGTATCCCGAGCAGGTGGTCGGCATCCACATGATCCACCCACCGTTCCCGGCCAGCTTCGACTCCCGTCCGCTGTCGCCCGCCGAGCAGGCGTTTCTCGACGCCGAGGCGGTGTACGACCAGACTGACGGCGGGTACAGCGCCATCATGGGCACCCGGCCGGACACCATCGCCGCGGCATTGGTCGACTCGCCGGCCGGACTGGCCGCCTGGCTCGTCGACAAGTATCGGGACTGGAGTGACAACGACGGAGACCTGGAAAGCCGGTTCGACCGGGACACTCTGCTGACGATCATCACCCTGTACTGGGCGAGCGGCACGATCGGTTCCTCGTTCCGCCAGTACTTCGACTACGCCCGCAACAGTCCACGACCCGACATCACGGTGCCCGCCGCGTTCACGCTGAGCACCGAACCGTCGATGGCCGACTTCCCGCGCGAGATCACCGAACGCGCCTGCACCGACATCCGGCATTGGAGTGAACCAGGTAGGGGAGGACACTTCATGCCGCTGGAGGAACCGGACCTGCTCGCCGGCGAACTGAGGCAGTTCTTCACGTCGCTCCGCCCGTACTGACCAGCAAGGGAGCCGGGCCACACCGGCCCGGCTCCGCTGGCTGTCGCAAACGCCGCAACTCGCTACCCCGACCGACCAGCCTGAACCGCGGTCTGTACTGCTGAAGCATCCCCTAGTGGGGAGCGGACGCCGTGGAGAGGTCGATCAGTTCGTCCAGGACGATCTGGCACGCCGCGGTGAGAGCCGATCGGCTGCGAACGGCCGCGTAGACGTGACGGGTCAACGGCCGGCGTAGCGGACGGGTGGCGACTCGGTAGCGACGGTCCACGGCCAGCTCGGGCAGGAGCGACACGGACAGGCCCGCCTCGATGTGCGCCAGAAGCGATTCGAAGCTGGCGAAGCGGCCAGCCACGGTCGGCTCGAAGCCGGCCTGTCGGCAGGTGCTCGTCACGAGGTTGGACAGGTACGTGCCGGGCATATCGACGGACCATGCCGCGTCGGCGAAGTCGGGCAGGTCTGCCGGTGCGTCCGACGCGGCCTGCGACCGCGGCGTCACGAGCACGATGGCGTCGGTAAGCAGAGGGATGGTGTGCACGTCAGGATGCAGCGGCAGGGATCCGTCGATGAAGTCTGCGGTCACGATGATGTCGTGGTCGCCGCGGCGTAGGGCCGGATGGCTGGCCTGCGGATCGAGCTCCGAGACCTCTAGGTCGATCTTCGGATGCGTCTGTCGCAGCCGCGCGGCGAGCGGAATGACGAGGGCGCGTATGGCACTGGAGAATGCCGCGAGCCGAACCGGCCCCGTCGGTTGTCCGGAGAGATCCTGCAGATCGGCCTCGGCGGCCTTGAGCTGGTCGAGGATGAGGCGGGCGTGCCGGGCGAGCGTACGACCGGCGGTCGTGAGCTGTACGCGGCGGCCGGCGCGGCGCAGGAGTTCGGTGCGGGACTCGGCCTCCAGGACCGCCAGTTGCGCCGACACCGCTGACGGACTCATTTGCAGGGCCGCGGCGACGGCCCGGATGGTGCCGAGGGTGTCCAGCAGGCTGAGCATTTCCAGGCGTGCGGTGTGCAGCCGCATCGGGCAGCTCCTTGTGCGGAATTTCCGCACAGCCTAACCAGAAACTTCAGCTTTTCGCGCACAGTGAACGGTCCTATCGTGAGCGCATGACGCTGACTGATGATCAGGTTGCCGCCGATTGGTTCTGGTCCGACGCGGACCGCCACCTGGTGCGCTACGGGGCTCCCTTCACGTCCGAGATCATCGAGCGTGCGGCCGGAAGCTTTGTCTACACCGCCGACGGCCGGCGGATCCTGGACTTCACCTCGGGTCAGATGAGCGCTATTCTCGGCCACTGCCATCCCGCGATCGTTCAGACAGTGCAGCGGCAGATCGCCAGACTGGACCACCTGTTCAGCGGCATGTTGTCGCGCCCCGTCGTCGATCTCGCGCGTCGGCTCGCCGAGTCGCTTCCCCCGCCACTTGAAAAGGCTCTGCTGCTGACCACCGGCGCCGAGTCGAACGAAGCGGCCATCCGAATGGCCAAGCTCGTGACAGGCAGACACGAGATCGTCGCCTTCGCCCAGTCGTGGCACGGCATGACGCACGCCGCGGCCGCCGCGACGTACAGCGCCGGCCACAAGGGGTACGGGCCGACGTCACCGGGAAACTTCGTGATCCCCACGCCCAACCCGTACCGTCCCGACTTCACCACCCCCGACGGCGAGTTGGACTGGCAGCGGCAGCTCGACCACGGCTTTGCGCTCGTCGATGCACAGTCGTCGGGGAGCCTCGCGGCGTGCATCGTCGAGCCGATCCTCAGCTCCGGCGGCGTCATCGAGCCACCGCCGGGCTACTTCGCCGCCCTGGCGCGCAAATGCCGCGAGCGCGGCATGCTGCTGATCGTCGACGAAGCGCAGACCGGCCTGTGCCGCACGGGCACGTGGTACGCCTTCCAGCGCGACGGCATCGTGCCCGACATCCTCACGCTCTCCAAGACGCTGGGCGCCGGCCTACCGCTCGCCGCGGTGGTGACGACCGAAGAGATCGAACAGCGGGCACACGAGCTGAACTACCTCTTCTACACCACACACGTGTCCGACCCGCTGGTCGCCGCCGTCGGCAACACCGTGCTCGACGTGCTCCAGCAGGAGCAGATGGACGTACGGGCGCGAGACCTCGGCGAGTTCCTGCGCGCCGGGCTGCTCGAGATCCGAGACCGGCACGACGTGGTGGGAGACGTCCGGGGACGCGGCCTGATGCAGGGGATCGAGCTGGTCGTCGACCGCGAGACGCGGGAGGGCTCTGACGCCCTCGGCGCCCGTGTCACCCGTCGCTGCCTCGAACTCGGCCTCCACATGAACGTCGTGCAACTGCCCGGCATGGGCGGCACCTTCCGGATCGCGCCGCCGCTGACCACGACACGGGAGGAGCTGACCCTGGGTCTGGAGATCCTGGACCAGGCGCTCGGCGAGGTGGCGCCGACCTGAGAGGCCGGTGAGTGTGTCGTGACATCGCCGCCGGCACGCCCGACGAGCCTACGTGTCAAGCGCGCCGAAGCCGCCGGCCCCTCACCCACCTCGGCATACCGTGGGCGAGGGGAGCCGACGGCTGATGCGCGCAGCCCTCACCCACCCCCACTCGTGGCCGGCATCACACGGTTGTGGCACCCGAGACGCCGTCCTCACCCGCCGGCTGGCGGAACCGTGGCGACGGCTGACATCAGCGCGGGCCGGAGCGCGCGACGCGGAAACCCACGTCGTCGACGCGAAAGGTCGGGTGGCTACGGCGCCGCACGGAGGCCCGGCAACTCCAGTGCTCGTCGAACCAGCCGCCACCCCGCAGCACCCGATAGGTGCCGTAGACCTCAGCGTCGTAGATGTCCCAGCACCAGTCCCACGCGTTGCCCAGCATGTCGTGCAGACCCCAGGTGTTCGGCTGCCTGCCGCCCACCTCGTGGATTCGGTCCTGCGAGTTGCCGCGGTACCACGCGATCTCATCAAGCGGTCCGTAGCGCGGGCCGGTCGTGCCGGCACGGCACGCGTACTCCCACTCGGCTTCGGTCGGTAGCCGGTACCCGTCGGCGGAGAGGTCCCACTCGATGCCCGCGCCGCCGCTGTGCAACTGGTAGGCCGGCGCCAACCCTTCGCGTTGCGACAGGGCGTTGCAGAACCGGACCGCGTCCCACCACGAAACGCCCTCGACAGGCAACTGATCTCCGCGAACCGCGCTGGGCCGCTCGCCAGTGACCAGGGCGTACTGGGCCTGCGTAATCGGGTATGTCCCGAGCTGGTATGGCTCGAGCTCGACCGACCATCGGCGCTGCGTCCGCCGGTCCGACAGCGTCACCTGTCCCGGCGCGACAGCGGTCATCAAAATCTCCACGAGGAGCCCATTTTATCCGGGGCCGTCCCGACCACCGTGCGGTGGTCGGCCCGGGGTGGGGCCGCGGCGGCCAGTGAGGCGCCCCGGCGTGGCACCACGTCCCGGAGACGGCGGGCGGTGCGTCAGCGCGGACGCGGGGGAGGGCTTCGACTCCTTCCGGCAGCGACGCGTTCCGGCCTCGACCGGGCGGGTCAGCAGCGACCCTGCCCGACCACCTCCCGTGGAGGAACGGATGACGCCTATGGTTGCGGCATGAATGCGCGGGCGGCCGGGCGCGGCCCGGAAATCGCCGAACAGATCACCGTCGCGGCACCGGCGGGGACGGTCTACGCGGCGGTTGCCGACGTACGACGGATGGCCCGGTGGAGCCCGGAGTGCGTCGCGGTCTGGGTCACCCGGCGCGACGGCGGGCAGCCCCGACGGTTCGTCGGCTGGAACCGTCGGGGCCTGCTGCTGTGGTTCACCACCTGCCGGGTCGTCACCGCGACGCCGGGCAGCGAGTTCGCCTTCGACGTCACCACCTTCGGCCAGCCGGTGGCCCGCTGGGGCTACCGGTTCAGGGAGACCGACGGCACCCAGGTGACCGAGTACTGGCAGGACCGGCGCAACGGGGTGGCCCACGTTCTCGGCCGGATCTTCACCGGCAGGTCGTCGGGCGACCGGCCGACGGTGAACCGGGACGGCATGCGGGAGACCTTGCGCCGGCTGAAGCGGGAGCTGGAAGTGGCCTGACCCCGGAGCGCGGCCGACCGCGTCACGGCACGGCCGCGGTCACCCCGCGCGGCGAGTCTCGGCCGACCTGTCCGCTCGGCGGGACCGGTTCGGTTTCCGGCCCTGACGTCCCTCCGATCGGCGGTGCTCAGGCCGTTACGGGCCGGCAGCTCTTGCAGGCGCGGTAGCCCGCGCGGCGGGCCTCTCGGGCGTTGGTGAACGGCACCCGGTGCGCCGGCGTGATCCGCCGGGCGTGGGCACACGTCGGGTGGCAGTAGATCTGGGTGGTGTCGCTGCCGAGGAACACCGCGCCGCTGCGCGACCACTGGTGCACCTCGGCCATGTCGATGCCCTCCGCCGACCGCAGCGCGTCTCCGGCGGCCGGTAGGTACGCCGCGTCGCAGGGCGCCCCGTGCTCGTACGTCACCCGGTGGCAGGGGACCAGCACGACGAACGGATTGTGCGCCAGCACGCTCAGCACGATGTCCGCGCCCTGCGCGGGCGGCAGCGAGGCCTCCCGCGCGAGCCAGGACAGGGGACGCAGTTGTCGAGCGGGGATGGCTTGGACCGCCCGCAGCACCCGGGCACCCACCGGGTCGACCGGACCGAAGTCCAGCGACAGCGTCCTGGCCCGGCCCGTACGCAGGGCCGTCACCAGCCCGGGCAGCGGCGTACCGGTGGGGATGGCGGACCGGCCGGTACGCGAGCGGTGCAGTTCCTCGAACCTCTCGGCCGTGAGCCCTCCGGTCGCCAGCACGGCCCCGGTGACGAGCTTCGGTGTGAAGGCCACGAACAGGCCGCCCGCTGCCGTGTCCAGGCGTACGTACGTGTCGTAGTGATCACGCGGGATGCCCACGCGTTGCAGGATCCTCAGCGCGAAGTCCACCGGCGCCGGGGGTTCGCCCAGCTCGCCGGGCGAATCCGACCCGACCTGCGACGCGGGTAGCTGGTTGTGGTCCGACCCGCTCATGTCGCCACCTTTCCTTCTTCCTCACAGGTCAGCAGCCGGCGCAGGTCGCTCATGCCTCGTGACACCTGCGCCTTGGCCGTCCCCACGGGACAACCCTGGATCTGGGCCACCTCCGCATAGCTCATTCCCACCACGTGCCTCAGCACCACCGGTACGCGGTAATACTCCGGCAGCCGGGACAACGCGGCGACCAGACGGCCCCGGTCGTCCGCGTTCAGAGCACATTCCGCCGGACCCGGATCCGCATCCGACCACATGTCCGGTGCGTCGTCCACCCGCATGACGGACAACGGACGGCGCGAACTGCTGCGCACGTGATTGCGCCATACGTTCGCCGCGATCGTCATCAGCCACGCGCGCGGCTGCAACGCCCGGCGCCGCTCCGGCGGGTAGCCCTGCAACGCCGTGTAGGCCCGCAGGAAAGCGTCCTGCCCCAGATCGTCCGCCTCCGCGGCCGACCCGGATACGCGCAGCAGGAACGCGTGCACAGCTCTGGCGTGGACCCGGACCAGCTCGGTGAAGCCGGCGTCCAGGTCCTGCGCCAGCAGGTCGGTCAACTGCTCGGCAAGCTCGTCCATCGTTGGTAGAACACCGTCTCCGGAGAAAGGGTTGCCGAATGCGGCGGGGCCCGACAGGTGGGGTCCCAGCCTACGAGTTCGCCGGAGACGCGGGATGTCTGGTCGTCCCCGGCAGTACCGATCGTGGGATGCCACGACCGAGTCGCCGCCGGGTCCTGCAACCCGAGGGACGCATCCGGTGTTTCAAGGGCATGCGACGACGTCCCGAGGAGGCACGGTGATCTACACGACCCTCGACAGTCCGCTGGGTGGGCTGCTGATGGTCGGCGAGCGGATGGCGGCCGCCCCCGGCGGCACCGCCCTCGCCTCCCTCTCCTTTCCGGACCAGAGGGGCGGTGCGACCGTACGACCCGGTTGGGTCCGGGACGAAGGGGCCTTCACCGCGATCGCCGACCAACTGGCCGCCTACTTCGCGGGCACACTGAACCGCTTCGACATCCGGTACGTCCCCTCGGGCTCCGGCTTCCAGCGCCGGGTCTGGGCAACGCTGGACGGCATCGCGTACGGGACGACAGTCAGCTACGGCGAGGTCGCCGCCCGGCTCGGTGAGCCGCCCAGCGCGGCGCGCGCTGTCGGTGCGGCGATCGGCGCCAACCCGCTGCTGGTCGTCCGCCCCTGCCACCGGGTGGTCGGCGCGAACGGCGCACTCACGGGCTACGCCGGTGGTCTGCGGCGCAAGCGGATGTTGCTCGCGCTCGAAGGCACCACGCTCGCCGTCTGACTCCGGGAGAGACATGAACACCGACATCGCGCCGTGGAACGCGCGCCGGCGCGTCGACGAGACGGACTGGACCGCGCTCGCCGATGCACTGGACGCGCACGGCTGCGCCCTGACGTCCCCGCTACTCGATCCCGAGCAGTGCCGGGCCATCGCCGCCCTCTACGAGCGGACCGAGCTGTTCCGCACCACCGTCGACATGGCCCGGCACCGATTCGGCTCGGGAACGTACCGCTACTTCACCCACGAGCTACCTCCCGTGGTCACCGAACTGCGCGAGGCCCTCTACCCCCGTCTGCTGGCCGTGGCCCGTGACTGGGCCGAGCGGCTCGGCCGCCCGGCGCCCTGGCCCGACGACCTGAACGAGTGGCTGGCGACGTGCCACGAGGCGGGACAGGACCGCTCCGCGCAGATCCTGCTGCGCTACCAGGAGGGCGACTGGAACGCTCTGCACCGCGACGTCTTCGGCGACCTGGTCTTCCCGCTCCAGGTCGTGATCGGGCTGGACACGTACGGCGCCGACTACACCGGGGGCGAGTTCCTGCTCGTCGAACAACGACCTCGGGCCCAGTCACGCGGCACCACCGTCGCCTTGCCCCAAGGGCACGGCCTCGTCTTCACGACCCGTGACCGGCCGGTACGCACCAGGCGCGGCTGGTCCGCCGGCTCCGTCCGGCACGGGGTCAGCACCGTGCGCTCAGGCCGACGGCACGCCCTCGGCCTGGTCTTCCACGACGCATAGCGACCCCGTCCCCGACCGTCTCCCGTCGGCCGTCCCGGATGGGCGAGGGACCACCCTGGAGAGCCAGGCCGAGAAAGGCACACCGATGCGACCCCTCGACCGACACCGGACCGATGCCGGCGACGAGGCCGGCCGTTCCCCGCTCGTCGACCCGGCCGCGTGGAGGTCGCACGGGCGATCGCCGTGGCCCGTGCCGCACACGGCGGCCGAGCTGGCCGCACTCGCCGGCCTGCTGGCGGTGCCCCGGTCCGGAATCACGACCGTGACGGTCGGCCACAGCCGGGACGCCGCCTCCACGACGTCCGCGGCGGCCTTCACCGCGATGTGGGAGGCACGCGGCGGCGTGGTCCTCGCGGTCGTCGACTGGCCCGAGACCGCAGCGTCATGGCTGCGGGCTGCCCGTCGGATGACCGCGCAGACTCCCGACGCCTGGGTCGTGGCCGCCGCCATGACCGGCTTCGTTCCGCTCGCCCGACGGCTTTCGACCAGCACCGCCTGGGAGCCGTCCCGTACCTACGCCTTCGGTTCGCTGTGCGATCCGCGCCTGCCGGCGCTCACCGGCCCCGGTGTCCTGGACGGCCTGCGCGGCGCGAGCGCGGACGGTGGCACGTGGGAGGTCCGCGGTCGCGGCGTCACCACGTTTCCGGCCCGAACCAGCGGGTGAGGGCGGCGCGCAGGGCGGCGGTGTCACCGCTGTCACCGCGCGTCGACCAGACGGCGTAGCCGCCCGGACGGACCAGCAGCGCCTGCGCGTCCCACGCGTCGCCGCCCGCGACTGCCGTCACGATGTTCACCCGATCCGCCCACGGGCCGGCCACGGCACGCAGACCGGAGTCCCCGACCAGGTCGAGCAGGAGCGGTCGGCCGTCGCGCAGCAGCGCGGCCAGGGTTGTGCGACCGTCGGCCGTCATCAGCGGCCGACTCGGCACCATGCGTCCGGCCAACGGGTCGTCGTCGCGCGCCCCCACCGGGTACGTCACTCCCACGCCCGTGATCATCGTGCTCAGGTGGGTGTTCACCTCGTCGATGCGCATCAGCCGGGCGAACAGTTCCCGCAGCGCGTCGGTGCGCGGGTCGGGATCCATCAGGGCGACCTGGGCCCGCACGTTGCGCAGCACGTCGGCCGCCACTGGGTACCGCTCCGCGTGATAGGTGTCGAGCAGTCCGTCCGGCGCCCAGCCACGGATCTCGGCAGCCAGCTTCCAGCCCAGGTTGACGGCGTCCTGCAGGCCGAGGTTCACGCCCTGTCCGCCCGCCGGGAAGTGCACGTGCGCGGCGTCGCCGGCCAGGAAGACGCGGCCCTTGCAGTAGTGCTCCGCCTGCAGCGAGGCGTCGCTGAACCGGGAGATCCAGGCCGGGCTGTCCATCGGTACCGGCCGACCCGCGATGCGCTCCACCTCGCCCCGCAACTCCTCCAGCGTCGGACGGGAGTGCCGGTTCGGATGCGGACCCCGGTAGTCGTAGGTGCACACGCGGCTCAGCCCGTGCGGGTCGACCCACAGCAGGGTCCAGCCGCGCGGGGTGCGCCGCCATCCGCCGGGTGCGGCGGCGGGCTCCAGCAGCCGTACCTCGCCCATGAGCGCGGCGACAGTCGGTCCATCGCCCAGGAATCTGATGCCGGCCAACTTGCGCACGGCGCTGCGCGCACCGTCGGCGCCCACCACCCAGCGGGCCGTCAGCGTCGACTCGACGCCCGAGGCGGCCCGCAGGTGTAGCCGCACATGGTCGTCGTGTGCCACCAGGCCGACCAGTTCCGCGTCACGCCGCAACCGCCCGCCGAGCCGGACGGCGTCCGCGGCGAAGATCTCCTGGGCGTAGGCCTGTGGGCTGCCGACGAGCACCGGCCCCTCCTCGACGACGCGGGACAGGTCGAGCTCGAAGATCGAGGCGAAGTGGAACCGCACCGGCTGGCGCGTGTCACGCGAGGCGGCGTACCAGCCTGGCTGGACCGCCTCCAGCAGCCCCCGACGGTCGAGGGTTTGCGCGGTGCGCGCGTGCAGCGTGCTCGCCTTGGAGATGCCGTCCGGCTCGGGCAGCTTCTCGAGGATCGTCACGTCGATGCCCAGCAGGGCGAGTTCGCGTGCGACGAGGGTGCCCACGGGGCCGCCGCCCACCACCGCGACCTCGGTGTCGATGCCGCCGCCGGCTGGCGGCTCGAACCTGGCATGCACAGTTTTCCTCCTCGATAGGCGGTGCCGCCTCGGACAATCGGCATTGGGTCCGTCCGGCCGGGTGGACCCGGAAGAACCCCGGCGGCGCGGTGCGCCGCCGGGGTTCCGGTGCCGTCGGTGCGACCCGCCGGGTCGTGGCGGGCGCACAGGTCAGCCCCACCGTCACGGCCGGTGAGGTTCTGCGCTTCCGATCAGACGCTCTTGTGGAAGCCGGCGTCGACCGCGTAGTCCGACCCGGTGGTGCTCGCCGACCGCGGGGAGGCCAGCAGCAGCACCGCGTCGGCGACCTCCTGCGGGTCGACGAGGCGGCCGGTGACCTGGCCCATCATCTGCGGGGCGATGCTGTCCATGACGCTGTCGCGGTCGGCACCCGCCATCGCGGCGATAATGTCGGCCGCACCGCCCTCCTCGGTCCACCAGGCGGTGCGCACGGCACCCGGGGAGACGGTGTTGACGCGGATCCCCTTGGGGCCGAACTCCTCCGACAGGGCCTTGGTCAGGTTGGACAGGGCCGCCTTCGCGGCGCCGTACTCGATGTTGACCGGTGCCGGCTGACGGGCCATGCCGG
The DNA here is from genome assembly GCF_043204915.1 of Micromonospora sp. NPDC047670. Classification (NCBI taxonomy): domain Bacteria; kingdom Bacillati; phylum Actinomycetota; class Actinomycetes; order Micromonosporales; family Micromonosporaceae; genus Micromonospora; species Micromonospora sp. NPDC047670. The sequence goes on from NZ_JBIDDA010000006.1 coordinate 210,808, forward strand.
TGGAGATGTTGATGATGGAGCCGCCACCGCGTTCGATCATCCGAGGAATGGCCGCGCGGATCGCGCGGACGGCGGAGAACAGGTTGAACTCGAAGATCGAGGCCCACTGCTCGTCGCTGCTGTCGAAGAAGCCGGTGCGCGGCATGGTGATGCCGGGCGGCGGGCCACCCGCGTTGTTCACCAGGACATCCAGTCCGCCGAAGTGCTCGACCGCGCGCGCCACGACCTGCCCGGGAGCCTCGGGGTCCATCAGGTCCGCCGACACGTGCAGCAGGTTCGGGCCGGCCAGCTGCTCCAGCTCCGGCGTGGTCTTGCGGGAGACCGCCACGACCTTGGCGCCCTCTTCGAGCAGGGAGCGGGTCACGGCCAGGCCGATGCCCTTGGAGGCGCCGGTCACCACGGCCACGCGACCGGAGAGGTTGAGATCCATCACTGTCCTTCTGGGTTGAGGCTCTCACCCGGTGGAGCCTTGCGGTGCGCTGTCGGTGGTTGAACCCCGACGGTTGCGAACGGGTTGCACGGGCTCGGCTGCAACCGGCCACCGGAGCGCGGGGTTCTCATCGGCAACGCATCCCGCCTTCTCCCAGGAGCTCCGCATGCCCGCCGCCGTGACCCGGCCGCGCAGATTTCTGCTGCCGCTGGTCTGTCTCGCCCCGCTACTGGCCAACGCGGACGCGGGACTCGTCGTCCTCGCCCTGCCGGACATTCAGCGCGAACTGTCCATGAGCCTGACCGAGGCGCACTGGGTGACCAATGTGTACGTGCTCCTCGTCGGCGGACTGCAACTGCTTGGCGGCCGGCTCTGCGACCGCCACGCGGCGCGCGGCCTGCTGCGCGGCTCACTCATGGCGTTCGCCGTCACATCGGCGTGCTGCGCGGTGGCACCCACCGGATGGGTGCTCCTGTCGGCCCGTGCCGGCCAGGCGGTGGCGGCGGCGGTACTGGTGCCGGCGGCCATGTGCGTGCTGCTGACGGTGGCGACCGAGGACGCGCAGCGGCGGGCTGGACTTGCCCTGTGGGCCGCCTCCGGGGGAATCGGGTCGGTCGCGGGCGTGCTGGTGGGCGGCCTCGCGGCGACACACCTGGGCTGGCGCTGGGCCTTCCTGCTCAATGTGCCGCTCGCCCTGGGCGCCCTCGCGGGGAGCCGCCGGTTGGAACCGGGTGAGCAGCGGCGCCCCCGGGGCACGTCGGTGGCAGCGCCGGGGGCGCTGCTCCTGGTCGGTACGTTGCTGACCCTGGTGTACGCGCTGGTGAGCATCGCGGACCAGGGATTCGGGCTGTCCACCTGCGCGCTGTTGGCCGTCGCGGTGGTGCTGGGCGGATCGTTGGTACGGTGCGAGGCCCGGTCCGGTCAGCCACTCATTCCGGTGGTGCTGCTCAGGAATCGCTCGCTGGCCGCGGGTGCCCTGGGAATCCTGTTCGTCGCCGCGGCGACCGGTCCGGTCGTGTTCATGGGCAGTGTGTACCTCCGAGAGGCACGCGGGTACACCGCCTGGACGGCAGGATGCGCCCTGCTACCGGTGGTCGGCGGGGTGCTCGTGGTCGGCAGGTCGTCTTCACGCCTGTTGGGGCGGTGCGGGCCGCATCTGTCGTGTCTGGTCGGCTGCGGGTTGACCGGCTCGGGCCTGGTCTGGCTCGCCTCGCTGGCCCCGGATTCGGGATATGCGACCGGGGTGTTGCCCGGGCTCGCGCTGATCGGGTCGGGCCTGCCGGTCCTCTGGATGTCGTGCGAGCTGGCCGCGGTGTCGACGGTGGGCCGGCCGGCGGTCGGCACCGCCGCCGACGTGGTGCAGAGCGCCGGTCAGATCGGCGCCTCCCTGGGGCTGGCGCTGGCGGTGACGGTGTACGGCCGCACCGTGCACGGTGTGGACGTTTCGACGGATCCGGCGGCGCTGACCGAGGGCGCGACGCGGACCTTCTGGTGTTGTGCGGTGCTGCTGCTCTGCGTGGCGCTCACCGCGCAGTGGGGCCTGCGGCCGGGCCGGTCGCCTCGAGTCGGTCCGACCCACACGTCCGGCGGCCCCGGGCCCTTCCGATCGTCGGGGCGTGGTGCGACGGCGGCAGAAGCGTCTCGGTGATCGCCCAACCAATGGCCTGCTCTGGTTTGCGACACGAAGTAGGACGGCGCGCGGATGTCGCACGCGTCTCCCGTCAGCTACCTCGTACCGCGAAATGCCTCCCGGCAATGCCGCAGGAAGACTGTCAGGGCCGGGCTGGTGCGTTCCGGCCAGACCAACGCAAGCAGCGCCGGGATCTCGGCACCATCGATCGGAACCGCCGCCAGGTCCGGGTAGGCGTCTGCCATCGATGCGCCCAGGACGGCCACCCACGGGCCCCGCCGGGCCAGCCCGGCGACGGTGTCCGGAGAGGTCGCCACCAGGGCGACCGCCGGGTCGATGTTCAGCGCGGCGCACGCTTGGTCGAGCACGTTTCGGATGCCGGTTCCGACCGGCAGAGAGAGAACGGAGTACTCGAAAAGATCGGCCAACGCAGTCCGGCCTCGGTGAGCCAGCTCACTGCCTGGTGGGGTCAGAGCGATCAGGCGGTCGTTGGTGATCACCTGCGTCGTGAGGCGTTCCGGTGGGTCACCGGCGAGGCCGACCAGGGCCACGTCGAGGCTGCCCGAGCGGACGCGGGCGACCGGCTGATCGTAGTTCTCCTCGACCGGTTCGAGTTCGCTGTGGGGATGGTCCCGGTGGAACGCGGCCAGCGCGTCGAAGAGCGGCGCCGCCGCCAGCGCATTCAGCCAGCTCGCGGTTCTGCTTGCGGTGCAGCGCTACCAGCGGCTGTGTACGGCCGAGCAGCCGTCAGACAGGGGAGTGCCTGGAAGCGCGTCTGATTGACGTGTCGGGGGTGGTTCGTGGGTGATCCGTCATCGGGGTGAGCAGCCGGTGCCGGAGTGCCGGAAGACACCACCGTTGCTGTCCGGGTGACCGGCCGCCCGTGGCCACCGCTTCGGGCATCACGATCGGTGCTCGGGGGTGCTGTGCGGAAGACTCAGTAGATGACACTTTTCCGTCCGTTGTGGTGCGCGATCCGGAGCTTGACGGTCGACGTCGATTCGTCGTGCCGTAGTTGGACGCACAGTTCGTAGGGGTTGAGCCAGCCGATCCGTCGGCAGGGGAACTGGACGGTGGACGGGTCGTACCATGTGGCCGGCCAGCCCTTGGTGCGCTGCAGATGCTCGCCGAGCCGCCGGGTCAGCTCTCGCGCGTTCGCCCCGTCGGTGGCGGCGATCGTGAATTCGCGTGAGCAGGAGCGGGGACCGTAACCGACGGTTTCGGGCAGGGCGCACCGCGCTTCCTCGTGGGTCACGGTCATCGTCGGAGGCAGCGGGAGGATCGCGTCGCGCGGCGGCACCTGCTGGTCGCCGACGACCGGTATCGCGAAGGTGGCGGCCACGCCGATCATCCACACGAGCGCGCCGATCGCCCAGTGCATGGTCAACAGTTGCCTTGGCCGCCTCTGCCGCGACTCGACTGCGGTCGCGGACGCGACGATGGCGCCTGTCGCCACCAGGTACCAGCGCAGTCCGTCATCGATGGTGGGCGGGGTGTCGTAGCTGCCGAACGTGACGGTCCACAGCGACCACCCGGCGACACACGCGGCGAGCCCGACAGCGACGCGCCAGGCAGATGGCCTGGACCGGCCCAGCAGGGCCCATGCGACCGGGAACACGAGGACCACAGGAACGATGACGGCGACCTCTGCCGGCTCCAACATCTCGTCCGCGACGGGATCTCCGGGCTGGATGATCGGCCACACCGGCGCCGTGGCGGCGAGCGCACCTGCCGCGAGCAGCAGCCGTGACCGCCAACGCCACGGTCCTGACGGTCGAACCACGGCCGCGCGGTATCGACTGCCCCACCGGCTGATCCGCCCACCCAGATGCGGGAAGCGTTGCCCCGTGAGATATCCGACCAGTGCCACCGCGAGAAACATGAGCGCGTTTGCTAGCAGATCCACGTGCCTTGGACGGCAGTCGCCGCGAGATGGTTGCCGGCCCGCGGCAGTTCCTCACGCCACAGACGTGACACTACGCAACGTCACCGTGACCTGTCCGGAGTGGCTCGTTGTCGGCGACCGCCTGCCGGCGCTCCGGCCGGTCGGTCTGGCCCCTGCGCCGGGCAGGTCGGGCCACCGGTCACGACGCGCGGGCCTCCGGCACCGTCGTGCGAAACGTCTGCCGGTACGCCGTCGGCGAGACGCCGATCGCGCTGGCCAAGTGCTGACGCAGTGACGCGGCGGTGCCGAAGCCGGCCTCGGCGGCGACCGAGTCCACCGGCAGGTCGGTGGTCTCCAGCAGACGCCGGGCGTACTCGACCCGCTGCCGCGTGAGCCACTGCCCCGGTGTCATGCCGACCTCGGCGCGGAAGCGGCGCGAGAATGTCCGTACGCTCATCCGCGCGTGCCGGGCCAGCTCAGCGAGGGTGACTGGACGGTACAACTGACTCAGTGCCCACTGCCGGGTCTCGGAGGTGGTCGCGCTCGTCGGCTCGGGCATCGGACGGTCGATGAACTGCGCCTGGCCGCCTTCGCGCCACGGTGGCACGACGCACAGCCGGGCCACCCGGTTGGCCGCGGCGCTGCCATGGTCGCGGCGCACGAGGTGCAGGCACAGGTCGACGCCGGATGCGACGCCCGCCGCGGTGAGCACATTCCCGTCGTCGATGAAGAGCACGTCCGCCTCGACCCTCACGTTCGGGAACGTGCTCTGGAAGTGCATGGCGTTGTTCCAGTGGGTGGTCGCCGGCCGGCCGTCGAGCAGCCCGGCGGCGGCCAGCGCGTAGGAGGCGGTGCAGATGGAGACGATCCGGGCACCCGGCCGCAGCCGGCGCAGCGCCGCCGCGACCGGTTCGGGTAGCCAGTCCCGGTCGCCGGGCTCACAGGTGAAGGGTGGCAGCACGAGGGTGTCCGCCGTGTCGATCGCCTCGGCGCCGTGCCGCACGGCAACGGCGAAGTCGGCGCTCGTGGCGACTGGTTTGCCGTCGACACTGCAGGTGATGACCTCGTAGAGCGGCTCGCCGTCGGGACCTACGGCGGTGCCGAAGATGCGGACGGGGATGCTCAACTCGAACGGGTACACGCCGTCGAGCGCCAGGACAACCACGCGATGCATGGCCAGATCCTTCCACATATTGGCGATCTGGCCACTCGAACCCCGACAGCGACTTCGGCAAAGTGATCGCGCACATCGAAAATGAACAGAAAGGCATGCGATGCGTGCGATCGAACAGGACCGGTTCGGCGGGCCCGAAGTTCTCAAGCTGGTGGAGGTCGACCGTCCCGAGCCCGGCCCGGCGGAGGTGCTCGTCCGGGTCCACGCGACCGGCGTCAACCCGACCGACTTCTGGCACCGCGCGACCGGCGGCCTGCTCGGCCGGCCGGTGCGGCTGGGCTGGGACCTGTCCGGCGTGGTCGAAGCCGTCGGTGTCGGCGCCGCGCTGTTCCGGCCCGGTGATGAGGTCTTCGGCATGCCACTGCTACCGCGGGCGGCCGGCACCTACGCCGAGTACGTCACGGCACCGTCGCGGCACCTTGCCCGCAAGCCCGCCGGACTGTCCCACGTCGAGGCAGCCGGCCTGGGGCTCGCCGGACTAACTGCCTGGCAGGCCCTCGTCGACATCGCCGACGTCCGTCCGGGCCAGCGTGTACTGGTTCACGCGGCCGCGGGCGGCGTCGGCCACCTCGCCGTGCAGATCGCCAAGGCGCGCGGCGCGTACGTCATCGGCACCGCGAGCGCCGCCAAGCACGCGTTCGTCCGTGGGTTGGGCGCCGACGAGGTTATCGACTACACGACGACGGACTTCGCCGAGCGCCTCCACGACCTCGACGTGGTCATAGACTCGATCGGCGGCGAGTATGGGCCTCGCTCGCTGCGGACCCTGCGCCCGGGCGGCATCCTGGTCGCCCTTGCCTCGCCGGCCGAGACGTACCTGGAGGAGGAGGCAGCCCGGGAGGGCAAGCGTGCCCGATTCATGATCGTCGAGCCGGACAGCGCCGGGCTCACGTCCCTCGCCGGCCTGGTCGGCACGGGACAACTCCGCGTCGAGGTGGACACGGTGCTGCCCCTCGAACAGGTTGTTACGGCCCACGAGATCGGCCAGGCCGGCCGCGCCAAGGGAAAGATCATCCTGACGCTCTGACGCCCCGCTCGATCCGGCAGCCCGACCGTATGCGAGCGCAGCCGCGCTGTCGCACCGCGTCGTCCGCCACGCATGAGCACTCACCTCGCCGTCGACACCGACGGGACTGGCCGTACGCGGCATCGACGTTCGGCTTCGCCCCGGCCTTGGCGAGCCAGCCGTTGAACCGCTGCGGTACGGACCGCATCAGGCGCCCTGGCCGAGTGCCTTGTGCCACCACCCGAGCCGGCCGGCCCGGGCGGTGGCACAAGGGTGCCGCGGCGCGAACGACAGACAGGGACCACTCGACAGGTCTGTCGGACAGTTCCTGACCGTCTGCTCGAGCCGTCGCTGTTCGGGGCACCTGCGCCAGCGGCCCAACGAACCGATCAATGCGAACCTGAGCTCCACATTCGGCCAGTCGCCGGACCGCGACTCTGGTGGCACCAGCCACCGGCCGGCATGGTCAAGTGGGAGGCGGGGTCTTCGGAAGCAGTCCGTCAACGAACTGGCGGAGTCCCTGGGGGTAAGTGTTTCGCGAAGCCAGTGCTGGCCATTGGTCACCGATTTCGGCCAGGCGTGGCAGCTGAGACTTGTCGACGTCGGCGAAGAAGGTGTCGAGGTGGGCGGCTGAGCCCCCGCCGGCCCGCTGGCCGCCGGAGTGGGCGCGAACCAGGATTTCGCCCACGGTGTAGTACCAGATGCTGCGGAAGACGTGGACGGCCTGCTCGGGCGCGCATCCGTGGTCAATCGCCCCGGAGACGATGGCCTCGACCATCCACAGAGCGGAACCGCCGAGGCGGCCGAGGAAACCGTCAGCCGTGAGGACCTCTGCCGCCCATGGCCAGGCGGCGAGCGAATCGTGGATCGCGGTGGCTGCCGCGATGATGCGGTCTCGCGGCTCGCTCGGCAGTTCGCGGTGCAGGGTCTGATCGGCGTGTTCGTTGAGCAGTTGGATGAGCAGATCTTCCCGGTCCCGTACGTGGTGGTACAGGGTCGTGGCCCCGATGCCCAGCTCGGCGGCCAGTCGACGAATGCTCAGCTTCTCCCACCCGTCGCGATCGATGATGTGGCGGGCCGCGGCCAGGATCTGCGTACGGGATGTCACCGGTGGCCGGCCGGTGCGGCCGTGCGGTGCGTCAGGTCGAGGCATTGTCCCATCATGCTGTCCCGAATCGGCGCCAGCGATTTGGGTGGGTCTGCGTGTTGGCGACGCCCGGTCCCGTGCTACTTTCGGAACATGTTCCTAAAGCTGCGTGCGCCATCGACCCGATCTTGTCGGAGGGCGTTGGCCGCCGGTGTGCCGAACATGCGGCCAGCCGGTGCGGATCCTTCGTCGTCGAACTGGACGGCGCATCGGGTCGACAACCACCAGGCGCTGCGCCCGGCGAGCCCGAGAATCCGCAGACCATCGCCGCTCGCGCCCGAGACCGGGCACCCGCAAGCCACGAGCGACAGAAACGGCCCGGAGGACTGAGACAGTTGACCAGCACGGGATCGGCAAGCGAAGAAAAGGTCATCGACCCGGATGTCCGGCCAGAACCTACCCTCGCCGCGGTAGCCCTGGTGCAGTTCCTGGTGTCGCTGGACCTCTCTGTCGTCAACGTCGGACTCCCGCAGATCGCTGAGGGCCTCGGCTTCAGCGCGGTGAACCTGACCTGGGTGATCCACGCCTACGCTCTCACCTTCGGCGGGCTGCTCCTGCTCGGCGGCAAGACGGCCGACCGATACGGCCACAAGCGGGTACTGCTGCTCGGGCTCGCCGTGTTCGGCCTCGCCTCCCTGGCTGGCGGCTTCGCCCAGGAGCCGGGACATCTGATAGCTGCCCGCGCCGCGCAGGGGATCGGGGCGGCCGCGCTGGCGCCGGCCGCGCTGGCGCTCCTGACCCGGGCGTACCCCGCAGGGAAGGCTCGCATCCGGGCGTTCGGCGTATGGAGCGCGATGAACGCCGCCGGCGGCGCCCTCGGCGTCCTGATCGGCGGCCTGCTCACCGAGTACGCCGGCTGGCGCTGGGTGATGTTCGTGAACCTGCCGATCGCCGCTTGCGCGCTGGCCTTGGCCTGGCGCGGTGTCCCCGTTGACGCACCCCCTGCTCGAGGAAGCCGTCCCGACGTCCTGGGTCCGATTCTGGCGACAGCCGGAATGACCCTGCTCGTGTTCGGCGTCGTCCGCACCGAACGGTATGCGTGGACCTCGCCGGTCACCCTGACGACCCTGGCGACTGCCGTCGTGCTGCTGGCCCTGTTCATCTTCATCCAGCGGACCACCACCCGGGAACCGCTGATCAGGTTGGGCCTGCTCGCCAGCCGCTCGGTTGCTGGCGCGAACGCCTACAACCTCCTGGTCGGCGCCGCCATGGCCTCGGCTTTCTACTTCATGTCCCTCTACCTGCAACGAGTCCTCGGGACCGGGCCGGCCCTGACCGGAGTCCAGTTCCTGCCGTTCGCCCTCGGCGTGATCGCCGGGTCCGTGCTCGCCATCAAGCTCGGCTATCGTTTCGCTCCCCGTGCTCTTCTGGTCGGCGGTGGGCTGCTGACCGCGGCCGGTTTCGCCTGGTTCGGCCTGATCAGCCCGGACGGCACCTTCACCGCCGACGTCCTGGGGCCCTCGATCGTCGCGAGCATCGGCTTCGGGCTCTGCCTCGGGCCCGTGGTCTCGACCGCCACCGTCGGCGTCGCGCCCAGCGAGACCGGCACCGCATCGGGGCTGCTCAACAGCTCACGCCAGATCGGGGCCTCGCTCGGGCTGGCCGCTCTCGGCACCGCCGCCCACCACCGCACCGGCCAGTCCGTCTCGCGGGATGCCCTCAACGACGGGTACGCGCTCGGCCTGACCCTCAGCGCCGCGCTCCTGGTCGCCGCTGCCCTGATCGCCCTCGTCGTCCTGCGGCGGGCTGGCCAGACACCCTCGGCAGACTAGTGCCCTGTCTTTGAACGTCGACCGTGTAACCGGCCGATGTCGACCTCGGGTCCGGTCGTGTTCGCCGGGTGGGACTCGACCGGGCGCGCTCGGTCGGCGACGGTCACGGACGGCGGGAACAACGCCACGACGTACCGCGTGACAGCGACCCCGTCGACCACGTCCGCAGAAACGCGGAGGTCCGGTTGGATCGACTCTCCGGATGAACCCAGCGCCTCGTCGTGCGGCCTTGAACGGGTGGTCCGGGTGGCAGACCTTGGAGTTGATCGCGAATCCGGACTCTTGTCGGGCGCGGTGGTTGTGCCAGCGGATGTAGCCGCCGAGGGCAGCGTGCTGCTCGGCGTGGTTGCGGTGGCCGGTGCCCGCCTGTCGGGCGGCGTGGACGACGGGTGGCGGGCCGGCGGTCCACTGTGGTGCTCCGACGTCGTGCTTCGCGGCTACGCGGCAAGCGCCGCCACGCGTGCGGGACCGGACTGGCACTGGCCCTGGCCCTGGCGAGCATGCCGGCGATGGGTCGGTCGCATCCAGGCGCCAGGTCTGCGAGCCGGGGTGGCGCTGAGTATGTCGGGCGCGCCTCGGATGCGAGGTCGGTTGCCCAGCGCGCCGGTCGTGGGGTGTGGCGCTGACTCCTCGTGCCCGGAGCCGTCCGGGCCGCCTCGACCGGTCGCCATGTGACCAGTGGTTCGACAAGATCCCATGCCCGTGCTAAATTTCGGAACGCGTTCCTAAAGCCCCTCTCGGAGGAGCTTCCGATGGCGCTCGAGGCGGAGTTCTTGCTGGCGCGGTTGCATGCGCGTCAGCTTGGGCCGCCGACGCCGACCGCCTTCGATCGCGACCGGTGCGCTTGCCGCGATCGATGGGCTGGGGTGGCCGCGTGGGTGAGGGCTGCCGGATTCGTCCGGGTGTGTTGCTCTGGCTCGCCCGACGGCGATCCGTGAATCGGATGCCAACCGGAGGGGCTCAGGGACTCGAGCCGGTGCGAAGGGACCGGGTTCGTGACGGGGGATATGAGCCTGGGGCGACTCGGCGAGCCCTGCACCATGCACAGGCTGACGGGGCGGAGATGGCCAGAGGATCGGGGAAGTGCCCGGCGCACCCACAAGTAGGAGAGGACAGGGTGTTTTGAAGATTCAACTAACGGCATGGGCTAGTGCTGCCGTGCTGAGTGTCAGCGCGGGCGTGGTGGCGGCGGGCTCGGTGCCCGCAGACCGAGGAAGCGTGCTGGCCGGCAGCACGGTCGGGTCGTCCAGCATCGACGCTGGAAGGCTGAAGTCCGCCCTGGACGGTGTCCACCGCGCGGGGATGCCGGGCGTGTTTGCCGAGGTGCGCCACGGTGGCCAGGTATGGCGCGACGCCTCCGGGGTCGCCGACGTCAAGACTGGCCGCCCCGTCAGGCCCGACATGCGACACCGTGTCGGCAGCATCACGAAGACCTTCACCGCCGTTGCGGTGATGCAGGAGGTCGAGAAGGGGCGGATCGAGCTCGACGCGCCGATCGGCCGCTACCTGCCGCAGATGGTGCCGGGACAACGGGGCGACAGGATCACGGTTCGAATGCTGCTCAACCACACCAGCGGCTTCCCCGAATACCTGCCCTACGCGTTTCCCTCCCTGCAGGAGTTCCCGTCCGCCACGGCGGCCAAGAGCCTTGACGACAACCGGTCCAGGCAGTTCAGCCCAGCCGAGCTGATCAAGATGGGGGTCGAGGCGCCACCCGCCGGCGAGCCCGGCGGCCCCACGGGTGTGTACTCCAACACCAACTACCTCCTCCTCGGCGAACTCCTGGAGCAGGTGACCGGTGACACGGCGGAGGGATATATCACCCGGAATGTCATTGAACGCGCGGGGCTGCGGAACACCGAATTCCCGACGGGGATGCGCGTCAAGGGGCCGCACTCGCGGATGTACGAGGGGCTGTTCGGCGTGATCGACCCGCCGCGCGACTACAGCGTCTACAACATGTCCTGGGTAGGTACGGGGGCCGCCCTGGTATCGACCGTCGAGGACATGAACCGCTTCTACCGGCTGCTCTTCAGCGGCAAGCTGGTCAAGCCGTCGTCACTTGCGCAGATGCAGCGCACCAATCCGGTTCTCGGTCAGGACGGCTACAGGATGAAGGACTACGGCCTGGGTCTCCTTCGAGTCACGATCCCCGACTGCGGCACCTTCTGGGGTCACGACGGCACCGTCTGGGGGGCCGAGACCATGGTCCTGACCAGCTCCGACGGCAAGCGGCAGTTGTCCGTGGCGATGAACCTCGTGAGGTGGAACAAGCTGGACTCCTCGGGAAAGCCGCAGCCCCACCCGATCGACGATGCGCTGTCGGCCCTCTACCAGCGGGCGATGTGCGGGTAGCACAAACGCCCAGGCAGGGCATGCCTTCGGCAGCGACGTCCGTAGCCAGAGCGCGCACGCTGGTTGATCGAGGTCGCTGATCGACCGGGACAGGGTCACGGCGGCGCGACGGCACCACCTGGGCTGCACGCCCGCCTTCGGCTACGCGCTGCGCCCGCCGAGGGCGGGCGTGCCCGGCGAGGGCGGGCGTGCCCGGCATGCCGCACCAGCGGCCCGGCAGGCACGTACGCGCGGCCGCCGGCACTTTTGTCCGGCCGAGATGTCACCGGGGTGGAACGCGGGACTCGGCACGCAGCGCCGTGTGCAACGAGTGGGTGGTCGCGGCCGGCCACGATTCACGACGAGATTGACGAAGACGGGAGAGTGATGACCAGCACCGGCCTTGCCGAGGCGGAAGTGCGGTCCGCGCCGCTGCCGGATGCCGGCTCCGCGGCGGGGCACAGCGTGGCGCGGTTGCTGCGCCGACATCTGTGGAGTTTCGCAGCTGTGGTAGTCCTACAGGTGATCGGCGCCGTCGCGGGTCTGGCGCCGCTGCTGGCGGTCGTCGAACTGGGCCGCACCCTGTTGGCGCCCGGCCCGCTCGCTGAGGGAAACGTCTGGCACGTCGTGATCCTGGGTGCGGCCGGTCTGTTCGTCCGGCTGCTGTTCACGACCGCATCCTCCGGGATCGGGCATCTCGTGGACAACCAGGTACAACTGTCGTTTCGACGGGCTCTGGCCGCGCGGCTGGGACGCGTGCCGATCGGGTGGTTCTCACAACGCCGGACCGGCGAGCTGACGAAGCTGGTCGGGGAAGACGTGAGTGCCGTGCATCCCTTCATCGCGCACACCCCCGGCGAGCTCGTCTCCGCGTTCGTGGTGCCGCTGGTGTCGCTGGCCTATCTCGTCACCGTGGACTGGCGGCTCACGCTGATCACGCTGATTCCGGTGATCCTGGCAATGGCACTGGTTCCCCTGATGATGACCCCGGCCCGGCAGCGCGAGGAGAAGGAGTTCGATCGCGGTATGGGCCGCATCGCGAACTCCGTCGTCGAGTTCGTGCAGGGCATCGCAGTCATCAAGGCGTTCGGCGGATCCGGGCGCGCCCACCGGAAGTTCTCCACGGCCGTGGAGGACTTCGTCAGCACCTTCTTCAAGTGGGTTATCGGCCTCTCGCCGATCGCCGCAGGGATGGCGTTGGCACTGTCGCCGCCCTTCGTGCTTCTGGTGGTGCTGATCGGTGGTGCGGCTCTCATCATCCGGGGCGATATGCCCCCGGCCGACCTGCTGCCCTTCCTACTGCTCGGACTCGGCCTGACCGCACCGTTGGCCGCCCTCGGGCACGGCTTCGATGACATGCGGGCCGCCGCACGCGCGCTCGGCCGGATCCGGGAGGTGTTCTCGGTGGAGTCACTGCCGGAGCCCGCCCGCCCGGTCACGCCGAAGGGTCACCGGGTGGAACTGCGCGACGTCCGGTTCGGTTACGAGAACGATCACGAGGTGCTCCACGGGATAGATCTGGTGCTCGAGCCGGGGACGGTGACCGCGGTCGTGGGGCCGTCGGGGAGCGGGAAGTCCACGCTGGTTCAGCTGTTACCGCGGTTCTTCGACCCGACGCACGGTTCGGTCACCCTTGGTGGGGTGGATCTGCGCGAGATCGCCAGCGAGGAGCTCTACCGGAGAGTTTCCTTCGTCTTCCAGGAGGTCCGCCTGCTGCGCGCGTCGGTCGCGGACAACATAGCCCTGGCGGTGCCGCGTGCCGGCCTCGACGACGTGGTTCGCGCCGCCCGGCTCGCGAACATCCACGATCGTATCCTCGAGTTGCCGCGCGGGTACGAGACGGTGATCGGCGAAGACGTCAAGCTGTCAGGCGGCGAGGCGCAGCGGATCTCGATCGCCCGAGCGTTGCTCGCCGACACGCCGGTGCTGGTTCTCGACGAGGCGACCGCCTTCGTCGACCCGCAGACCGAGCAGGCGGTGCGCCAGGCACTGGCAACGTTGTCGGCCGATCGGACGATTCTGGTCATCGCGCATCGGCTGGAGACGATCGCCGATGCCGACACCGTCGTCGTGCTCGAGAACGGATCGATCGCCGAGCGCGGCCGACCCGCCGATCTGCTGGCCCGGGGCGGAAAGTTCGCGGCGTTCTGGCAAGCCCACCAATCCGCGCTCGCCGGCGAGAGCGAGAACCGCGGTGGCGTACTGCGAGGAGACGAGCCCCGATGATTCGAATGCTGCTGCGCGTGCTGGGGGAGGGGTACGCCCCGAGGATGCGCCGCACCGTGGCCCTGATGGCGACGACCGCGATCGTGGAGGGCCTGTCCTACGCACTACTGGTGCCCGTCCTGCGGGCACTCTTCGGCAGCAGCCCGGCGGATGCGTGGCCCTGGCTGATCGCGTTCGGAGCGGCGGTCGCGGTCTACGCGGTACTGCAATACCTCAGCAACCTGTCCGGATTCCGCGTCGGGACCACGATGCTGCGGGGCATGTACCACCGGCTCGGTGAGCACCTGGCCCGGCTTCCGATGGGCTGGTACAGCGCCGGGCGGGTCGGGGAGGTGTCCATCCTGGCCAGCCGAGGTCTCCTACAGGCGATGAGCGTGGCGGCGCATCTGCTCGGACCGCTCATCACCGCCTGCGTGACGCCCCTGACCATCGTCGTCGTGATGCTCGCCTTCAACTGGCGGATGGGCCTGGCCGCGCTGGTCGCCGTACCGATCGTGGCAGCGGTCCAGATCTGGACGGGACGCTCGACGGCTGCCACCGACGCCGAGCGCGGCGCGCGCGACCGTGAGGCCACCGGGCGAGTCATCGAGTACCTGCAGGCACAGCCGGTGCTGCGCGCCGGTGGCCGGACCGGCGAGCGCTTCCGGCTGCTCGACGACTCGTTGCGTGAGGTCCAGCGTGCGGCCCGCCGTTCCTCGCTCAAGGCCCTGCCCGGAGCCTTGGGGTCGGCGTTCACGGTGCAGGCCATGTTTACCGCTCTGCTGGCCCTGGGCGCCTATCTCGTGCTCAGCGAGAACATCGGCGCGGCGGAGGTCCTGACGATCCTGGTGCTGGCCGCGCGCTGCGCGGATCCGCTGCTGTCGCTGGCGGAGTTCGGTGGCAAGATTCGCGCCGCACGTGCGGAGCTGACGCGGCTCGATACGGTGTTGAGCACCGAGCCGCTCCCGGAGCCTCGTCAACCGGTCCAGCCGGTCGGCCATGGCCTGGAGTTCACCTCCGTCGTCTTTCGGCACGGCGACCGTACGGTGCTCGACGGCGTGTCGCTGTCCGTGCCGGAAGGGCAGCGGCTCGCCGTTGTCGGACCATCGGGTGCGGGCAAGACCACGCTGCTGCAGTTGCTCGCGCGGTCCTACGACGTACACGCGGGCGCGGTGCGCGTGGGTGGCGCGGACGTGCGCGCTATCGACACCGAGGTGTTGATGGCGCAGATGGCCATCGTCTTCCAGGACGTCTATCTCTTCGACGGCACTATCGAGGAGAACGTGCGTCTCGGTCGTCCAGACGCCGGCGAAGACGAGGTGCGGGCAGCCGCGACCGCAGCGCGGCTGGACGAGGTGATCGAGAGACTGCCCGACGGGTGGGCGACGAATGTCGGTGAGGGCGGCGCACTCCTCTCGGGTGGTGAGCGCCAGCGGGTCTCGATTGCGCGAGCGCTGCTGAAGGACGCCCCGATCGTGCTCCTCGACGAGGTGACCTCCGCACTGGACCCGGTGAACGAGGCGGCCGTCCACGAGGGCATTGACCGTCTGATGGCGGGCCGGACGGTGGTGATGGTTGCGCATCGGCTGCGTACCGTCCGACGCGCCGACCGTGTCGTGTTTCTCGATGGTGGTCGGGTTGTGGAGGACGGCAGCCACGACGATCTGCTGCGCCGCGGTGGCCGCTACGCCGACTTCTGGGCGATCTCCATGAGGCCGGTGGGTTAAGAATGAATCGACATCTACCAGACTCATTCGACCCTTGGACCGGCTTGCCTGCCTCGGCCTCATCGGCGGTTCGCGCGAGGGCGACGGTGAGACCGCGGGCGGGGCCGACACGAGAGTCGTTTCCTTCCCTGTGCGCCCGCCGCGCCTGCGGGCGGCATCCGTCGTCGACACCCGCAGAGGTCCACCGCCATCACCCGCCCAGGCGTACGGCCGGGCCCACAGTTCGTGGCGCCCAGGCCGATCGGGCCGGCCGAGCCCACCCACGGCAGTCGATGACACACCGTGAACTCGGCGAGGCTGGACGGAACTGCCGGGACATGCCCCCGGGCCGAGACACGCCAGCGGCTCCTTTCGGCATCGCTGGTTGACACCGTGGTTCACGACTAGGGAGGCGTGATGGAGCTGCGCGACGTCGAGATATTTCTGACGCTCGCCGAGGAGCTGCATTTCGGCAGGACCGCTGACCGGCTGCATGTGAGCCCGGCGCGGGTCAGCCAGGCGATCAAGAGGCAGGAGCGCGAGATCGGCGCGAGGTTGTTCGATCGCACCAGCCGCAGCGTTCGTCTCACCGCGATCGGCGAACGGCTGTACGCCGATCTGCTACCCGCCTACCGGGGGCTGCACGACAGCGTGCAGCGAGCCAGGCTGACCGCGCAGGGCGCGACCGCCGTCCTGCGCCTCGGCATGCTGCCCGGCAACGCCTACGACCTGCGCTGCTACTGGCAGGCATTCCGCGCCCGCCATCCGCAGTGGGGACTGCAGATCCGCCACAACCCGTTCATCAGCCCGTTCGAGCCGTTGCGCAACGGATCCGTGGACGTGCTGCTCTCCTGGCTGCCGGTGCAGGAGCCCGACCTCACCGTCGGCCCCGCGGTCTTCACCGAGCCTCGGGTACTGCTCGCCGCACCCGGCCACGAACTGGCCGTGCACCAGTCCGTCTCGATCGAAGCCCTGGGCGACTTCGCCGTACTCGGCCCCTCTGCGCCCCTGCCGGACTATTGGGAGGATGCCTTCCTGCCGTTCCACACTCCCCGCGGTCGCCGCGTCGAGCGCGGCCCGGCCGCCCGGGGTATGGACGACATCCTCACCACCGTCGGCTCCGGGGAGGCTGTGCACCACCTGGGTGCCCACGCCGCCCGGTACTACGCCCGCCCGGACATCCGCTACCTGCCCATCCACGATGCTCCCCGCCTGCGCTGGGGCCTCGTCTGGCGAAGCGACTCCGACTCCGAACAGATTCGCGCCCTGGCCCGAGTGGTCCGTGACCTCGGCACCGCGACCCTCTGAATCCGCCACCGTTCTCGGAGCTGGGAGCGGCTGTGGTGAGGCGCCGCACTCTGCTTGCCTCTCATCAGGTCAGCGTCGGGAAGGCTCACCGGAAATCGTCGGCGTGGAGGAGCGCCCACTCCTCGTAAGAGCGCGCTGGGCGTCCAGTCACCTCCTCGACGTCGGGGAGAACGCGCGACTCGTCGAGGATGCCGTCCCGATGGAAGCGGAAGAAGGCGTCGACGTACTCGGCGGGCATGTCTTTCTCCATGTCGGCGTGAGCCTCGGCGTCCGAGAGGCCGACACAGTGCAGGTCGCGACCGAGCACCTCGGCCAGCACGGCGATCTGGTCGGCGGGCGTCAGCGCGCGAGGACCGGTCAGCTCGTAGACGCGCCCCTCGTGCCCCTCGCCCGTGAGCGCTGTCGCGGCGACCGCGGCGATGTCCTCGGGGGCGATGCAGGCGGTCCGCACTGCCGCGAACGGCACGCGTACGATGTCGCCTTCGCGCAGTTGCGGCAGCCAGCGCAGCGTGTTGGACATGAAGGCCCGTGGCCGCAGTATCGTCCAGGCCAGGCCGGAGGCGCGTACTGCGCGTTCGGACAGCGTCATGTACCGGGAGATCGCGTTGGTCATATCCTCGAGCGCGGCCGACCCGGCGGTCATCAGCACCACGTGCCGCACTCCCGCAGATCTGGCCCGCGCGAGCATGCCTGGCATGTCTGCGTAGCCGGGCAGCAGGAACATCGCGCGAACGCCGTGGAACGCGTCGGTCAGGGTCTCGGGATGGTTGAGGTCACCGAGGACGCTTTCGACTCCGTCCGGCCACGCCGCAATGTGTCGGCGGACCAATGCTCGTGCCGGTGCGCCGGCCGCAGCCAGTGCCCGGGTCAATGCCGCGCCCACGTTGCCGGTAGCGCCGGTGATCAGATACATCATGGTCCTCGTCGTGTCGAGAAGGAACCGATCGCCGGCGCGATCGACGCTGCGGCGATCAGCAGGGTCTCATCCGTGCCGGGCGAGCGGCAATGCCGGGTTACGTGCCGGCCAAGCGCACCGGACCTGTCATGCGGCCCGGATGAGGCCTGCCGCCAAGGCCACGAGAGCGACAGCGAGCAGCAGGGCGCCACTGCGGGTGAGCATCGTGCCCGGCGAGCGACCGCCCTCCTTGCCGACACCCAGGTGGAGGAAGAACCCGCCCGACTGTGCGAGTACCCCCGTCAGCAGAACCACCCCGCACAGCCATTCCCCAGCGTCGGAGAATCCGGCACGGGGCAGGTAGAGCAGGTACACGAGCGAGAGCACCAGCAGCACTCCGGCGTGCGCATGGCCAGCCCGGAAGAATCGTTCGCGGAAAGCTCCCAGCCGATCCCGGTCAGTGGTGATGAAGCGCAGCAGCGCGTGCCCGCCGAACTCGACAGTGACGATCGACAGGATCGCGACGATCGGCAGGATGTCCGTGGGTTCCATCAGTGCCGCCGCGCGCCCACGCCGTGCCGCGCGGCGGCAGCCAGCTCAAGCCGAGCGAGGTCCTCGCCAGCGGACAGATCATGGTAAGCCGGCCGCGTCTCGCGATCGGCGCAAAAATCAGGCAGGTGCATGTCACGGTCTTTCGGGATAGTGGCCCTGGCCACGGTCTTCCGTAGCAAGGTTCACCCTCTTCGCCCGACCAGGTGGAAACAACGGCCGTGTGCGCAACGCCGGTTAACACAGCGGTTCACGAACGGGCGGGCGTGGCGAGGCTGCGCGAGGGTCACCGCTTTCTTACGCTCGCCGAAGAGCCACGTCATCAGGGCCGCCGACCGGCCGTACGCGCGTCCGCTGTCCTCGAACAGCGGGGTACCGACGTCACGCTTCTGCCCTCTGATCGCCCGGCCGGCCCGCGTCGGACTCGCGTGCAGACGCTGCTCCACCACGCCCACCCGACCGTGAACCGCTGTGTTAACCGGCGTTGCGCACACGGCCGTTGTTCCCCTCGGACCGAATCACAAGGATGGCTCTTGCCGCGGCGGGCCGGTGACCCACCCCGCCGATCATCGCGACGCCAGGGCGGGCCCATGTGGCCGGCGCCGCCCATACCCCGGGACCAGCAACGGGAGCGTGAACGTGCATCCATCCCAAGCCGTGAGCCGAGTTCGAGGCAACCTGGCACTGACGGCGTTGTTCTTTGCCACGTTTGTCCTCGGCAGCACCGAACTGGTGATCGTCGGTGTCCTGGACCTCATCGCCGCGGACACCGGCGTGACCGTCAGCGCGGCCGGTGCCCTGGTCACCGCGTACGCCCTCGGCCTGTCGATCGGCGGACCCGTGCTGACCGCGCTGACCATCCGCGTGCAGCGGCAGACCCTGTTGTGGGCTTCCATGCTGGTCTTTCTGCTTGCCACCGTGGCGATGGTCGCCACCGCCAGCTTCGAGCTGCTGCTCGCCGCTCGAGTTGTGGCCGGGTCGCTGCACGGTGTCTTCATCGCTGCGGCCTTCGCCACGCTCGGCTCCCTCGTTCCCGCCGACCGCATGGGCCAGGCCATCTCCGTCGTCATAGGCGGGATCGCCGTCTCCACCGCCATGGGCGTCCCGGTGGGAACCATGGTGGGCAGGACGCTCGGCTGGCGCGGCTCCTTCATCATGATCGCCGGAGTGGGAGTCGTCGTCCTCGTGGGCCTGCTGCTGCTGATACCGAAGGTCGCCGCCAACCAGGCATTGGGGCTACGCAGCCAGGCCCGATCCGCGTTCGCGCCCCGCGTCCTGGTCATGCTAGCCATCGGGATGCTGCTGCTGGGCGGGCAGTTCACTGTCTTCACCTACATCACGCCCTTCCTGCTCGAAGTGACCGGCATCTCCGGTGCCCAGGTCAGCGGCTTCCTGCTCGCCTACGGCGTCGCGACGGCGATCGGCACGTTCGTCGGCGGCTGGGCAGCCGACCGCGACGCCTCTCGTACGCTGCTGACGGCCAACGTCGTACTCCTGCTGTCTCTCGGCCTGCTCTACCTGACCGGGACCGTGCCAGCCGTCGTCGCCGTGGCGCTGCTGGCGTGGGGCCTGGTCGGCTTCGGACTGGTTCCGGCGTTGCAGTACCGGGTGGCCACGCTGGCCGGCCCGGCGCGCGATCTGGCGGCCAGCCTGCCCGCCTCCGCGGTCAACGCCGGCATCGCGGCCGGTGCCTTGCTCGGCGGCTGGACCCTCACCAGCAACGGCCTGTCGGCGGTCGTTGCCGCCGGCCTGCTCATGTGCCTTGCCGGGCTGCCGCTGACCTGGCTGACCGCCCGGTGGGGTACCCCGTCGACCGATTCCGGGCCGACAACGAACATCCCAGTCGGGACCACCCTTTGAGCGCACGACGTCAGCAGGCCACGTCTTGGTCATGACGCGGTGCGCAGCTCGCCGAGCCGTCCGTGCTGGCCGCGACGGAGGCGGATGGCGGGCCGGCGGCCTGCGTCATGGCTGTCGCCGGTACGCGCGGGCCCCGCGCGCCAGGACGGGCCGGTCGTGCTCCCCGGCATCGTGAGCGGCGACCGGGTCAACGCCGCCCCCATCCAGCGGCGCTGGGCGAGCTCCACCCACCAGTGGAGGAGGGCGGAACCGTCACCGCCGATGGCGATCTCGATCTGCTGTGCGCCGGCCGCAGCTGCGGCGGGCCACCGAGGACATCGTCGACTCGGGGTGCATCGGGGTGCAGTTGCGGGTCCGCGACGCGCAGGGCGAGTGGGTCGGCAGCGCAGGTGCCGGTGGGATCGGCGGGTCGACGACGTCTGTGGCCACCAACGTTCACCGGGTCGAGCTCGGCCAACCGATCGTGTCGAGGAACTCCTCCACAGCGAGTACAACCTGACTGAGCACTGCGATCGACTCGGTGAGCGGGCCGGGTACGTACATACCGTGATCGGCGCCTTCCACCTCCAGCACGTGGGGTGACAGCCGGCGGGCCAGGCCGCTGTCCCAAACTTTGTCGGCAGTGCCACCCACGAGCAGGAACGGCGCGGTCGCGCGGCCCAACGCATCAGCCACCCACGGCAGGGTAAGCAGGGGCGTGAGCCACACGGCGGGCAGATCTCTTTCGGCGGCGATCGCTGCCGCGTTCGTGCCGAGAGACTTGCCGATCAACAGTGAGCGACCGCCAATGGCGTCGACCAACGGGTCGATCTCACCGCGGACCCAGCTCTCGATCTCCGGCTGATCGAGCTTCGGAAACTCCTGAGACCACGAGTGTCGATGTACCGTCGCGCCCCGTTGTTCCGCCACGTCGCCGGCGTACATCAGCAGGGGAGCGCCCGGTCCGAACATCGCGCCGGGAATCACGACAGCGTCAGTCATGCGACGACCCTACCTAACATGATCTTGATCCTGTCCGGCGTGGGCGTGGTTCGCAGGTCGTCTTCGGTTCCGTTTCACCTTGCCTGACGGGGACCGTACATGCAGCGGCGGATCGACCGATCAAGGGAGAGACGCCAGGTGCCGACCGAACTCACCTCGGGTCAGGAGCCAGCGCGCCGTGGCCGAAGTGGGCGCTGGTGGTGCAGATGCTCGACGAGCTGGCCGGCCACGGGCTGCGTCCGCCGTTGCTGGCCGTGGACGCCGGCGCCGACAGCCGGTTCCGCAGCGCCCTGGACAACGCGGGATCGGCTACCCCGTCGAACCGTTACACCGCAACAAACGCCACACGACCTGACAAGGCACTGCTGGATGTCGATGTCACCTCGGCAGAAGCTCGACGGCATCCCGCAGGGCGATACGACCAGGGCGTTCGACTGTTGCCCACACGCCGAGGGTCATGTCGTTGTGCTCCGCGACAGTCCTCAGGAGCTGTCCGTGTGCCGGTAGGGCCTCCTGGGCAAGGTCGACCATGACGCATCGCGTAAGCCGTTGGCGGGGTCGCAACACGACGTCGGATCCGATACGGATGGCTCGGCCGAGCCAACCGTCTTCAACGAAATCGCTCCCCGATACGTCGACGAGGAGGTTGGCCCGGAATCGCACCGGGTCAACCGGTGCCCCGAGGAGATCATGGAGTCTTCGCAGGGCTGCCGTGCTGATCAGGCTTACGGGCCCCTCGTCATGGTGCATGACCTCCGCCTCGCGCTCGATGGTGACGCGACGAGCGAGCACATCGCTGACCGCCTCGTGGCCGGCCCGCTCATCAGCACCGAATCGGCGCCCATCAGGCAACTCGACGACCGGCACCGGGTCACCGAAGTGCCCGCGGAGCATGAACAGACCCGGCATCCGGCGAAAGCGACGGGTGTTCTTCCCGCTGCCCAGCTTCCCGTCTGCGTCCCGCACCGCCCACAACCGTTCACCAACCAATCCGCGCTGCTCGACCTCCACGGTTGTCAGCTGCTCGCCGACCGCCCGCAGCCGCGATGTGCTCGAAGGTGGCGTCGCAGTTGACGGTCACGAAGACGATGCGGCCCAGCAGGCCGTCCTCGTTCCACCTCACCCGGTGACGCTGATGGCGTCTGCGATGCTGGGGGCGTGCAGTACGTGTCCAGAGTGCCGCGACCGCCGCTGGACGGGCTGATCGACGACCTCTACTACCTGCAGGGTGCGTCGCCGTACTCCCGGCTGACGCTGCCGCCGATGCCGTCGGCGTTGCTCATCGTCAACCTCGGGGCGCCGTTCCGCATCCGCGCCGGCACCGACATCGAGACGGCCGAGTACGCCGACGGCTGCGTGGTCACCACGCCCACCCGCGCGTTGGAGTTCGGCTACCCGCTCTGGACCCGGTCCGTCGGCGTGCACTTCAAGCCGTGGGGGCTGGCGCCGTTCCTGTCGATGCCCGCGGCCGAGCTGTGTGACCGGCCGGTGACGGTAGAGCAGGTTTGGGGCCGGCCCGCCGTAGCTGAGCTGCGAGACCGGCTGGCCACGGCGGACGGGCCGCACGAGATGCTGACGCTGCTCGAGGAGGAGCTGACACGACGGCTGTGCGAGACCGCCGGCCTGGGGCTGGTGCGCCATACGAGCAGCGTCATCGCGGCGACCAGCGGGGCGGTGGCGATCGGCGACCTGAGGGTGGCAGCCGGTGTCAGCAGCACTCATCTGGCACAGCGGTTCAAGGAGCTCGTCGGCGTCACGCCGAAGCGGCTGGCCCGCACCTACCGCTTCGCCGCCACCGTGTTCTCGATCAACCCCGCCGGACCGGTCGACTGGGGCGACCTCGCCGGTCGCGCAGGCTACTTCGACCAGGCCCACTTCGGCCACGAGTTCCGGGCGTTCACCGGGCTCACGCCGACCCGGTACGTCGAAGTGCGGCGGCGGTTCCTGCGCGAGCATCCCGGCCACGTGCTGGACAGCTGGCCGCTGCCGGCCGATTGATTTCTTACAAGAGCGACAGCGCACGACACGCCAATATGGGGGCATCCCGAAGCAGAGGAGCGCCACATGGGCGAAGTAGTCATGTACAGCTCGGTGTCGGTGGACGGCTTCGTCGCGGACGACAATGACCAGCCCGGGCCGCTGTTCGACTGGTTGGCCAGCGGTGACGTGCCGTTGGACTCCAGCGGCGCGCTGAAGGTGTCGCAGACGTCCTACGACTACACCCGGCCGTACTGGGACCAGATCGGGGCGACAATCGTCGGCCGCCACGTCTTCGACCTGACGGACGGCTGGGACGGGAAGCCTCCCGGCGGCGTCGACCACGTGGTCGTCGTAACCCACCGGGGCAGGCCCGAGGGCTGGTATCCCGAGGCGCCGTTCCACTTCGTCGACGGCGTCGAGGCAGCCGTGGCCAAGGCTCGGGAGCTTGCCGGTGACCGCATCGTCGAGGTCGCCGCTGGCGACGTCGGTGGCCAGGTGCTTGCCGCGGGCCTGGTCGACGAGGTGCGCATGGACGTCGTACCCGTGGTGTTCGGGTCCGGCAAGCGCTACTTCGGGTCGGTCGACGCGCAGCACCTGTTGGAGGATCCTGACGTGGTGCTTAAGGGCAACCGGGTGCTTCACCTGCGCTACCGGGTGCGTCGTTGACCGTACGCGAAGAAGTCCACTCGAACGGTGACACAAGATCGGCCTCCGGCTGCTGCGCATCGCCGTCCCTGGTCGGGCAGCCGGCGCCGATCGCTCCGGTACCTGACCTGCTACGCGCTCGGGTTGTCGGCCGGGTGGTGCATGATCGGCGGGTTCGACCATGGGAGGGGGACGGGGGCACGATGCCGATCACCAATCAGCAGGTGGCGGGGTACGCCTTTCTGCGGGAGCTGTACGCGGACGGGTACTTTCCGGATCACGTCGTCGACAAGGGCCGCGCGATCCTACTGCGGTTGTGCGAGCGCATAGAGGTCGAGCGTCCGAAGGATCTGGCAGCCCTGTACGCGCTCACAGACCCGGCGACGGAGGAGTTCAACCTGTTGGAGGCGGAGTTCGAGGCGGCCGGCAGCGAGATCGAGACTGTCGCGCGTGAAGCGATAGGAGAGGACTTCTGGTTCATCGCGACGAGCTACGGGTTCGCGGCGGCGGATCCCGAACGGCTGATCGCCAATCGGGACTGGTGAGCGGACCCTGCCGGGGAACGATGCGCGGCAACTCGAATCGGGAGCGTCAGGATGAAGGGTGAGGGGAGTGCTGGTCGACCGCCGCCGCGACGAGATGGGCCGCGGGACCGCGGTGTTGGACGGGGCGACGCAGAAGGAGCCCTTGGCGAGCTTCCACTCATTGATCACATCGTAGGAAGGGCAGCATCCGGTTCGCCTCGTCGTCGACGGCTCGCTGTTCGGCGGTGGTGAGAGGCCGGAATGGCGCGAGTCGTATGTCGTCTCCGGTGAAGGACCAGGTGCCACGGACGAAGCCGTCCATGAGGATGGTGGGGCGGACCAG
Source organism: Micromonospora sp. NPDC047670 (assembly GCF_043204915.1). Classification (NCBI taxonomy): domain Bacteria; kingdom Bacillati; phylum Actinomycetota; class Actinomycetes; order Micromonosporales; family Micromonosporaceae; genus Micromonospora; species Micromonospora sp. NPDC047670. Next base: position 235,182 of record NZ_JBIDDA010000006.1, read on the forward strand.
GGCCTGGCCGGGCATGACCCGCTTGCGGTCTTCGTCGCTGATGATGCGGGTGCGGTCGGCGTGGCCCAGCAGGATGTTGTCGTAGGCGGGCAGCAGTCGCACGGGCGCTGGGAGGTGCGGGTCGGGCAGGTGCGCGTCGGGCAGGTCGAGCAGGGTCTGGCCGTCGGGTCCGGTGTAGCGGCGTAGTTCGATGCCCGAGTCCGCGACGCCCTGCTTCATTCGCCTCAGCCCGCTCCACGCCTGGAAGTCGGCCACCGTGGCCGGTCCGAAAGCGGCGAGGTAGCGGCGGAACAACTCGTAGATCGGCGTGGAATCGACAGTTTCGACAGGAATGGCGGTGACGGTGATGGCGGATCGGTTGCCCCAGCTGCCCCAGGAGGCGGTGGCGGGATCGTGGACGAGCGGAGTGCGTAGTTCGAACTCGCCAGCGAGGATCCGGCCGTCGCGGCCGGGGTGGCGTGCGGTGAGGCGCCCGGCGAGTTCTTTGCGCGCCAGTGGTCCGGCGTCCAGTAGCGCGCGTCCGTCGGCGATCAGCGTCCCGGTGGGCAGCCCGTTGCTGTTGCGGCGGAAGTACGCCGAGTTCGCGGTGCGGTCGAGGACGGGTTGCAGCAGGGGCCGCAGCCGACGGAAGTCGTCGGCCGCGGCGATGTGCTGAGTGCTACGCAGGAGACCGGAGCGCACGACCTGCCGGTCGACCAGCAGGGTGGTCAGATCGGCGTGGGTGAATCCGTGGATCCGGCTCCACAGGCCGAGGTAGGGCCAGTTCGGTTCCTGTGCCTGCAGGGCGACCAGACGCCGGATCACGTCGAGCGGCGCCTGGCCGGTGCGCTCCAGCAGGAATTGGCGCTGCAACAGCGCCCGGTTGAGGGCGCGACGCGACAGCAGCGTCATGCCAACCGCACCGAAACGTTGCCGCGGTAGTCGCCTCGCAACAGCGACAGGAAGGCATCGGGCACGGTGTCGATGCCGGCCTGGACGACCGTCTGCGGGAAGACGAACGTGTTCTGGTCGAGCCAGGTTCTGAAGTGAGAGTGCCATGCGGCGATCTGGTCGGGCGTGTGGTGGCAGGAGAACGGCAGCAGCTCGATCCCCCTTTCTGTTGCGGCGGCCCGGTCGGGCTCGGGGAAGCGCTGCGCCGCTGCACCCAGTTGGGTGGACAGCGATCCGCACAACGCGAACCGCGCTCCCGGCGCGGCGGCCGCGAGCGCAGCCTCGTAGAGCGGGCCACCGACGGTGTCGAAGAACACCGTGATGCCCTCAGGTGCCAGTTCGTTCAGCGCCGCGACCGGGTCCTGGTGATAGTCGAACGCGGCGTCGAAACCGAGCTCACCGACCAGGTAATCCACCTTGGCTTGGCTGCCCGCGCTGCCGATCACCTTCGATGCGCCCAGATTGCGGGCAATTTGCCCCGCGAGCGAGCCGACGCCGCCGGCCGCACCGGAGACGAACACGACATCACCGGGGCCGACCTTGGCCACGTTCGCCATGCCGTAGTACGCGGTCGGCCCTTGGCCGAGATGGTAGGTGGGGTCCGGGTACGCGTTGCGGTCCAGCTTGACGTACGAGGTGGCCGGCCCGGCGGAATGGGTGCTCCAACCGCTCATCGACTGGACGAGGTCGCCCTCGTGCAGGTCCGGGCTGGCCGACCGTAGCACCGTGCCAATGGCCATCACGCCGATGCGCTGGCCCGGCTGCCAGGCGGGGACCGGCAGGTGGCAGTCGGAGCGCATGAGTTCGAGGTATGTGGCAGCAAGCCCCAGGTGGTCGGTGCGGACGAGGACCTCGCCGTCGATCTCGGCCTCGACAACGGTGAAATGCTCCCGGCTCGGTACGCCGGCGATCTGGGTGGTCAACTGAATCTCACGAGTGATCATGCCGATGACGCTAGATCGGCTTCCGGTCACTTCTTGACCGGAAGTGGTGCGAAGATCAGAACATGGCCAACACCAGTTCCCGAACGCTCCGGTTGCTGTCGTTGCTGCAGACCCACCGCCACTGGTCCGGCACCGATCTGGCCGACCGCCTCGGTGTGTCGGAGCGCACCCTGCGCCGCGATGTCGACCGGCTGCGGGAACTCGGCTACCCGGTCCACGCCTCCCGAGGTACGGACGGCGGCTACCAGTTGGCGCCCGGTGCGATCCTGCCGCCGCTACTGCTTGACGACGAGGAAGGCGTCGCGCTGGCGGTCGGCATGGGCGACGCCACCCAGAGCGGAATCGCCGGGATCGAAGATGCCGCGGTGCGCGCGCTCACCAAAGTGGTGCAGGTACTCCCGCCGAGGCTGCGTGCCCGGGTGAACGCGTTACGCGCGATGACCATCTCACCCGCGGCTGCGGGGCCGGTCGTGCCCGCCGAGGTGCTGACGGTGATCGCTCAGGCGTGCCGGGACGAGGAGCGGCTGCGGTTCCGCTACACCGCCCGCGGCGGCCCCGACACTGACCGGGAAGTCGAACCGCACCGCCTGGTGCCCCTCGGCGGGCGCTGGTACCTGGTGGCCTACGACCTGACCCGACACGACTGGCGCAGCTTCCGCCTCGACCGACTGACCGACCCGCGCAGCGCCGGAACGAGCTTCCGCCCACGACCCCTTCCCGCCGACGACGCCGCCCAGTTCGTGCGCAGCTCCACCGGAGGCCACGCAGGACACGTCGTACAGGCGCTGGTCCACGCATCCGCCGAACACGTCCGCCGGGTCGTCGGTCGGTGGGGCACGATCGAGGCCATCGATGGCGACCGCTGCCGCCTCACCATGGTGTCCACCACCCTCGACTGGCCCACCCAGGCGCTGGGCATCATCGGCGCGGAATTCGAGGTGCTCGGCCCACCGGAGTTCGTCGACCACCTCCGGGAGTGGGGAAGCCGGTTCCTCCTGGCCGCACAACACCAGCGGCCCCAACCCGCTTCCCCTAAAGAGCACACCAACCCGGTGCCGCAAACCCGGCCGAAGAAAGCGGCAGGAGCTTGCGGCGAACCGCGTGACATCGACGGACCACTCCCGACTTGGCTGCCCCGCTGAGCTGGGCCAACGCGACGCTGGTCGATCAGGACGCCGCGGAGGTGGTCCGGTCGATGAAGCAGGACGGTCGGTTTCCGCTGCGGACCATCGGCAGCCCGGCCTGTGCCGGTCAGTGCCGAAAGCAGGGCTGGTCGACCGGTACCGGGTGGTGGTGTTCCCCGTCGTCAACGGCGTAACCGGCAGGGACTGGATCTACGACGGATGGCCGGACGTGGCGCTGCAGATGGTCGACTCGCGCACCTTCGACGGCAGGCTCCAGCTCCTGGAGTTCGGTCCCACCGTCCTGACCGGCCCTCCGCGGTCGTCGGCGAGGGACTGACAACCGCACTATTCACGAATACGCCAAACGGCTACGCCAGACCTGGCCGCTGGCGACACCTGCACGGAAGCCCTCCGCCACCGCAAACGACCGCCTCGCCCGTCATGTTCTTCAGTACCGTCGAAACACAGCCCTTCGATCACGGCAGGCGGCTCGTGCCGGCCGCGGCTTGAAATAGGAGAAACCAATGTCCGTCAGACTCGACAACATCGGCATCGCCGTCCGCGACCTAGAAGCCGCCATCGCCTTCTTCACCGACCTCGGCCTGACGGTGCTCGGACGCGCCCGGATCAGCGGCGAGTGGGCTGACACCGCCGTCGGTCTGGACGGCAACACCGCCGACATCGCCGTGCTCCAGACGCCCGATGGCAACGGTCGCATCGAGATGTTCCAGTACGTGCATCCGGACGCGATCGAGGCCGAGCCCGTCCAACCGAACACCATCGGCATGCACCGCGTCTGCTTTGCCGTGGACAACATCGACGCCGCCCTCGAGGTCGCCGCCAGGCACGGCTGTCACCCGCTCCGCGGCGTCGCCACCTACGAGGATGTCTACAAGCTCACCTATCTCCGCGGTCCCAGCGGCATTCTCGTGATGTTCGCCGAAGAGCAGCGGAAAGCGGACTGACCGCGAGTCCCTGTGTCCGCATTCGTCCTCCGCCGGATGACGGCACCCATCGTTCGGACGGCCCGGCCCCCGGGCCGGGGCAGAGTGTCTGTGACGTACCGGGTCGGGGGTAGGCGGCGACGAGCCGGTAGGCCAGCCGGGCGTCGATGGTGCGCTGGGCGTCGGCCGGGCCGTGGTGGCCCAGGGTGCCTCTACCTCCGCGAGGTCGCGAACTACCGGCCGCCCGGCGGGGGCGTCACCTGCGGGCTCGTCTACGAGCGGTGGCGCGGGGTGGACGCCGCAACCGCCGGCCGCGTCGTGCGCGTCGACGGGGTGTCGGTCCCGTCCCCGGACTGGACGGGAGATCAGCGGCTTCCTCGCCGGCCGAGGCGGTTGGTAAGGCGATGATCGCCGACGGCAACGGTCGTCCGACCGCCGGGGAGGCGTTGGAGCCTGCCGGGCCGATCGAGCGCCCAGACAGCGAAGATCGTGCGCCGCCGCCGTACCACCCGGTTGCACGCTCCGAGCAGGATCGAGTCTCGCGAACCGGTCGACCGCCCGCACCGGTCCGACCTGAGTCAGAGGCGTTGCCGCTTGTGTCGGCCGCCGCGAAGACCGAACGCGTTGGCTCGTCCCCAGCGGCCAGGGATGTCGGAGAGTTCGATGCGATTGATGGAGGGTGGCAGGACGGGGTCGCTCGCGAGGTGGTTCTCGTGAGGGTTGAGGCCGAGGATGGTGCGGAGGAACAGCAGAGGGGCTCCGGCGGACCAGCCTTGCGGGCTGCACGCGGTCGGGTACTCGACCGGATAGCTGGTCAACGCGCGGTCATAGCCGGCGAATGCCTCGGGGAGTCGGCCTTGGAAGTAGGTTGACGCTTGGATGACTGCCTCCGCGATGCGTGCCGCCTCATCGCGGAAGCCGTAGCGCCACAGTCCCCAGGCGATGATGGAGTTGTCGAACGGCCAGACGGTGCCGACGTGGTAGCCGACGGGGTTGTAGCGGGCTTCGGTGTCGGCGAGGGTGCGCACGCCCCACCCGGAGAACATGGCGGGGCTCAGCAGGTGTTGAGCGACCTTTTTTGCCCGGGCGGGTTCGACGATGCCGCTCCACAGCAGGTGTCCGATGTTGGAGGCGAGGGCGTCGACGGGTTTGCCGTCCGGGTCGACCGCCAGCGCGTAGTACTCCCGGTCCGGGATCCAGAAGTCGCGGTTGAACCGTTCCCTGAGTTCGGCGGCCTCGCGTTCGAGACGCTCGGCGTAGGCCGGGTCGTTCCAGAACTGGCGGGCCAGGCGGGCGCCGCGGATCTTCGCGTCGTAGGCGTACCCCTGCAATTCACAGGTGGCGCGGGGCGGGTGGGGGAGCCGTCCGTCGTGGTACGAGATCGAGTCCGGGGAGTCTTTCCAGCACTGGTTCTCCAGACCCTGCACCTTGTTGCGACGCCAGTAGGAGATGTAGCCGTTGCCGAGCAGGTCGCCGTACTCGTCGATCCAGTTCAATGCCTCCCGGGCGTCGTGCTCGAGGAACCGCACCAGCTTGGCGTCTCCGGTCCACCGTTCGTACTCGTCGAGTAGGATCACGAAGAGCGGGGTGGCGTCAGCCGATCCGTAGTAGGGACTGTGCGGCTGCTCCCCGAACGCGGCGGACTCCCCGTACCGGAGTTCGTGAGAAATCTTCCCCGGCTCCTCCTCGCGGAAGTTGTTGAGTCGGCTGCCCTGCAAGGCGGTCAGCAGGTGCAGCACGGGTGGAACCAACTGCGGTGTGAACGGCAGAGCCTGCAGGCTGATGAAGATGCTGTCCCGCCCAAAGGAGGTCATGAACCAGGGCAGGCCGGCCGTGGGGATCGGCGCTCCGCCGGACAGTGTGCTGAACCGCATGGCGGCCAGGTCGACGAGGCTCCGCTCGTACGCACTCTGGAGGGGTTCGTAATCGCATGCCAGCGTCGGCGCATTCTGAATCCAGCGCTCCAGATCTGGTCGCAACCGTTGCCCAAGGCGTCTCTTCCGGTGGGCACCCCAGACGCCCCCGCCGGCCTCGTTCCGGGCTCCGTGGATGATGGGCTGCGCACGCAGTTCGGTGTGCCATGATCCGCGCGGGTCGAGTTGGATGTCGAAACACATCCCATCCTCGTCGACATGCGCGGGCGCAGTACTGGAAATAATCGTCTCGCGCCGGAACTTGCCTCGCGTGTAGCGCAGGCGCAAGCGGCCATCTTCCCTTTCTTTGGACGTTATGCCGATTTTCCTCCGCGCGTCTTTGACCTCGAACAGATCGGCGAAGTCGCTGTCCACGTTCAACCGCAGCCTGAAGCGGGCCGGCTTGATGTCGTGGTTCAGAACGGTCAGGCGCTCGACGAAATCTGCAGAGATCGACTGTTCCCGAATGACCGACACCTTCGCATCGATGTAGTGCGTCGGCTCGCCGGGCACGAGAAAGAAGTGCGTCTCGAAGTACTGCACTTCGTCTCTTGACAGGGCGTTGAGTCGCTGTCCGTTGATGCTGAGAACCCAGGTCGACAGGAAACGGGTGTCGAAATAGAAAAGCCCGGCCGGATGGGCCGGCGAAGGACTGACGTCACCCCGCTCGTCGGTGACGATGAACGTGTTGCCGTCCAGAATGCTGACGGTTTTTTCGATCATTCCTTTCGCCTCTCCTCGAGAACGAACTCTCGCGGATGGAGCGCGGACCTAGGGCTGGGGAAGAGCCGAGAGAACCGGTCCACCAGCTGGATGTTGCCCTCGACCAGAATGTCGTTGCGGAGAAGTAACGCGACGAAGGTCTCTTCACCGCTGGCCAGCCGGTCGAACGCCGGCCGGCTACCACGCATGACCGCCTCGGGCTCCCGACCCATACGCGCCACCTGCGCATGCCCCTTCCGCAGGGTCACAAACCACTGCTCAATCCGCTTGTCGCACTCGATGTCGAGGCGGACGGTGCCGCGGACCGTCGCCGGCAGAAACTCCACCCCCGCGACCTCTTGACGACTCAGCCGGTCAAGGAACTCACCAATCACACCAGCCATCCGCGCCACTTCCCTTCACGGTTCACTGTCTTGAGCAAACTAGAAGCGCCGGTGATGACGGGGCCTCACCCGAAACGGGTGGGATCATTCCGGGCTCCTCATTGTTGTGGCCGTGCGCCCGAGTTGACGCACGAACTCCAGCCGTCTCTGACCCGGCTCCGGTGCCAGCCACGGAACAGATGGCGTCGCGATCAACGTCTCGCAACTGGAATGAAGCGTCCGCACTCGGGGCTCTTCGCCAACGCGGGATGCGGCACGCGATCCCCGAACGCTCGAACCAGGTTGGGCGCCGGGCCGCCAAGGGCCGCGCCGGGGGCCGACCACCCGCCCTTCGGCAAGGCGATTGAGCCAAGCGCAACGTCGTGGAACGCTGCCTTGACCGCCTTACGATGGCGTGACGTGGCCACCCGAAACGGCATGCGTAGGAGCGGCCCGGCCTGTCGTTGGCACATTGGACGGTCGGTGCTCGACTGCTCGATCGCTGCCCTGCAACGGTCAGTGAGCGGGCGGTGCGCGACGACGTGCTCGATCACCGCCCGGTCCACCTCGAGCTCGTAGTAGTCCTCGGCGAACTCGACGTACCGGTCGCTGATGTCGTCGAGCAGGATTTCAAGCAGCCCGGAGCCGTCCGGGGCGTTGTCGTCGTACGGCCCGGTGAGCGGAGGGAAGACGATGCCTTCGCCGGCGTGCCAGCGGTCATCACCGAGGGCCGCCACAGCACGGCGGTGGCGAGGAACTGTCCCTCCTCGTCGCCGAACGCCGACGCACGCCCGGTGGCGGTCACCGGCTCGCAAGGCGGCGTGATCCGGGTGTGGGACCTCACCGATGGCCGGATGCTGCACCGCATCCCGGTCGAGGACGTGGCGAAGCTGGTCGCCCTCGCCGACGACGACAGCATCTTCGCCGAGCTGAAGGCCCCTCGCGGTGTTCCGGCTCGAACCGGCTGACCCGCATGCCGCCGTTACTGCTCTGCCGTGAGAGGCATGCCGTGCGGGCTGTCGGCCGGTAGCACGTGGCTAATCGGCGTTGCTAGGTACCGGTAGTCAGTGTTACTGTCTACCGGTAGTAAGCAGTACTGAATAGCTGAGAGGGGAACCCATGGGCAGGCAGATGACGGAGATGCTCAAGGGAACGCCGGAGGGCATTGTCCTCGCGATCCTGTCCGGCCGGCCCGCGTACGGTTACGGGATCACGGCGTGACCGCGGGGTCAGGGCTTCTCCGGCACCGCCGAGGGCGCCATCTGCGCGCTGCTCGTCAGGATCGAGCAGCGCCGGCTCGTCGATGTGGAGAAGAAACGGCCGAGAAGAGGCCGCCGCGCAAGGTGTAGTCGCTCAACGCTCAAGGACAGGAATACCTCGAAGAAGCCTGGAGGACCTGGAGCTTCCTGGCAGCACGGCTTGAGCATCTCCACAACGGAGGGAAGAGTCATGCCCGGCACTGACGAGGGCGGCTCCATCGCCAAGGTGATCGGCCCCAAGCGGCGATGGCGGCAGTGCAAGGCACGCGTGGAGCAACTTCCGCCGAACTGCCGCACGGCCGTCGAAGCGATCGAGCGATACCTGATTCGTGCCCACCGACACCATGCCCGGCCCAGTGCGCGCCTTCGCCGAGCACCAGCCGGCGACAACCATCGTCAACACGATCCGCGACCTGCTCACCCAGCAGCCGTGCGGCACCGACATCTCAATCGCCCCCGCACGGTGCGTCGGCATCCTCGTCATCACGTGCATCTTCGCCACAGCCATCTACCGCCGCGATATCAACTAGTAAGGCGCGGCAGGGCAACAGCACCCCCGAGGCACGAATCCACGCGTCCAACATGGCGGACCAGCTGACGGAACGCCTGTTCATCGACTGCCTGCACTGCGTTTGCGCGCCCGCCTGGGACTTCCTGATACGCGAGCTGACGGGCACGCAGCCGCTCGCCTACCGCCCGCCCCATCCCCATCGCCCCGAGCTGTTCGACGAACTGCTCGCTGAACGCCACACCAGAGAAGAGGAATCATGGAAACTCAATCAGAAACCGCCAGGAGCACCAAGAACAACAGGCTTCGGATGCCGCGGGTCTCCCGGCGATTGGGGGTCACGGCGTTGGCGGTCACACTGCTGGTGGGGGCAGCACCCGGGGCCGCCACCCCGGCCAGCGGGGCCCCGTCGAAGGCCGCCGTCGGGCAGGATCGCCCGGAGCTGCAGAGGGCCATCCAGGCGACAGTCGATGCCGGTTTCCTCGGGGTGCAGCTGCGCGTGCACGATGAGCGGGGCGACTGGGTCGGTAGCGCCGGGGTGAGCAGGCTGGGCAAGGCCGCGAAGCCGCCGACGAACGGGCGGTTCCGGGCGGGCAGCGTCACCAAGACCTTCGTCGCGACCGTGGTGCTGCAACTGGTCGCGGAGGGCAAGATCGGGCTCGACGCCTCGGCGGCCGACTACCTGCCCGCTTTCGGGCTGGACCGGCGGATCACGGTGCGGATGCTGTTACAGCACACCAGCGGGGTGTTCAACTACACCGGCGAGTACTACCCCGATGGAACGGTCGTGCCAGGGATCCCGTGGTCAGGCAAGGAATGGGTGGAAAACAGGTTCAGGACCTACCGGCCGGAGGACCTGGTCCGGTTCGCGTTGTCCAAGCCGGCGCGGTTCGCGCCGGGGACGGACTGGAGCTACTCGAACACGAACTACACGCTGGCCATGCTGCTGATCGAGAAGATCACCGGCAGTTCGTACGCCGACGAGGTCCAGCGGCGGATCGTGCGGCCGCTCCGGATGTCGGGCACCGTGGCGCCGGGTACCTGGCCGCAGATCCCCGGGCCGCACGCCCACGCCTACTACCGGTACGAGGACGGCGGCCAGCAGAAGACGGTCGACGTCACCCGCCAGAACCCATCCTGGGCGCCCGGCGCCGGCGACATGATCTCGACCACCCGGGATCTTCACACGTTCATCTCCGCGCTGACGGGCGGGAAGCTCCTCCCGGATCCGCTGCTGGCCGAGATGCGCAAGCCGCACCCGACCAGCGGCTATGGCCTCGGGTTGTTCGTACTGGACTTGGGTCCGAACTGCGGCGGCACCATTCTCAACCACAACGGCGGCGTCCAGGGCTACGCGACGCTGATGTACAGCACGCCCGGCGGCAGTAGGACCCTGGAGGCCTCGCTGACCTACACGGCGGACGCCGCCGACCCATCGTCCCTGCAGGAGGCGTTCCAGAAGGCGGTCCAGACGCTCACCACCGAGGTGTTCTGCGGCGAACAGGCCGGTTCGCCTGACAGGGCCGAGCCGGCTCGGTCCACGCCGCCGAACACTGTGGACCCGTACACCTTGAGGATGGGCTCCATCTGAGCGTGCGCGAGGCGGAGCGCGAACTGGGTCACGCCGAGCTCGTGAAGCCCGGCGTGACCGGTTCGCAGGCGTAGTCGACGTTTGATTCCGTGCCGCAGGTTGCGGGAGAGGCCAACCAGCAGAATTCCCGGGTCCACTGGTCGGGTGGGCCGGAACCGACCGTCGATCCGAGTGGCCACGCCGACGCCGGCGCCGACCATCGCGCGTGACTTCGCCTGGGCGGGCGGGCACGGATACGTAGCACCCCGGCCACGTCCCCGTGGGCGTTGATCGCGGTTGCTCCCGCGCCGGCGCAGGGCGACCGGCAATAGGTATCGGCGAAGTTGGCCTGGGCGGCAGAATGGGCACGGGTCCAGGTGATCATGGAGTCGTCTACGCTCAGTGATCACGAAGGACGGCCGTGCCCGCGCTGCCATCTTGTCTGGTCGAACCCCTCTGGGACCAGTTCGCCGCACTCCTACCCACACGGCCGGGAGTTCGCCGCGGGGCACCCGCTCGGCTGCCACCGCCGCAGAATCCCCGACCGGACCGTGTACGAACACGTGGTGCTCGCGCTGGTCCACGGCTCGGGTTGCGAGCGCCTGTCCAGTCCCGGATGCTCCGACCGCACCATCCGCCGACGGCTCAAAGAGTGGGCCGCGCAAGGCAATTCCGAGGCCGTCCACGCCATCGCGCTCCAGGCGTACGACCGCATGATCGGCCTGGAGCTGTCCGAGATATCTGTCGACGGCTGCATCACCAAGGCCCCGTGCGGCGGCGAATGCGCAGGCCGGTCCCCGGTCGACGGGGGAAGCAGGGCCTGAAGCGCTCGCTCGCCTCCGACGCGTGCGGCGTCCCGATTGGCCTGGTCGCCGCAGGGGCCAACCGCCACGACTCGCCTCTCCTCGGCCCGACCCTCGAAGCGGCCATCGGACAGGTGGGTCCCTTGCCCGAGGACGTGAACATCAACCTCGACCGGGCTACGACAGCAACAAGTCCCGCACTCTGCTCCGGGAGTCGGGCTTCACCGGTGAGATCTCCCGCAAGGGTGTACCCGCCCCGATCCAGCCCGGTAAGCGGTGGACCGTGGAACGGACGCACTCGTGGATGAACGGCTAGGGCAAGATCCGGCGCTGCACCGAGAGGAACGGCGCCGTTATCGAGTTCTACCTCCACCTCGCCGCGACTCTCGTCAGGCTCCGCGTGCTCATCCGACGCTCGACGAGCCGCTACCGCTGGGACGGCCGCCCCACCACCCGGCGCCTCAAGTGATCCATCTGCCGATCGGTCTTAAACGAGTGCGAGAGTCCCGGTCCGGGTGATACAAGGTCCGCGTGACTGATCATCTCTATTTCCCCACCCTGCTGCGGAGGATTGACGAGCGTTCCGCCGCGTTCCGCGCCGCTGTCGCCGCGGCCCCCAGCCTCGACGCCGACGTCCCGTCCTGCCCGGGCTGGACGCTGTACGACCTGGCGAACCACCTCAGTGAGGGCGACCGCTTCTGGGCCTACATCGTGCTGAACACCGCGCCGGGCGACGAGCGGCCGAGCAAGGACGGCCTGGCGGCGCCCAGGGAGCGCGAGGCCCTCATAACCTGGCTGGCTGACTCGACGGACCAGCTGCTCACTGCTCTGCGCGAGGCCGGCCCGGACCGGGGCTGCTGGGCCTGGTGGGAGCCGCTGGCCTCGCCGCATACGGTGGCCGCCGTGGCCCGCCGCCGCGTCCCGGAATCGCTGATCCACACCTACGACGCCCAGCTGGCCTCCGGTACCCCGCAGGAGCTGCCGACGACCGAGGCGGTCGACGCCATCGAGGAGTTCCTCGCCACCGTCTGCACCGGCACAGTCCCGTGGCCGGGCGAGCCCGCCACCATGGACTACCACGCAGCCGAGGCCGGCTCCTGGCGCCAGACAGTGGACGCCGCCGGTTCCCGCTTCACCCGCCTCACCGGGGCGGAGGCGGCCGAGAGCAAGCCCACCGCCGCCATCTACGGCACGGCAAGCGAGATGGCCCTGCTCATGTACATGCGCATCCCGGCTGGCTCGCTGCGGATCGAGGGCGACGCCGACCTGCTCCAGCAGCTGCAGGACTGGGGCTGAGGCCGACCGGCAGCTGGATCACTTGAGGCATCGGGTGGTGGGGCGGCCGTCCCAGCGGTAGCGGCTCGTCGAGCGTCGGATGAGCACGCGGAGCCTGACGAGAGTGGCGGCGAGGTAGAGGTGGAAGTCCACGACGCATAGCCGGAGCCGTGGACCCAGCGCGATCACGATGTACTCAAAGACGGTCCGGTCTGGAACCTGTCGCCGGTGGCAACCCAGCGGACGGCTCTCCGCGTATCCGGTCCGCACCGCAGCAGACCGGGGGCGCCGCGTTCGCAGGTGATGCGGCGCGCGGTCCTCGACAGTGTCGGTCAGCCCCAACCTCCCCGTCGCCGGCTCGCCGGGCGGCGAAGTCGCCGCCCGGCGCATGACCACCGCGCAGGCTTCCTGGAGCGGGAGGCGCTCCCGACCGATCTGCGGCGGCCGACCAACGCCAGCTACGTTGACCCCGGCCGCATCAACCTGCAGGGTCAGGGGTCAAGCTCCTCCTGCGTGTTTCGGCTTCTCGTCAGGACGTGGCCTTGCGCAGGAGTTCCGCGAGAGCGCGCTGCTCGTCAGGGGAGAGGGCATCGATCGGCGCTTTGCGTGAGAGGGCGTCGAGCACGTTGCTGCGGCATTTCTGCCCGTCCTCGGTGAGGGTGAGGATCTTCGCTCGGCGATCCGTGGGGTGAGGCTGCCGTCGCACCAGCCCTTGTTTCTCCATGCGATCGATCACGTAGCCGGCGTTCGACGCCTCGCAGCTCATGCGATCGGCGAGCTCGGTCAGCGTGATCGGCTCCGACATCTCGCGAAGCGCGATCGCCTGCGATGCCGTGATCCCCAGCGCGTCTGCGACACCTCGGATGTGCGAGTCCATGCGCTGGTTCAGGCGCGCAACAAGCCCGCACAACTCCACGCCACCCACCGAAGCACTCATGACAACAGGGTACCTCAAGTGTTCCGAGTTGTGATAGTTCTAGTTCAGCGCATATAGTCTCAACTCGGAATATCAAAACTCGGACTAGCTGAAGGATGCCATGACTACTCCACCACAGCGCAGCGCCACCGGGGCGCTGCTCCTGGCCGCGCTCGCCACAGCTCAACTGCTGATCGGCCTGGATTACAACATCGTCTTCGTCGCGCTGCCCGAGATCGCCGGCCTCGGGTTCTCACCCGAGACGCTGCAGTGGGTCGTCAGCGCCTACGCGATCGCCTTCGGGGGGTTCCTGCTGCTGTGCGGCAGGCTCACCGACGCGATCGGCAGACGACGTATGTTCTTCGCCGGCCTCACCCTGTTCGCCATCGGCTCGGTCCTGGGAGCGGTCGCGGTCTCGGAGTGGATGCTCATCCTCGGCCGCGGCATCCAAGGGCTCGGCGGTGCGGCACTGGCACCGTCGACGCTGGCACTGCTGAGCGTCGGGTTCGCAGAGGGCGCGGCCCGCAACAAGGCTCTCGGTATCTGGGGCGCTGCCGGCTCCTCCGGCATGGTGCTCGGCTCCATCCTCGGCGGCGTACTCACCGACGCGCTCGGGTGGCGGTCGGTCTTCGCGATCAACATCCCCCTCATCCTGGTCGTCCTCGTCCTCGCGCTGCGCGCGGTGCCGCTCGACGAGGCACGCCTCGCACTCCGTCGCCTCGACGTCCCCGGCGCGATCCTCACAACAACAGCGGCGATCCTGATCGTGATGGGCTTCACCTTCGCCGCAGAACACGGGTGGGGCGCGCCCGCGACGCTGAGCGCCCTTGCCGCCGGCATCGTCGCTGCCGTTGCGTTGCTCATCGTCGAGGGCCGCACCCGCGACCCGCTGCTTGACATCCGCCGCTTCACCAACCGGCATCTGGCCACCGGTACCGGATCGACGTTCCTGTTCATGGCCGGGTTCGGTGCCACCGCCTACTTCCTGACGCTGTACTTCCAGCAGACCCGCGGTCTGAGCCCGCTCATCACCGGACTCGCCTTCGTCATCCCATGCGTGGGCGTGCTCATCGGCACCAACATCGGCGGACGCCTCGCCACCAAGGCCGGCCTCCGTACGGCGATGGCCACGGGACAGGTCATCGGTCTTGTTGGGGTCGGCACCTTCGCGCTCCTCGTCGGCGAAAACACAAGCTGGATCACCGTGTTCGTCCCCGCGGCGTTCTTCAGCCTTGGGCAGGGCATCGTGTTCACCACGATGTTCGCCACCGCCACCACCGGCACCCCCGAGGGCGAGCAGGGAACGGCCAGTGGCATGGCCACCGCTGGTCAGCAACTCGGCGGAGCGATCGGCCTCGCCGTCCTCATCAATCTCACCTCGGCGCTTAGCGGATCGACATTAACGACCGCGATGACCGGCATCACCGTCGTCATCGCCATCGGCCTCGCCGTCGCACTCCTCATCCCCGGCGAAACACGACAGGTAGGAAGCCAGTCGAGCGCGGAACCGCTCATGTCCGCCGCTTCTCAAGCAGCACGAGACACGAGCCAGTAGCCCATCGCTCATGCCTGATGCCCGGCAGCACACAAGCTGCCGGGCGTCAACACTCCGGAGAACCGCTCGCTATCTGTGGTAGTACTCCCAACGTCACTTGGCCTGTCTGCGCTGGTGGTGGGATCGTCGGGCTCGGGACGATCGTCGCCAGGTTGACCAGTGCAGGCAGGTTGCCTACGCCCGCCGTTGCTCGCCGAGCCGGAGCGGTTGATCAGCGCGATCGCCAAGCTTGTCGGCGTTTCGCGCAGCACCATCTACAACGTGCTGCCTGCTGCCGCCGCAGTTGGCTCAGCAGCGCCACGTCGCACAGATCGCCACCCTGCCCGCTGGAAGCGATGCCGTTCGAGCGGTGACGTCGACTCGGCGCCGGCCATCGCCGTCACGGGGCTGGCCACCTCGCCGACGGCCGGTCCGCCGGACCGGTACGGCAACGAGGATCGGCCTCGGGGTCACCCGAGGAAATCGGACACCGATTCCACGGCCTCGAACCTGCGCGCGGCGAGGTCCTCCCGGGAGCACATGTAGAACACCGTGGTGTAGTCGGTTCCGAAGTCGTCGCCGACGTCACCGCGGTCCAGGAAGAACTCGGCCAGCAGCAGGTGGGTCTCGAAGTCGTCGACCGGCACGCCCAGACCGCCGGTGTTGGAGCGGCCGAACCCGCCAAGAACGAGCAGCCCGTAGCTCGGCAGGTCCCAGCTGATCTCGGCAAAGAGGTCTTCGTCGTCGCGGGCGCCGTCGGCCAGGTAGCGCGGGTTGGCGCCGGCGTGAACCGGCAGGCTCCAATCCGGGGTGGCGTGGAGGGCGGCGCGGTCGTAGACCGAGGTGTGGTCATCGGGCGGCTCGGCCTCCGTGCATTCCTCGCCGGCCGGCACGTAGACGACCCGGCCCTCGTCCGAGCCGATCTCCGGCACCGCGAAGAACACCAGTTTGCCGGCTGTGGGAAGGTCGAGGTCCGTCGTGTACTTACCGATCGCGGCGAGGTCGATTGTGGCCAGGTGGGCGTGGTGCAGCGGCCAGGCGACGGACGCCGGCAGCGACGGGTAGCCACCGAAGTGACCCACGACCGGGCCGATCCCCTCCGTGTCGAGAGCGATGCAGGCACGCGCGAGGCTCACCCAGTAGTCGATCGCGTCGTCGGGCATGCCCCTCCTGCGGGCGGCTTCCCGGAAGTCGTCGAGCATGGTGGATTTGTCGAAGTCGGTCGCCATCCGTGCGGCCGCGAAGTCGCGAGCACCCAGGTCGTCGCGGCCGATCACGTAGAACACCCTGGCGTACTCGGTCTCGAAATCGGCGCCGACCTCGCTCGGGTCAAGACAGAACTCGGCCAGCAACACCTCGCCGGCGCCGGTCGGAACGCCTGTCTCTGTGCCGTTCCAGGTGCCGAAGCCGCCCAGGCGCAGCACCGCACTCAGGCCGTCCAGATCATCCGAGATCCGTTCGAAGAGTGCCCGGTCGTCGCGCGGCTCTGCGCTCGCGTAGCGCGGGCTGTCGGCGGCGTTCTCCGGCAGGCTCACATTGAGGACGCCGTGCAGGGGAAAGCGGGCGTACACGGTGACGCCGTCCGGCGGTTCCGCCTCCGCCACCGCCGCGTCGGCCGGCACGTGAACGACCCGCCCGACCGTCGAGGTCTTCCCGGGCACCGCGAAGAACACCAGCGTTCCGTCCGCCGGAAGGTCGAGATCCGTGGCGTTCCCGGGGATCGCGGCGAGGTCGACCGAGGCGAGGTGCGCGTGGCCCGCAGGCCAGGGTGCGGACGCCGGCAGCGCCGGCCGGCCACCGAAATAACCCATGACCGGGCCATTGCCGTCGCCGTCCAAGGAGAGACACGGACGTGCGAGGCTTACCCAGTAGTCGATGGCATCCTGCGGCATGCCGTGCTCCAGGGCGGTCTTCCGGAACTCCGTCAACGTGTACACAGCAGGCATGATCCCAAATGGATGCCCAGCCCGACCTGCCGAGTCGGCGCGACCGCCGGTCGCCGTGGCGCCATCGGCCACCGGCACCCCTCTCACCTCATGACCCGTGGCCCGCATGCGTCCCGACAAAGCATATGTGGTGGCGATCCGCCGCAACGACGACATGATCACCACCAGCATGGGCACCGCCGACGAGTAGATCGCCGCTCTGCCCGGCCAGGCATGGTCCCGCATCTCCGCCGGTCCCGGCGCCCACGGACCCCGCGAATACGACTGGGCCCGGGTCCCGGTCCGGATCTGCTGGCAGCCCGGCCGCGGGCACTGGCTGCTGGCCCGCCGCAACCGCACCACCGGCGAGTGACACCCGCGCCCGCGCTCGATCCGCCGTCGCCGAGCTGGGCGAGGTCCTGCGGTGGAGCCGCTCGCTGCTGAGCCCTGATGCTCACGACAGGATCCAGCGCATCGGGGACCTCGCGCGCCTGGCGTACTGAACTGCCGCTGCTCGCCGCCACCCTGCACCGGGGACTGCGCAGCGCTGTGCAGCGACGCGACCTGTTCGTCCAGGGAGAGGCTGCCCTACAGCGTCCCGCCCGGTCGTTGGTCTACCCGTGCGGCCCCACGCTGGCGGCCGACGACCGCCGACGATGACCCGGTGCGCGACCTCTGCCGAGCGTTGTCGCAGAGGCCTCAGGCCGAGTGCCGCCAGCGTCGCCCCCCAGCCCGGCACGGCCAGGAGCGCCGGCAGCGCACAGCCGTCCGAGCCGGGCGCCGCGGCCTTCGCCCGGTAGGGCGGCCGGGCAAGCACGGTGATGCACGCCGCCGGGTGCCGAGCGGCGAAGGCCCGTCGAGCAGGTTGGGGCCAGACTGCCGCCTCCATGCTGATGCCTGCGTAGCGTCCGGGGTAGTTCGGGTCGCTGGCGGCGGGGCCACCGGCGGCAGGCCCCGCTGAGCCCCTTGTACGCCTGCGGTCTGGCTCTGCACAGCACCACGCTCGTCCCCCGCGAGAGCTACCCGCAAGTGTCCACCGCACGGTGACGAATCCCGGTCCGCGAATCCATAGCGTTCCAGGTGGACCGCGGCGCTCCGGCCGCGCACCTCCCGAAGGAAGCATCATGCGTGTGATGAAGCAGATCTTGGCCGTCCTGGCGGTCAGTCTCGTCGGCAGCCTGGCCGTCGCGACGGTGAAGAACAACCCCTGGCTCACCCTGGCCCTCGGGATGGCGACCGCCGTGGCCGCGCTCCTCGTGTACGGGTGGGTGGTGCGCCGTACCGAACGACGTGAGGTCACGGAGCTGGCCCGGGCCGGGGCCGGCACCCGGATCGCCCGAGGGACGTTGATCGGGTTCGCCATGTTCGCCGCCGTCATCGTCAACATCGCCCTGCTGGGCGGCTACCACGTGCACGGCATGGGCTCGGTGACCGGCGTGGTGGGGCTGTTCGGGTTCATGGCCGCCGTGGCCGTGACCGAGGAGTTGCTCTACCGGGGCCTGCTGTTCCGTCTCGTCGAGGAACGCCTCGGGACCTGGCTCTCGCTGCTGCTGACCGGCGTGCTGTTCGGCCTGATCCACCTGCTCAACCCGGACGCCAGCCTGTGGGGCGCGACCGCCATCGCCGTCGAGGCGGGCTTCATGCTCGCCGCCTGCTACGCCGCCACCCGCAACCTCTGGGTGCCGATCGGGCTGCACTTCGGCTGGAACTTCGCCGCCGGGGGGATCTTCAGCGTCGTGGTCTCCGGGAACGGCGAGTCCAAGGGGCTGCTGGACGCCACGATGTCGGGCCCGACGCTGCTCAGCGGCGGCGACTTCGGGCCGGAGGGTAGCCTGTGTACGGTGCTGGCAGGGCTGGTATTGACCGTAGTGTTTCTGCGGCTGGCCCATCGCCGCGGTCGCATCGTCCCGCGTCGCCGCGCGGTCGACGCGCCGGCTGCAGGCGTTACCGTCTCCTGATGGTCGACCTGCGGACGCTCCCGGACCTGTGGCGGCGCTGGCCCGTCACGGCCCGGGATTTCCCGCTGGCGCTGCTGATCGCCCTCGCCTCCGCGGTGCCGGTACTGCACGACCGCGGTACGCAACTCGGCAACCTGCCGGGCCGTCCGTTCGACGAGCTGGCCGTGGTGGCGATCGCCCTGGAGTGCCTCCCGCTCGCCATGCGCCGGCGCTGGCCCGGGATCTGCCTCGCCCTGGTGTCACTCGGCTTCGCCATCGACCAGGTCCGCGCCTACCACACGGTCGCGGGCATCGCGTTGGTCGTCGCGTTGCTGAGCGCTGGAGTCCACCTGGAACGTCGTCGGCGCACCACCCTGGTCCTGGGCTCCGCCGCGTACGTCGCACTGGCCGTCGCCCTGCACCGGCAGGGGTCGACGGAGGGCGTGGGTGGTTTCCTCACCTTCTACCTGGTGTTGGCCCTCGCCTGGGGAGCCGGGGCCTGGCTGCGGCAGACCCGGGCCGCGGAGGCCGAGCGCCGCCACCACGCCGCCACGGCCGCCCGCGCCGCCGAACGCGCCCGCATCGCCGGTGAACTGCACGACGTCGTGACCCATCACGTGACGGCGATGGTCGTGCAGGCCGAGGCGGCGCGCTACCTGACGGCCAACCCGGACAGCCTCGACACCACCCTCACCGCCATCACCGACACCGGCCGGCGGGCCATCACCGACCTGCGGATTCTGCTCGACCTGCTCAACCCCGACCACGACACCGAGCCGCGCGTGCCGTCCGTCGGCGAGCTGCACGCCCTGATCGAGCAGACCCGGCAGGCCGGGCAGCCGGTGGAGTTCACCCAGGAAGGCAACCGGGCGGCAACGACAGGCGGCGCGGAGGCCGCCGCCTACCGAGTCGTGCAGGAGGCGCTGACGAACGCCCTGAAGTACGCCCACGGCAGCCGCACCGCCGTGCACGTTCGCCACGGGGGGAAGGAGATCACGGTGGAGATCAGCACCGACGGCTCGGGCGCGCACGCCGCAAGCCCAGGTGGGAGCGGACGCGGCCTGGCCGGGCTGCGCGAACGCGTCACCGTGCTCGGCGGCGAGTTCAGCGCGGAGAGCCGGGAGGATGACGGCTTTGTCGTCCGGGCACGCATCCCCACCGGGAGCGCGTCGTGACCGCGCCGATCCGGGTGCTGGTCTGCGACGACCAGGCGCTGATCCGTACCGGCTTCGCGACGATCATCGGCGCTCAACCCGACCTGGAGGTGGTGGGCGAGTGCGGGAACGGGCGCGAGGCGGTCGACCTCGCCGGCCGGCTGTGCCCGGACGTGGTGGTGATGGACGTACGGATGCCGGTACTCGACGGCATCGAGGCGACCCGTTTGCTGGCTGGCGTCGGGGCGGCCCACCCGATCAAGGTGCTCGTGGTGACGACGTTCAACCTCGACGAGTACGTCTACGAGGCGCTGCGCGCCGGAGCGAGCGGCTTCCTGCTCAAGGACGCCCCACCGGCGCAGCTGCTGCACGGCATCCGCACCGTCGCCAGCGGGGCCGCGCTGCTGGCGCCCGAGGTGACCCGGCAACTCGTCGGCAGGTACGCGGCGCGCATCCGCCCCGCCGAGGGCACGCCGGACGACGTGGGACTGACCCCGCGCGAGTTGGAGGTGCTGCGCCTGATCGCCGACGGCCTGTCCAACGGCGAGATCGCGGCCCGGCTGGTGATCAGTCAGGAGACCGTCAAGACGTACGTGTCGCGCATCCTCACCAAGCTCGGCCTGCGCGACCGCGTGCAGGCGGTGGTGTACGCGTACCGGACCGGGCTGGTGACGTGAACGCCGTCACGTGACACCACACCGATCTGCCGCCGAGCGGGCGCCAGGGGCCGCACCTGCGACACGGACACCGTCAGGCGACCGCTCGCGCCGAGAACAGTGCGTCGTGCTCGGCGGGTCACGGGTCAAGCGGCGATACCTCCACCGGTTCGGAGGTACGTCACGCCGTTGCGTGGCAGTATCGCTTGGCCGTTCTCCCGGTAGTACGCGAATCGTCCTGCTCCGGTCCCGGTCGCGCGAAGGCGACCGGGACCGAGACATGAACGGTGGCACTGGTCGTGGCTTGTGGGCCGTTCGGCTACGGGGTATTCAGCGGCCGATGTCATCCAGCTCGGTCAAGTCCTCATGCGAGAGGGAGAGTCCCGCGCCGGCGATGTTCTCGCGCAGGTGCGCTGTCGATGACGTGCCGGGGATGAGCAGGATGTTCGGTGATCGCTGCAGCAGCCAGGCAAGCGCGACGGACATCTGTGTCGCCTCCCGTCGAGCGGCGACCGCCGAGAGAGCCGAGGACTGAAGCGGGGTAAAGCCCCCAAGGGGGAAGAAGGGCACGTACGCGATGCCTTCGGTGGCGAGCCGGTCGATGAGCTTGTCGTCGTGGCGGTGGGCGAGGTTGTACATGTTCTGCACGCACACGATCGGCGCGATGCTCTGTGCCTCGGTGACCTGCTCCTCGGTGGCGTTGCTGACCCCGAGGTGGCGGACCAGACCCTGCTGCTGGAGTTCCACGAGCGTGGCGAACGCGTCGGCGAGCGAGCCGGGCTGGGGACCTTCGGCGTTGCCGAGTCGGAGGTTGACCAGGTCGAGTACGTCGAGCCGGAGGGACTTGAGGTTGTCGTGGACCTGGCGGCGCAGATCTTCGGGTCGCCGGGCCGTGGGCCAGCCACCCTGTTCGTCGCGGGTCGCGCCCACCTTGGTCACGATGTGCAGCGACTCGGGATAGGGATGCAGTGCCTCGCGGATCAACTCGTTGGTGACGCGCGGCCCGTAGGCGTCGCTGGTGTCGATGTGGGTGATACCGAGGTCGACCGCTTCACGCAGAACGGCCAGGGCACCCTCGCGATCGGTGGGCGGCCCCATGACCCACGGGCCGGCCAGTTGCATGGCGCCGTAGCCGAACCGTGTGACGGTCAGGTCACCCAGAGTCCAGGTGCCGCCGGGAAGAGAGAAGGAGGGTGTGCTCATCCTGTTGCCTTTCGTCGTGCGAACTTGGGGGTGGCGCCTGCTGCCTCCCTGCATCAGCATTGGAGAGAAACTTCCTGTCGGGAAGTAGGCACTTGGGAGTGCGTAACCCATCCATCGGTGAGAGGTGCGATCATTGACGACGACGAAGGCGGCCCAGAAGAGGGCTCAGGCCAAGGTGGAGTACAACGCGTTCCTGGCAGGGTGCCCCAGCCGGCAGCTGCTCGACCGAATCTCGGACAAGTGGGTCGTCCTGATCCTGTGTGCGCTGGGCGGCGACAACAACCCTGGCCAGCCCGGTGCGGCACACGCAGACGCTCCGAAGGCGATGCGTTACTCCGAGATCTCTCGTCTTCTGGCCGGGGTGAGCCAGAAGATGCTGACCCAGACGCTACGGTCGCTGGAGCGCGATGGCCTGCTCACCCGTACCGTGACGCCAACCGTCCCTGTCACCGTCTCCTACGAGCTGACCGACCTCGGCCTCTCGCTTCATCACATGACGCGCGGGCTCAGAAACTGGGCGCAGACACACATGGCCGAGGTCCTCGTAAACCGCGAGAACCACGACTCTCGCACCTCCTGACGACTCACATCCAACCGTCCAACAGCTCTATGTTCTCGGCGCCACACCCTCAACTGCGAAGAGCCGGCAAACCCTGTCGGCATCATCCGAGCATGATGATGTTGTGGAGGTGGGCGATGCCGGAAGCGGTTTCGGTCAATGTGCCGGCGGCACGCCGGTAGCCCCGCAGGATCTTGAAGGTCTTCATGCGGTCAGGGCGTGTTCGACCTGCGCCCGGACCCCTACTGGGTGACGATCGGGACGGACAGCGATGGACGAGCACGACCAAAACCGACCATGTCCGCAGAGAGCAAGCGGAGCGGCAGGCAAGCGCGCTGTATTATGTCTTGACGGGCGTGTGCGATTTACCGTGCGTTCTCGCCCCAGCGCTCGTCGTGCAGTCGATGTAGCGGTGAGGGAACTGGACGAGGGTGGCAGCGGCCATTTCACCCGCGGCGAAGTCCGGCCAGCTCTCACCACGACCTGTGTCGGGTGTCGTGCTGGCCGCGACAACATTGGCGCCGTGGTCGTCGTCGAGGAGTCGAACGTGTCAGGGCCAGGTGTGGCAGCTACCGCTCGTTCTTCGATGGCCGCTGGCTCTTCCTCGGTGATGGCATTGTCTCGCTGACTCACGCTGCCACCTCCTGTGGTCCGGCCGGGCGGGCACCTCGCAGCCGGATCACCTCGTCGGGAGATGAGCGGGCATTGCCACCGTCGGCATGCAGATCAGACAAGGACCGAACTGTCAATAGGCGAATCACGTTAGGGTTGGGCCACAAGCGGCCCCGGACTGCAAGGCATTGAGATTCCCGTCTCCGTTCACAGGGTTCCTGGGTGGCGAGGAAAAACGAACCCTATGCTTGCCGCCGGAATGCCTGCGGCCATCCGGGCCGAGGGAAAGCGCCAATACAAGGATTTGCGTATGCGGCGAAATTCTGCTCTGAGCAACGGCACTGCCGGCGTCGGCGAGATGACGCCCGACGGCGAACCGCCAACTCCCACCGCGGAGGGCGTCGCGCGCCGATCCGCGGTTGCTGAGGAACAGGAGTTTCTCGACCTGGCCACGGCCCGGCGCGACAGGCTTGCCGACCACCTACAGGCCGAGCTCTCGTCGGACGCCCTGGACGCGTTGGGACGGGCGCGGCTGCGCATGCTCCGCCAGCAGTACGAAGAGCTACGGCGAGCACGGGAGGGGCTGGTCTTCGGCCGCCTCGACGGCCTTGACGGCACCGTGCGGCACATAGGCCGTGTCGGTCTGCGCAACGACGGCGAGGACGAGGAGCCGCTGCTGGTGGACTGGCGCGCTCCCGCAGCTCGGCCGTTCTACACCGCGACGGCTGTCGACCCACAAGGTCAGGCACGACGCCGCCACATACGCACGACGGGATCGGTCGTCGTCGGCGTGGACGACGAGCCACTGGACGGGATCATAACGGCGGAGCTCGTCGGTGAAGGCGCTCTACTGGCGGCCCTGGACCAGCGGCGCACCGGTCTCATGTCGACGGCGATCTCCACGCTGCAACGCGAACAGGACGACATCATCCGGGCCGAGGCGACCGGCCCGCTGATCGTTCAGGGAGGTCCCGGCACCGGCAAGACCGTGGTTGCCCTGCACCGTGTCGCCTACCTGCTGTTCACCCACCGGAACATGGCCGACCAGGCGGTCCTGGTCCTCGGCCCTTCGCCGCGGTTCCTCCAGTACATCGGCCAGGTGCTGCCCGCGCTCGGTGAGACCGCCGTCGTCTCGGCGACCTGCGACACGCTGCTGCCCGAGATCCGCGTGGGCCGCGACGAGAGCCGGCTTCTCGCCGAGATCAAGGGCCGCGCCCTCTGGCAACCCGCGCTCGAAAGTTACGTCGCGTCGCTGCTTCCCCGGCCTCGCGAGCTGAAGCTGCGCTGGGAGGGCGATTTCTACGTCATCTCAGCCGCAACAGTGGCACAGGCGCTCGCCTCGGCGGTGCAGGGGCGCCCGTACCACCGCGCCCGCCAGGCGTTCGCCGAGCAGTTGCACCATCTCCTCACCGAAGCCGTCGCCGAGCAGCGCGAGGCGCTGATGGACAAGATGGAGGAGGGCTTCGAGGACATCCTCGCCCGCGTCGACAAGGGTATGCAGCATGACCACCACTTCGGCAGGAGGTCCACCGGCAGTGACGTCGACGGATTGCTCTCCGAGGAAGAGATCGAAGACCTTCGGACCCGTATCACCGAGAACGCCACCATCGCCCGGTTCATCGAGGCATGGTGGCCCACCCTCGACGCCGAAACCCTGCTGGGTGATCTCCTGACCGACCGCACCCTGCTCGCCCGGTTTGCCCCGCAGTTGTCCCCGGAGGAGATCACCGCGGTCTCGGCCGAGCCCGCCCCGTGGGCATCGAGCGACATTCCCCTGCTCGACGCCCTCGCCGACCTACTCGGCGAGGTCGACGCCCCGCAACCACAGGGTGAGTTCGTCGCCGACCACGCTCGCCGGCAGCGCGGCTGGGTGTACGGCCACGTCGTCATCGACGAGGCGCAAGAGCTGTCCGAAATGCAGTGGCAGATGGTCCTGCGGCGCTGTCCCAGTCGCTCCATCACCGCCGTGGGCGACATTGACCAGGCGGAGGCAGCGCACCGGCACACCAGCTGGGCACAGGCGGTGCACGCTGTTTTCGGGGACCGCTGGACCGCCGCAGAACTGACCATCTGCTACCGGACCCCGCGCGAGGTCATGGACCTCACCGAACCCGTGTTGAAAAAGGCTGGCAGCCACAACGCGCCGCCCCGGGCGGTACGTTCCTCCGGCATCGCCCCCTGGGTGCGCACGACCACGCCCACCGAGCTTGCCAGCGCCGCCGCCCAAGCTGTGCGACAGCTACAGCAACGGTGGCATGGCGGTACGGTTGGGGTCATCGCCCCCGCCGACCGCATCGCCGAACTCCTAGCCGTGCTGAGCGAGGTGCCGGTGCTCACCGCGACCCAGTCCAAGGGATTGGAATGGGACGCGACGCTGCTCATTGACCCCCAGGGCATCGCCGCTGAACCGCGCGGCTGGAACGGCCTCTACGTCGCGCTCACCCGATGCACCCAGGAACTCGGACAGCTGGTGCTCACGTAGCAGATCGCGAACACCCACAGACAGAATCGTCAAGGTCGTTTTGCGCGGACCGGGCGATTTGCGGGCGTGGTGGGCGAAACGGTCTGGGTGGGAACCGGCGCGCCGTTGGCTGCGCGTGTTGGCGAGTGCGTCATCGCCAGACGCTGACTCGGCTGCGGCTCGGCGGGCCCCCGACGCTGCACTCAAGGGTCTGAATGGCTGTCCGCGCGGTTCGCAAACCGGTTCGGCCGTGCGGAGCCGCGCCGACAGACGGATGTCCGCCCGGCGATGACATGCTGCCGCACTGCCTGCCGGTCCCCAGTGCTACTCCGGCCCAGGTCGTCGTCCTGGGCCGGAGTAGTGCTGCGAATGTCGGCCGTCCTGGTCAGACGAAGTTCACGTCGCTGCACCACATGTAGGCCTGGTCGAGGTGTGATGCCTGCCAGATGACGAAGACGATGTGGTGTCCGGTGTATCCGGATGTGGAGACGTTGAACGAGATGTTTTGCGCGGGCGCGTATCTCCCGGTCTGCGTGATGAAGTCGAGGTTTCCCCATCCGAGGCGCTGGGTGGCCGGGTTGAACCCGTTCTTGCTGACGTAGACCCGGAAGAAGTCGGCACCGTGGCTGGCCTGGTCGTACAGGTGGATCGTGAAGTTGCGGCTGACGTTGGTCGTCTTCCACGCTCCGGGCTGGTTCAAGCTGTCGTTCCTGGACAGGGCGTTGCTGCACAACTGTCCGTCCGGCGTACGGCCTTGGAAGTTTCCGCCGAGACCGTCCCGCAGCGCGCTCATCCAGTTCCACATGGTGTCGGGGTTGGCCTGAAATGCCCGCCAGCACATGGGGTCTTGCTGCTGCATGGCCGGGTTCGTGTGGTTGCTTCCCCACGTCTGCCAGCACTTGTATGCCCGAGTTGCCGGGTTGATGACCGTCCCATGGGCCTGGGCCGCACCGGCCCAGGGCAGCATGCCGACCATCATGGTGAGCAGCAGGACAACCGCTCGAAGGGGCTGGCGTAGGACCGGCCGGGATCGTCCGCCGGATTGATCGGGCTTGCGTGAACGCATGGTGCTTCCTCCGTTCTTCGGCGCCAAGGTCCGCATGGGAGCGCTTCCAAGACGAGCTTGACACCTACTGCTCCACATATCAACGGACTTCGATGAGATTGATGGATTGGATTGGTCGGCACCGTCGAGTGCGGCTCGCGGTCCGTCCGCCTCCGACTCCAGCCGGGGTCGCCGCTGCGGGACAGGGGTTGGGCAGAGGCGTCGGGCGGCTGGTGCAGCGCCTTCAGGACGCTGTTGATCCAGTCGCTCTGCCTCAGCTCGAGCGAGCTGAGGACCGGCCGCCCCACTCGGAGTCCGGCTACCTCCAGCGCAACCTCGTCGGCACTCGGCAGCAACGTCCCTTACCTGCGGCGGCAGGTCGACCCGGCCGCCGCCACGCTGAGGATCGTCGATGTTGCCGGAGCGGTCCAGGCGTGCTGAAATGGCTCACATCGCCGCAGCGCGGGGGCAACCGCGCTGGGAACGGCCAGCACGGGAGCATCGCAGTGCCGGTAGCGCGCCGCTTTGGCAGACGCTCGCGCGCCGCATCGCCGGGCCATCTCCACGACGGGCACATATCCCGGGCAGATGTCCCCGCCGTTTGTATCCCCGGTGGGTGTCTCGCGAAAGCCGACGCGCTCAACGTCTGACACGCCGGGCGCCCGATGTGGTCTGCCAACGCACCAGAACCGGTGACGAGGTGAGAAGCAATCATGACTTCCCGAGAGACTCTCGCGGGGTGGTACCGGAACCGCTTCGTGTGGGTGGCGGCGA
The DNA here is from genome assembly GCF_043204915.1 of Micromonospora sp. NPDC047670. Taxonomy (NCBI): domain Bacteria; kingdom Bacillati; phylum Actinomycetota; class Actinomycetes; order Micromonosporales; family Micromonosporaceae; genus Micromonospora; species Micromonospora sp. NPDC047670. Next base: position 262,313 of record NZ_JBIDDA010000006.1, read on the forward strand.
TCCTGGCGATGACGGCCGGCGCAGTCGTGCTGGCCGGCTCCGCCGGTTCCGAGGCGGAGCCGGCGGATCTGCAAGCGCAGATCATGACCCGGATGCGGACGACGCTCGAACGAGCGGATCCGGGGCAGCACAACCACGCTGGGCACAACGTCCAGCAGGCGTCCACCGGGCAGGAGGCGAAGCCGACGGTGATCTGCGGGGTCCGCGTCTACGGCTACGAGCCGGCCGAGGCCACCGCGCTCGCCGACGTGCAGACGGTCTACGGCTTTCACCTCTGCGGCATCGCCGAGCCGAAGCGCCCCTGGGACTGGGCAGTCAAACTGGCCGGCCCGGTGATCATGGACATGTCCACCGAACCCCTGGGCATTCGGGTGGTCGAGGCGACCGCCGACGTCATGTTCGTCGACCGGCTCCGGGAGATGTTTCCGAGCAAGTACGCGGATCTGGCGCTGAAGGAAGCGCTGGCCGGCCCGGAAATGGCCGACCTGCGCCGCCGGTACGACGCCGCGGCCGGGCTCTGACCATCTCCGCGAAGGGCACCCAAATCCGCCCGGTGGTCCACCCTCCGGCATACCGCGACAACACGACCTCGTCGGCCCGGCGAAGCGCCGTAGATCCAGGCGGCCCTTCCAGCATCGAATCCGTGCTCTTGCTGCCAGGGGCGGGCACGCGGCTGCGTGCCGGTGGCGCCCGGGTCGGCACCCGTTACGACCGTGGCGACGCAGAGCGACCTACACCTGCCCTCGGACTGTCAGGGGCGGCTGCCAGAATCGCGGCCGTTCGACCGTGCGGCGCGAGAATGGTGGGTTTCATGGGCATGGTGCTGTCGTTCACCCGGGTCACCCCGGAGGAACTGGACCGGGCGATGGCCGACCCGGAGTGGGCGATGGAACACGTGGTCGACGACGAGGACCGGCCGGGCTGCTTCCTGGAGAAGGCCTGGGCCGGCATCCAGTTCCTGCTGGACGAGGCCGAGGTGAGGGCCGATCTCTATGAGGACGGCGAATCGATCGACGAGGAGGGTCTCCTCGCGTGGGACGGCGCCCTGGTCGCCCACGCCGCCCGGGCGCTGAGCGCGGCGCCGTTCGAGGTGCTGGCCCATCACTACGACCCGAAGCGCATGATCGAGCGGAACGTCTACCCTCCCGTCTGGGGCGACGACGACCTTGGATACCTCGATTTCCACCACGCCGGGCTGGTCGAGTTCTTCGTGGCGACGGCCGCGGCGGGCGACGCCGCGATCCGGGACTTCAGCTTCTGACGCCGCCCCCGTCGGAGGTCTGGAAACTGGTGCGCCGCTACGGCTCCGCGCACACCAGCGAGCAACTCGGGTCGGCGTCGGTGTACCGGGCGGCGGCGCTTCGTCAGGACCGCCACCGGCTGCGCTGCCCCCGCAGCGCGCCGCTGTCCGGGGCGAGATCCGATGCGGGGCCGGCCGGGTGAAGCGGCGGGATCAGCCCACGTTGTCGAGCACGAACGCCCGCATGAGCTCGGCGCACTCCGCCGCGTGCGTCTCCAGCAACAGGTGCCCGCCGTCGTAGATGTGCGCGTCCATGCGATCGAGGGCACGATGGTAGGCGAGGACCTCGTCGACGTCGAAGTACGGATCGTGCCGTCCCCACAGCACGAGCGCGGGCGGCTGGTGAGCGCGGTGGTACTCCGCGAGTTCGTCGAAGCGGGCGACGTGGTTGGCGTAGTCGGTGAACAGGGCGAACTGTGCGTCGACGTTGCCGGGTCGGCGCATGCGCTCCCAGTCGAGGTGCCACGACTCCGGAGCGTGCAGGGCCCGCAGGTGTTCGGGCAGGCCGGCGAGGTACTGGTCGCGGGTGCCGGCGAAGTTCAACCAGTCTGGCAGTTCGGCGCGCCTGTCGTCGGTCGGGTCGGCCCAGTACGCCCTGGCGCTGTCCCACTGCTCGCCGAGGCCGTCGTGGTGGGCGTTGCCGCTCTGCACGATGAGGCCACGGATGCGAGCCGGAGCCCGGGTGGCCAGGTGGTATCCCACTGGTGCGCCGAAGTCGTGCAGGTAGACGAAGAAGCGCTCGATCCCGAGTTGGTCGAGGAGGCTCTCGATCGTCCACGAGAGGTTCTCGAACGTGTAGTCGTAGGTGTCGATGGTGGGCGACGAGGACATGCCGAAGCCGGGAAGATCGGGTGCGATCACGTGCGCGACGTCGGCGAGGGTGGGCATGATCTGGCGGAACGTGTGCGACGAGCTGGGGAATCCGTGCAGCAGCAGCACCGCCGGCTGGCCGGGGCGCCCGGCCTCGCGGAAGAACACTTCCAGGCCGTCGACGTCGGCCTGTCGATGGCGGACCTTCTGGATAGTCTGCATTCCGTCCTCCAGTTGGCTGTCTGACGGCGGTCATCGCCGGTATCGGCGCCGAGCCTGGCGACCATCGAGCGGATGATCACCGTCGCGGCCCCCGCGAGGGCTGTGACGACCAGTCGTACGCCGAGCAGCGGCGCGAGCGCCGCCCGCGCTCACTCACCAGCCCATCGTGCCCGATGCAGACCGCTGTCGGTCGACCGTTTCCACACCCGCGTCGCAGGCTGCCGCCGGCGACGCGCGGCCCTGCCGGCGGCGGAGGCGCTCGGCGGTGCCCGGGTCGGGTCGTACGCTCCGGCGGGTGGGCGGGCGGGCCGACGAGCGTGCGTGGCGGATCGCGCCACCACGCACGCCTGTCATCGGATCTCGATGACGACCTTTCCGAACGGGCGGGCCCATTCGGGGGAGCGCAACGCCGCCGGCACGAGTTGGCCAGCGAAGGTTGCTGTCAGCCTCTGCCGGAGCAGGGGGCGTCCGTCAGGGCTGACGATCGCCGGTTTGCGGGTCCTCCGCCGCCGACGAGCACCCCACCGACGACATCGCCCTGGTCATCCGCCGCTCACCGAAATCGACCGTGCCGGTCAGGACAGGAACTTTTCCATGGCCGCCACGATGGCAGCGGTGTCCGGCGAGGCGTACGCCGTCATGGTGTTCTTGTTGTAGGACGAGATGAAGGTCGGGCACCGCTTCGCCGGCGTGCTCACCGTGCCGCCGTCGCCGATCTTCTCGGCGGTCTTCGCTGCGTAGAAGGTCAGCTTGTAACGCGACGCAGTGTAGTCGATGGTGATTCGCTGACCGGCGCCCGTGTATTTGCACTCGAGGGGCGTGCCCTCACCGCCCCCCACGAACTCCAGGCAGCCGACCACCGACACCGACTCCGTGTTCTCGGCGTAGTACGGCCTGTTCGACGCGATCGACGTCGATGACCAGAACGCCGGCCGGTCGGGGGAGTTCGCGAAGACGTACGCTCTCGCACCCGTCGCCCCGCTGTAGAGGGCCGCGTTCAAGATCTGGCGGCCCTCGCAGACGTTGCCAAAGTCGTTGATGGAGCGGGCGGTCACCGCGTTGTCGCCGGGCCCGGATGCCGGCGGGGTGGGTATGACGTCCGCGCCCGGCTCGCTGCTGGCTGCCCTCGGGGCGCCATCCTCGTCGTTGAGCAGGACGACCCCGACCCCGACGCCACAGAGCAGGAGCAGCACGGCGGCGCACAGGCCGACGATCCGGCGTCTGGTCGACCTTCGCGGCGGCGGAAGCGGGGCCGTGAACCGCGGTCGCTGCCCTGGCCGGCCGTATCCGCCCTGCCGCGCCGATGGGCCACCCGAAGGGGGGAGGTTCGGATCAGGCTGCCCTCCGTGCGGAGGGTGGCTGTCGGTCATCTGAAACCCTTATCGCTGTGGACGTGTACCAGGCACGGGGATCGTGCAACAGGGTAGTGAGCGCTCCAAAATCGCCTGGATTCGACACCCCAGCGGTGCGTCGTCCCGCGCGCCGTACGCCGGTGCCGCGTCCACTAAGGACCCACTGTACCGAGGCCGGCGAGGCGCGGCGGGTCGTACGGGCAGCGTCTCGCAGCACTACAGCCCCGGAGGGACTGTCACGCCCGCTCGCGCAGCAGGGCGTCCCGGTCCGGTAGAGCTCCGGGCGCAGCTCGGTGCCGGCGCGGGTGCGGCGGTAGCAGGTACTCGGCGTTATCAGTTCCGGGCGACTCGCAGGTGCTGGAACCCCAGGGTCGTCCCACCGATCCACCGATGCCATGATCGAACCTGCTGAAGGGGGGAGCGATGCGCGAGATCTCGACGCAGGTACAGATCGACGCGACGCCGCAGCGGGTCTGGGAGGTGTTGACCGACTTTCCCCGCTACGCGCAGTGGAATCCCTTCATCCGGGAGGCGGCCGGTGAGGCCCGGGTCGGCAGCACCCTGAATTTGCGCATGTTCCCGGCCGCCGGGCGTCCGATGTCGTTCACGCCGCGCGTCCTGGTGGCGCGGGAGGCGGCCGAGTTGCGCTGGCTGGGCCGGCTGATCCTGCCCGGGATTTTCGACGGGGAGCACCTGTTCGTCCTCACCCCGCCCGACGGGGGCACGCGGGTGGTGCAGCGCGAGAGGTTCTCCGGGATTCTGGTGCCGCTGTTCGGGAAGGTCGTTGACGGCGCGGTGGCGGACTTCGAACGGCTCAACGAGGCGCTCAAGCGCCGGGCGGAGAACGAGAAGCGGGCGTGAACCGATCCCCGAACCGGACTGGGCCGGCCTCCGCGCTGCGCTTCGCCACCGAACTGGTGGCCTGGGTGGCCACCCCGTGGGCGCTCGCCGGTCATTCGGTGCTGCTGGCCGTGGCATCGGTGGTAGTGCTCGTCGCGCTGCCCACGATCTTCGCGACACCAGGGGACAAGAAGCACGTCGTCGTCGCGGTACCCGGACACGTGACGATCGGACTGGTGCTTCTGCACATGGTGGCCGCGGTCGTGGCATCCTGGCTGGCTTGGCCGTTGCCGGCGGCGATCGCCGTCTGGATCCTCGTAACCGCCTCGTTCCTGGCGGAACTATCACGGTGGCGCCGGCTGGTCTCGACTGGCCGGCCAGAGCCCGAGCCTCCCGCATCGCGGGCGTGATCTGGACGGCGGCCCGCAAGGAGCCAGATGGCCGCCGCCGGCATACCGGGCCAACCGATGGATGGTCTGCCACGTCCGCGTCGGCCTGTGGCTACCGGCGACCGACATGTCAAACGCGTTGACCGACGACGCCTGCACCTTCACCAGCGCCGGCCTGCGGCTTCGGGACCTCGATGGCCTGAGGCATCGCGCGTGCGGCCGTGCCCTTCGGCACCGCCGCTCGCATTCGTCGAAGACCACAACCACAGATCTCAGCCACCCGGCGCCGCGACAACCCCTCAAACGGAGGTCCGCCGCCAGCTCGGCTACCCGCACGCCGCGACGCGGGCCCTGGGGCGCGGGAGACTTCGTCGGCCTGCCTTCGCACTGCAACCGGTCGAGCGATCGGTGAGGGTGCAGGGTGTAGCCGGTGAGCCGGAGGCCAGATGAGGGCGGGTCGGGCAGATCCTGACGGCCGCCGACCATGACCCGGGAACACCGGCTGGCGGCGGGGCAAACTGCCGGTTCAGGTGCTGGTGTCCGTCTGACAGGATGCGGCCATGGCGACCACGGCATCGAGCGGAGAGGGCACACGACGGGTCGTGGTGGTCGGGTACGAAGGCTCCGAACTGCTCGACATCGCCTGCGTCACCTCCACGCTCGCCCTGGCTGGTCGGATCGCCGGGCGGACGCTGTACCGCACGGAACTGGTCTCTCCGCACGGACAGGCAATCCGGTGCGACTCGGGTCTGGAGGTGCACAGCAGCGGATCGCTGCAGCGCGCGACGGGACCGATCGACACCCTGGTCGTATCCGGGGGACAGGGACACGAGGCCGCCGCCGCCGAACCGACGGTCGTCGCGCACGTCCGACGGCTCGCCGCGCTTGCCCGACGCACAGCCTCGGTGTGCACCGGCGCCACCGTGCTCGCCGCCGCTGGCCTGCTCGACGGCCGTCGGGCGACCACCCACTGGCACTACGCCGAGGTGCTCGCGCGCCGATACCCTTCCGTCCACGTCGACCCCCGGCCGATCTTCATCCGGGACGGACACGTCGCCACGTCCGCCGGCGTCACCAGCGCGCTCGACCTGACCCTGGCACTGGTGACCGAGGACCACGGGCCTGACCTGGCTCGCGTCGTCGCGCAGGCTCTGGTCACCTATCTGCAGCGACCTGGCAACCAGGCGCAGATGAGTGTCTTCGCCGCGCCCAACCCGGACCACGTCCTGGTACGCGAGGCCGTCGCCTACGTCGCCGCACACCTCGCGACGACACTCGACACCGCGACGCTGGCCAGACACTGCGGAGTCAGCACCCGGCAACTGCACCGGCTGTTCGTCGAGCACCTGGGAACGCCGCCCGGTCGCTTCGTACGTCGCACCCGGTTGGACACCGCCGCACGTCTCCTGTCGACCACCGGTCACCCGATGGGCATGATCGCGCGCTGGTGCGGGTTCACCTCCCTGGAAACCCTTCGACAGGCATTCGTCGCGCAGTACGGAGTTTCGCCGTCGCAGTACCGGGCGGTGTCGTCGACGCTCGGCGCGGGCACGGACTCTTGAGGAAGTCGTCCCTGTGCCAGGAGTGCCAGGATTTCTGACGCGACGTCGGGCCAGCCTCGTCTCCCTGCCCGCCGTGCGGTCACAGTGAGCCCATGAAGTCATCTCGGGCCGCGAGCCGCCCCGGCGGCGCCGCGTCGATCACTGTCTCGGCGCCACCAGCGGACGCCCGTCGTGAGCACCTCCCGATCCTCAAGGAGTCACCATGAACAACGCTGAAGCGACACCGCGCCGGCGAGGCAGGGGCGTGCTCCTCGCCCTGTCCCTCGTGACCACCACAATCGTGCTCTCCGCCACCTCGGCGGCGCCCGCCACCGCGTCACCGCCGAACACCCTCGCCGAGGACCGGATCGCCAGGATCCTGGCCACCGATCCCCACGCGACCCGGCTGTCCGCCAACCAGGTCGCCTGGCCGAACGACGGCGTCGTCCTCACCGTCACGGACGCGGACGCCACTGGCAGCTGGTGTGGAACCGGCCGCGCATGCATCCACGCCGACGCCAACCGCGCCGGCTACGGCTACGCCTTCTACCGGTGCGGGACATACCGACTCCCGGAGTACGGGTTCCCGACCGGCCAGCGCGGTGGCGCCTCCTCCTGGTACAACAACCAGACCGGCGGTGCGAAGATCAGATTCGAGGACGAGTGGTTCACCCTGGCACCCGTCACGGCCGGGTACGGGTTCGGCAACATGCCGAGCTACATGAACGACCGCGCCTACTGGCTCAGCCTGCTGTGCTGACGACACCGTCGCACACCGAAACCTGATCGCAGACTCGCGGTCGGCAGCTGGACGCGCAGGAAGCGCTTGCCTACCCGTCGTCGAGGTCGTCGCTCGGCTGGGGCGGCGGCTGCTGGAGGCGACCGGCGGTCCGGACGGGCCGAGAGCCCGGCCCGGGCCGCCGGTCGTCGCGGCGCGGCGACCGGCTGACCGACCGGGCGGGCTGCGGCGACGGGTGCACACCGATCCATCCCTAGGCGCAAACTGGCGGCGGCCTCGCGCAGGTTCCCGCCCTCCCACGGCAGCCCGGCGACCTCACGCCTGGCGACCGAGCGTGTGAGCTCAACCCGCCGGTAAGGATCCGCGGTCTCCGCGTGACGCCATCCTCGTCGACAATGTGATGCGCTGGGGCGTAGTCTCCGTCATCCTCGGGTTCATGGCGCCCTACGTCGCACAAGTCGACGTGACCACTCTCGATGACGAAGGTGAGCTGCTCTTCACGCTTTTTCTTTGCTCTGCCCTGCTTGCCCCCTTCGTCACGATCGGGGTGGCGTTCATGGCGGTGTTCGAGAGCGACAAGACACCGACCCAAGTGCTCGTCCACCTTCTCGAAGCCATTGCGGCGGCCGCGATACTGATCATGGTAATGACGGTGATCCCGTGGCAGCCGTAGAACTGTCGTCCTCCTCGCAGTGACGAGGCGGACCGAGACGGCCGGCGAACGCCCCGGAAGGTCCCGGGCACGCGGGCCAGGCGCTCGTCGGCATCGGTATCGCCGTCACCGCGATCCAGGCGGTCGAGCAGAGCCACGTCCTCGACTCGCCCGCCCAGCCGCCCCAACATCAGGAACAGCCGCACCAGCGGCGACAACTGCTGCTCGACGAACGGTTCCACCTCAGCCGCGACGGCCACCGTTACCGCTGGACGGCCGACCGGCAACTGCCGCTCGCCGACGACCGGCTGCGCTGGCGATCGCTTGCCGACCTCGGGCCCGAGCCGTTCCTGGGCCTGCTCACCGACCTCGTCGCGGACACCCGCGACGCCCTGATCGCCGCCGCCGTCGCCGAACGTGGCCCGCGCGGCGCCGCCGAACTACCGTGGACAGAGCCAGTCGCCTTCCATCACGAACCGCACTGGTACGAAATCGGCCACGACACCGACGGCAGCGCCGCCGCGATCAGCCTGCCGGCCCACAGCCCGACCCACGCGGTCATCGGCTTCGTCGGCGTCGCACCCCGCCACCGCGGCAACGGGTACGCCGCCGCCGTGGTCGCCCGCGGCACCCATCTCCTGGCCGCCGCCGGCGCCGCCGAGATCCGGGGTGACTGCGACGCGGACAACATCGCGATGGTCAAGGGCTTCGAACGAGCAGGCTATGACGCCTTCGCGCAGCGACTGGAGTTCCGGCGCCGACTCGTGACCCGCTGACCCGGAAGCCCTCACACCCTTCGAGGTCCCGCGCCCGGGTCCAGCATCGTCGGACTGGACGACGTGCACATGTTGCCAACCGCGTGAAGGAGCACCGGAAACGGGGGTGGTGGCGACAGCGTGGCGGGGCGGATGAGCCCGACCCGTCGTGGGGCGGAGGCCCGGGCAACCATGATGCCCGGGCCTCCGCCCTCCCAACAAGCCGACCGCCCGCCTCGTCGTCGCCCTCGGGCGACCCGCAACCCGACAACCAGAACGACACCATCGCCTACCGCACCAGCGGCATCGACCAGAAGCCTACGTAGCTCAGGCTCCCGTGTTCCGGCGGTGCTCGTCGGTCTCCATGTCGATGAACGTCTGGATGATGCCGCGGTAGATCCGCTCCATGACGTCGGGGGTCGCGCCCGCCTCGGCGGCCGACGTGCGGATCCGGGCGATCACCTGGGCGACCCGGTCCGGCGCGCGGACCGCCGCCAGGTCGGTCTTGAGTGGCGCGGCACGGCGGACCAGACTCTCGCGCCGCGCCAGCAGTCGAACGATCTCATCGTCCAACTGGTCGATCGCAGCACGGATCTCAGCAAGCGCTGTCGCCGTTTCTGCCATGCCGAAATCCTCGCACACCTGTTCCGTGAGGGCTGGCGCGACGGGCCGTCAACCGGTTCCGTACCGCGGGACCACGCTGTCCGTCACCAGGATGCTCGTCGGCTCGGGATCGCCCGCGACACCGTGCGGGCGGCACTGTCCTCCGGCCGTCGCCAAAGTACGAGCGTCGTCCCCGTGGTTCGCCCCGTACGGCCGCAGATCAGGGCGTTGCTGGCCGAGTGGCCGTGGATGCCCCGCACCCGGTGATCGCCGAGCGGATCGGGTGGCCGCACTCGATGCCACTGCGCACGCGGCCGGCAATCATCCGGCCGGAGTACGTGGGCGTTGGCCCGGCCGCCGACCGCGCCGACCGGCATCCTCTGACACACGTCTCTATCGCTGTGCCTCGTAGTGCTCCTTCATCGCGGGGTAGTAGTCGTCGAAGTCCGGCGCCGGCTGGCCATCGCGCGAGGCTGTCAACGCGTCCAGGTAGTACTCCCAGCCTGGTCCGATCTCGCCGACGCCCTCCGTGCCGGTCAGGTGCTGCGTGAATCTCAGCTCGGTCCCGCCCGCACTTTCGACCAGCACCAGATCCAGATGCCAGCCGCCGTGCTCGTCCACCGCGGAAACCGCCAGCCGGCGCGGTGGTTCGCACGCGTCGATGGTCATGTCCAGCCAGGGCTTGCCATCTTCGTGCACCATCTGGACCTTGATCGTGTGTCCCGGCGCGGCGTCGCCTTGCCACGGGCCGAACCATCGTGCCGTACGCGCCGGATCGGTGAGGCTGGCCCAGACGTCGGCCATGGGAGCGCGGAATGTCCGGGTCAGCACGAGGTCGTCGCCGATCAGTCGGCCGGTGGGTGTCGGGCTCATGCGGTCTCCTTCTGGGATGGGTGCCGCCCGGCAGCCGTCTGCCGCTCGCGGCGGGTGCGGTAGACCTCGGTCTCCAGCGCGTCGAGGCGGTGTTGCCAGCCGGACGGGCGCAACAGCCGCCCCAGCCACCCGGCCAACTCGTCCAGCGGCGCGGCGACCAGTGTGTAGACGCGCCTGCGTCCGTCGGCCGTGTCGCGTACCAGGCCGGCCTCGCGTAACACGCGCAGGTGGCGGCTGACGGCCGGCCGGCTGATCACGAACCGGTCGGCGATCTGGCCGGCCGAGAGCGGTTCGTCGCGCAGCATCAGCAGGATTTCTCGCCGAATTGGATCGGCGATCGCGCCCGCCACCTCGTCCACGGCAGAAGCGTAACCACATGGTTACGCTTCTGGCAACGTCGCGCCCATCGACGCCTGAGTACGGGGCGCCGTCGTGGGTTCCGGCACGGGCACGGTCTCACCCCGAACGCCCACGACCCGCGGTGAGCACACCGCCGGCGTGGGGGAACGCGGCGACCACCTGCCACTGGCCGGCGGTCACGGGGCCGTAGTCGAGTGTGCCGCCGTACGCCTCGACGTCCGCGGCGAGGCTGCGAAGGCCGAATCCGGCGATGCCGTCGGGTGGTAACGCCGGGTGTGCGGCGCCGGCGTCCGCGGGGCGGGTGCTCAGCACCGACAGCCGGGTGCGATCGGCGTCCCGCTCCACCCTGATCGCCAGCCGGGTGCCGGGGCCGGCGTGACGCAGCGCGTTGGTGGCTGCCTCACCGATCAGTCGATGGGCGACCACCAGCACCGGCTCGGGAAGCGCGGCCAGCGTCTGGGGCAACCCGTCCGGCACGTCGAGGCCGGCCGCACGCAACCGGTCCAGCCGCTCGGTGAGATCATCCCCGGTCGCCACCGCCACCTGACGGTCGAGGGCGGCGACCGTCTGCCGGATCTCGCCGAGGGCGGCCCGCCCCGCGCCGAGCACCCGTTCCACCCGGTCCCGCTGCGATCCGGTCAGTCCACCGCCGACCCGCAACACCTCGGTCTGCACCAGCATGACCGTCAAGGTGTGGGCGAGCGTGTCGTGCAGCCGGCGCGCCAGGCGTTCCCGCTCCTGCGCCGCCGCGCGTTCCCTCGCCGCAATTCGCCGCTCCAGCCGTAGCCGGATCTGCTCCGCCACCAGTGCCGTACGCTGCCGCAACTGCCTGCCCCGCTCGATGCCGGCCAACCAGGCGACGGTGAAGGTTACGACGACGAGCAGGGCGCCCTCGACCGGGCCCCGGTGCGGGAGGCTCGCGACCGCCACACCCACCGTCACCGCCGCGCACAGGCCCCACCGCACCGTCGCCGACCGGCCGTTGGCCGCGGCCGTGTAGAGCGCCAGCAGCACGGGCAGGTAGCCGATCGTGCGGGACACCCCGGCCAGCATGTGCGCCGAGGTGGCCACCCCCACCACGGCCAGCACCAGGCCCGGGGCCGCGCGCCGCACCACCAGCGGAAGGATCTGCTCCACCGCCAGCACCACGGACAGCGGCTCCCCGGAGACGACGCCGCCCGCCAGGAACAGGCCGCCGGTCAGTGCGGGCAGCGCGAGGTCCACCACGAGCTGCCAGTGGCGCCGTGCCCAGCGGGTCGCGCGGCTCCGGCGTTGGCCGACCCCGTGGGGTCGAGCGCCCGTCAGCATCAGGTCTCCTTCCACCGGATCGGTACGATCTGCTGGTGATCCGGCTTGCCATCGTCGATGATCAGGCCCTGGTCCGGGAAGGGCTGGCGTTGATCCTCGACGCCCAACCGGACATCCAGGTGGTGTCCGTGTTGCCGGACGGTCCGGCCCTGCTGGACCTCGTGCGGCAGTCCGACGAGCCCGCCGACGTGATCCTGTTGGATCTCTTCCTGCCGGGCCCGGACGGCGTCCAGGTGTTGCGTCAGCTCCGGTCGCGCGATCCCGCGCCGGCCTCACGGGTGCTGATGCTGACCACCATCGGCCGGGCCACCGACATCCAGCGAGCGCTGGCCGCCGGGGCGGATGGTTTCGTGCTCAAGGACGCCACCGGGGACGAGTTGGCCGCTGCCGTCCGAGGCGTCTTCGCGGGGGTCACCGCGCTGAGCTCATCGGCCACCCAGGCGCTCTGGCCGCAGCGCCACCGCGACGCGGCGGTGACCACGGAGGGCGCGGCGGGGCGCGGGATGGACTCGCCCGCCGCGCGGGTCGCCTCGCTCACCGCCCGGGAACGCGAGATCCTCGACCTGCTCGGCCAGGGGCTGGCGAACCAGGACATCGCCCGCACCCTGAGTCTCGCCGAGCGGACAGTCAAGACGCACGTCAGCAGCGTGCTGGCGAAACTGGGGGTGACCAGCCGCACCCAGGCCGCCCTGCTGGTCCGCGACGTGCCGGGCTGAGTCGCCAGCCGGATCGGCGTCCGAAGGGTCCGGCCCGAAAGGCGTAGACCGACTGTGACCTTCGCCGGTTCCGGAGAGTGTCGGGGAGCGGAAAGCTGACCGGGTCCGTTGACGACGCGTGAGGAGAACCGTGTCCCCGTTCGACCCGATCCATCGTCGCCCGGTCTCCCGCCGGCGGCGAGTCCTGCGTGGCCTGTTGGTCGGCGTACTGGTGTTGACGACCTTCTGCTACGTCAACAACACCAACCTGTGGGCCGGCGCCGACGGAGCCCGCCCGGCGCTGCTGGCGCACCGAGGGCTGGCCCAGACCTTCGGATTCGAGGGGATGACCAACGACACCTGCACCGCGCAGCGGATCCACGCGCCCGAGCACCCCTACCTGGAGAACACCATCACGTCGATGCGGGCGGCCTTCGACGAGGGCGCCGACATCGTCGAGTTCGACGTCCAGCTCACCAAGGACGACCGGCTGGTGGTCTTCCACGACCACACGCTCGAGTGCCGGACCAACGGGACCGGCAAGGTCCGCGACCACACCCTCGCCGAGCTGCGCCGGCTTGACATCGGCTACAACTACACCTCCGACGGGGGCGCCACCTACCCGTTCCGGGGCAAGGGTGTCGGCCTGATGCCCACCATCGACGAGGTGACGGCGGCCTTCCCCGAGCGGGAGCTGCTGATCGACGTCAAGAGCAGCGACGCGGTCGAGGGGGAACGACTCGCCGACCACCTGGCCACCCTGCCCGCCGAGCGACTCAAGACGCTCACCGTCTACGGCGGCGACGAGCCGATCGCCGCGCTGGCGAGCCGGCTGCCCCAGGTGCGGGTGCTGTCGATGGCCACCCTCAAGGACTGCCTGTACCGGTACATCGCGGTCGGCTGGACCGGACACGTGCCGGCGGCCTGCGAGAACCGGCAGCTGCACATCCCCGAGACGTACGCCCCGTGGCTGTGGGGCTGGCCGCACAAGTTCGTCGAGCGGATGGCCGAGCACCACAGCCGGGTCGTCATCGTGGCCGGCGACGGCGGTTTCTCGGAGGGCTTCGACAGCGCGGACGACTGGGCGCGGCTGCCGGACGGGTACACCGGGGTGGTCTGGACGAACCGCGTCGACCGGGCCGCGGCACTACGCGACGGCAGCTGACCGGCATTCGCTGTCAGGTCCGTACGGTGCCGAGCCGAGGCAAGGACGGTGCACGCGCGGCGTGTACGTGACGCTCAGCCCACTGGGTGCCAGCGCACTGCTGGTCGATCACGCGCGGGCGAGAGGCACGCGCGGCGGCGGCGCCACGTCCTGCCAGTGGCCCACCAGCTCCCGGTAGGTGGGCGAGCGCCGCAGCAACTCGTCGTGGGTGCCGACGATCGGCCGGTCGCCGTCGAACACGAGCACCCGGCGGGCCCTGGTCGCCGAGCTGATCCGGTGCGCGATCACGATCAGCGTGCCGGGGCGGCGGGCGAAGGCGCGCTCGACGGTCGCCTCCAGCGTCGGGTCCAGGTGGCACGTGGCCTCGTCGAGGATAACCAGCGGCGCCGGGGCGAGGTAGGCCCGGACCGCGGCGACGAGCTGTCGTTCCCCGGCGGACAGAGCGCCGGGGTCGATCTCGGCGGCGAGGCCCCCGAGTCGGGTCACCAGGGGGCGCGCCCCGAGGGCGTCCACGGCGGCCGCGACGGTCGCGTCGTCCACCTCCGGGTGCAGGTAGCGCAGGTTGTCGGCGAGGGTGCCGCTGCGCACGTACGCCTCCTGCGGCACCAGCACCCGCAGCCGGGCCAGCGCGTCCGGCGCGGCGGTGGCCACGGGTGCGCCGGCCAGGTGCACCGTGCCGGACTCCGCGGGCACCAGCCCCGCGACCAGGGCGGCCAGGGTGGACTTGCCGGCGCCGCTGGGCCCCACCACGGCGAGGTGCTCGCCGTCGGCCACGGTCAGGGTGAAGTCGGCCAGGACGGGCCGGGCGTGCGGGCCGTACCGGAAGGTGAGCCCGCGCACCCGCACGGCCGGCGCGCCGGCGCCGGCGGGGCGCGGCGCCGGGCCCAGGAGCGCGGCCGGGCGCGGCGCCGGCCCGGGCGGCGGGCAGGTGCGCAGGACCCGGCCCAGGGTGACGGCGTAGCGCAGCCCGCCGCCGCCCACGCCCTGCACGACCGAGTGCAGCGCGGGTTGCAGGCCGGTGGTGACGTAGACCAGCGCGCCGAGCACCGCGCCGGTGCTGAGCCCCTGCCGCACCAGCCACGGCGCGGCCAGCAACAGCACCACCACCGGCAGCCAGCCGCCCAGCCCGAGGCTGAGGCTGCGCAGCGCCGCCATCCGCGCGAGGGTCCGCTCGGCGTCGGCCTGCGCGGTGACCCGCCGGTCGACCCCGGTCACCATTCGGTCCTGCGCGCCGCAGGCGACCACGTCGCGGTGCCCGGCCAGCGCGGACGCCGCCGCCCGGCCGAGTTCCTCGCCGGCGGTGACCTGGGCCCGCTGGTGCGCCACCATCGCCGGCAGCGCGGCCGCGAACACGGCCAGCCCGAGCACCAGCGGCGCGGCCACCGCGCCCGCCAGCGGCGGCGCCAGGGCGAGCAGGCCGAGCAGCGCCGCGCCGGCGGTGAACAGGAACCCGCGGACCACCAGCAGCAGCCCGCCGAAGGTGTCCCGGACGACCTCCACCTGGTGGGTTAGCCGGGCCACGGCGGCGCTGTCGGGCCGGCCGCCGGCCCGGATGGCGTCGTGCAGCGCGGCCTGCACCACGCGGGCGGCCAGCTCGTCGCGGAACGGCTCCACCACGGCCCCGAGGCTGCGGTACACCTGCCCGGTGGCGGCCGCGCCGACCAGCACGGCCGCGGCGAGCCCCGCCAGCCAGGCCAGGCCGGTGGCGAACTGGCCGGCCAGGAAGCCCCGGTCGACCGCTCGGGCCACCAGCAGCCCGCTGAGCAGCGCCGGCAGGGACTCGGCCACCGACCAGGCGGCGAGCCGGCCCAGCGCCCGACGGCGGGCCCGCAGCGCCGCCCAGGTCGTGCGGCGTACGCCGCTCACCGGGCGTCACCGCCGGGCGCGAAGACGGCCCGGTAGTCCGGGTCGGTCCACAGCCGCCGGTGCGGCGCGAGGGCCCGCAACCGGCCGCCGTCGAGCCAGGCGACGAGGTCGGCCGCCGCCGCCGTCGTCGCGCGGTGGGTCACCACGAGCCGGGTACGGCCACCGCCCCCGTCGGCCACCGCACGGGCGATCCGGTGTTCGGTGGCGGTGTCCAGGCTGGACGTCGCGTCGTCCAGGATCAGCAGCCGTTCGGCGGGAAACGCGCGGGCCAGACCCAACCGCTGCGCCTCGCCCCCGGACAGCGGCGCGTCCGCCAGCGGGGTGCGGAAGCCCTCGGGCAGCCGGGCGACGACGTCGGCGACCTGCGCCGCCCGCGCCGCGGCCAGCACCGGCGCCGTGGCCGGGGCGTCGTCGGCGGGCGGGCGCGCCGACTCCTCGGGCAGGGCGAGTCCGATCGCGTCGTGCACCGTCTCGCCGACCAGGACCGGCCGGTCGAAGGCGTGCCCGACGGCCCGGCGCAGCGCCGCCGGAGTCAACCGGCGCAGGGGCGTGCCGTCGAGCAGCACGTCACCGGCGTCCGGGTCGTGCAGCCGGCCGGCCACGGCGGCGAGGGTCGACTTGCCGGCGCCGGAGCGCCCGACGACGGCCACGGTGGCGCCGGGCGGGACGGTCAGATCCACCCCGTCGAGGACCGCCCGCCCGTCCCCGGCGCGCACGCCGACGCCGCGCAGCCGCAGCTCGCCGCGCCCGGGCGGCAGCGGGTCGGTGCCGTCGCGGCGTGCCGGGTGGGCCAGTGGCTCCGCGATCCGGCCCGCCGCCGCGCGGGCGCGGACCAGCCGGTTGAGGGTGGCCAGCATCGCGCCGAGCCCGGCGCCGAGGGCGGCGTACTGGACCGCGGCGACCAGTTGACCGGGGGTGAGCCAACCGGCCGTGAGCGCGTACCCGCCGACGGCCACGACGGCCACCTGCAGCAGCGGGCCGACGGCGGCGGTGCGGGCGCTCGCCCGGGCCAGCAGCCGCCAGCCGAGCAGCCCGTACCCGCGCAGTTCCGGCAGGGCCGCCAGCACCCGGTCGCGTTCCCGGTCGGCGGTGGCCGCGGCGGCGATGGTGCGGGCGCCGCCGAGCGCCTCCAGCAGCCGGCCGGCGATGGCGCCCAGCACCCGCTGGTATCCGCCGACGGCGGCGGAGGCGTCGGTGAC
Source organism: Micromonospora sp. NPDC047670 (assembly GCF_043204915.1). Lineage (NCBI taxonomy): Bacteria > Bacillati > Actinomycetota > Actinomycetes > Micromonosporales > Micromonosporaceae > Micromonospora > Micromonospora sp. NPDC047670. The sequence continues at coordinate 278,982 of NZ_JBIDDA010000006.1, forward strand.
GAAGGCGCGCATGAGCACCGCGAGCAGGGCCAGCCCGCCGAGGAGGGTGACGCCGAGCAGCGGCTCGATCAGGGTGAGCGCCACGACGCTGCCGATCGGGGGGAGCAGGGCGACGACGCCCAGCACCACGGCGGTGCCGGCCTGCCCGGCGTCGGCGGCCTGGCCGACGAGCCGGCCCACCAGGTCGCCCACCGGGTACCGGCGGACGGTGCGCACGTCGCAGGCGAACAGGTGACGCAGCAGCCGCCGGCGCAGCAGGGCGGTGGCCCGGGCCGCGCCGTAGCCGCCGGCGAGGTCGGCGAGGACGTCGGTGACCATGAGTGCAGCGACCAGGGCGCAGGCGGCGGCCGGCCACCAGGAGCCGTCGCCGCGCACGGCGGCGTCGACGGCGAGCCCGAGCGTCGCCGGAAGCGCCAGTTCGGCGGCCGCGCCGGTGAGCGCGACCGCCGCGAGCAGGACCGTCCAGCCGCCGCCGTCGCGGACCACCCGGCGCAGCAGCCGGTCGGGGCCGGTCAGCGTCGGCATCGGACCTCCCACGAAGACGTGCGGCCCCGGGCGGGTACGTCTACCCGCCCAGGGCCTCGCGTGCGACCTGATCAGTTGCAGGTCGTGACGGACAGCGAGCTGTCGCCGCAGAGCAGCAGGCTCGCCCGGCTGCCGCCGCCGGTGCGGTCGGCGGGGGCCATCTCCAGGCCCTGAAGGTCCAGAAGCGCCATGTCGTGTCACCTCCTTCCGTGCTGGTCGGTCGGGTCGGTCGCCCTCGCATCGGCGAGGGAGTCGGGGGCGCCCGTCAGGGGCGCGAGGAACGGCAGGCCCACCGGCGCGTCGTGCCGCGCGGCGGCGAGTGCCAGCAGCACGCCGGCGGTGCCGGTGCCGAGGTCCATGGACAGCCGCAGTAGCTGCTCGCCGGGGAACGCGGTGCCGTCCCGGTACGGCAGGGCGTGCCAGGCCAGGCATTGCACCTGCGTCGCCAGTTCCCGCCGCAGTCCCGGGTCGTCCGGGTACGCCGCGAGGTAGGCGACGATGCCCGCCCGGCCGGCGAACAGGCCCGACTGCGCGTAGAACGGGGACCGGGCGGCGCGGCGCACGCCGGCGCTCGCCTCGGCGAACCGCTCGTCGGCGCGGTGGCGCAGGTACTGGTCGAGCACCAGCCCGATGCCGACGCTGCCCTGCCCGAGGTACGGCATGGTGCGCCAGCCCTCGTTGACCTCCAGCGCGCCGTCGGGGCGGACCACGCAGCGACGCAGGTCCTGACGCAGGGCGGTGGCGGCGTGCTCCAGCAGGGCCTGCTCGCCGGTCAGCTCGTGCAGCCGCACCAGCAGCAGCGCCGGCCCGCTCCGGCCGCGCAACAGCCCGGCGTACGGGTGCCGCCCGCCGCTGACGTCCGGTCCCGGGTCGTCGCCGAGCTGGTCGACGACCCGCTCGGCGACCCGCCAGGCCGCGTCGCGCAGGGCCGTCTCGCCGGTGCGCCCGGCCAGCTCGGCGAGGTTGAGCGCGATCCCGGACAGGCCGCCCGCGAGGCTGTGGTCCAGCCCGTCGACCGGCTGCCGGAGGCAGATGTCGAGCACGTCGAGGGCGTCCTGCCGGCGGCCGAGCAGCTCCAGGGCGTACGCGACGCCGTGCAGGCCGTCGTAGAAGCCGCACCGGGTGCCGGCGGCGGGCGACGTGGCCCGGCGCACCAGCCACTGCTCGTGTTCGGGCCAGCGCCCGGCCCCGCTGACGTGCAGGGCGTACAGCACGCCGGCGGCGCCGTGGGCGAGGTTCAGCCCGCCGCTGCGGAACTGTTCGATGTCGCCGGGGAAGAGCCGGTCGTCGCGCTCGGGGGTCGCGCTGGCGAGGATCGCCCGGGCGAGCCGCTCCCGGTGGGCGGGGCCGACGTCGACGGTGAGGTCCGCCGCCGGTTCGACGGCCGGCGCGCCGGCGGGGGCGCCGGTGATCTCCCGCACGGCGGCGTCGAGGAGTTCCCTCGGCACCGGGAAGTGCGCGGCGATCACGTCGGCGAGGTGCGCGGCCTTGGCCGGCGCCAGCCGGACCAGCTGGGTCAGCGGCAGGAACAGCGCCAGCCGCAGGCAGGCCAGGGCGTACCGGTCGACGGCGGGACCGGTGCGGTCCCGGGGCGCGGCGAAGCCCTGGTTGCGCAGGCCCGGCCGGCGGTGCCCCTCGATCGGGGCGGCGACCTCGAAGTCGACCAGCGCGATCCGGTCGTCCGGGCGGACCATGACGTTGAACAGGTGCAGGTCGCCGTAGACGAGGCCGCGCTCGTGGATGGCGTGCACGACCTCCTCGACCTGCCGGTGCACGTCCAGCGCCCACCGGGTGTAGTCGGCGCGGTCGGCGTCCGTGGCGTCGGCGTCGATCAGCGGGTACCGGTCGACCAGGACCTTGTTCAGCGCGCGGCCCTCGATGAACTCCAGCGCGAGGAACCGGTGCTCGCCGAGGGTGAACTCGTCGTGCACCCGGGGCACCTGCGGCAGGTCGGCGAGCCGGCGCAGCGCCTCGGCCTCCCGGGCCAGCCGGGCGACGGCGTCGGTGCCGTCGGCGTCCAGGCCGGCGTGCGGCCGGGCCTCCTTCAGCACCACCTGCGTGTCGGTGCGCAGGTCACGGCCGACGTAGAGGCCGCCGCCGTTGGAGAAGTGGATGACCTTCTCGATGCGGTACGGCACCTCGTCGGTGCTGGTGGCGTTGCGGGCGGCCAGGTGCGGGCCCAGGAAGTCGGGCAGCGTCACCCAGGACGGCACGTGGAAGACGGGGTCGCGGCGGTCGGGCACCAGGGTGCCGGTGTCGTCCTCGATCGCCGGGACCACCTGCCCGTCGGGGGAGTGGCAGTAGCGGGCGGCGAAGCCGCCGTAGCGTACGTACACCGGGCCGGCGCCGTGGCGCAGGTCGCTCAGGATGTACGGGCCGGGTTCGCCGGCGAGCAGCTCGTCGAGCTCCTTGCAGACCAGCTCCAGCTCCGCGTCGTCGCGGGGGTAGACGGTGACGAACTTGCCGCTGGCCGCGCGGGAGGCGTACTTGGAGTTGCGCAGCAGCAGGGTCCGCGGGCCGCGGAGGAACTTGAACGACAGCCCGCGCGGGACGCAGTAGTCCCAGACCGTGTCCAGCACCCGCTCGGCGTTGTCCAGGGTCGCCGACACGTGGATCTTCCAGCCCTGCTGGGGCAGCGTGCCGCCCTGCGGGGCGTAGATGAGCCAGTCGTCGAGCGGCTCCGAGCGCCAGCCGTCGGGCACCGGTCGCCGGGCCGCCGCGAAGGTGGGCTGCTCCACCGCGCTGCCGAGCGAGTCGTAGAACAGCCGGTCGGCGGCGCAGTAGCTGTCGTAGCGATCGTCCACCGTGACCACTCCCTCCGCTGTTCGGTCGAGCCCTCGGCCCTGCTGGTGGATATGAGTCTGTCCGTTCGGGCCATGGCGCTTCCAGTGCGATCAGTCATGACGATGAATGCGTGCCGCACGGCCGGCCGTGACAAATGTCAGGCGCGCCGGCAGGCCCGCTGGTCCCGCGGGCGCCGGCGGGCCCCGTCGTCCGCGCCGGGGCGGGCGGTGCGAGCGCGCTGGTCGGTGGCGGTACGGTGCTCGCCGTGACCGCAGACGATCACCCCTCCGCCGCCGGCGGACCCGTCGCCGTGCTGGCCAACCCGACGGCGGGGCGTGGCCGGCACCGGGGACTCCTGCCGCAGGTCCTGCACCGGCTGGCGGCCGCCGGCCGGCCGGTACGCCTGCTGCACGCGCGCAGCGCCGACGAGGCCGAGGCGGCGAGCCACGTGGCGGTCGACGGCGGCGCGTGCGCCCTGGTCGCGGTGGGCGGCGACGGCACGGTGCACCGCGCGTTGCAGGCGGTCGCCGGCACGGCGGTGCCGTTCGGCCCGGTGCCGGCCGGCACCGGCAACGACTTCGCGGTCGACACCGGCTTCCCGGCCGACCCGCTCGCCGCCGCAGACGTGATCGCGGCGGCGCTGCGCGACGGCCGCACCCACCCGGTGGACCTGGCGCGGATGACGGGCCCCGACGGCGTGCGCCGCTGGTACGGCGCGGTCCTCGCGGCCGGCTTCGACGCGATCGTCAACGAGCGGGCCAACCGGATGCGCTGGCCCCGCGGCCCGCGCCGCTACGACCTGGCGATCCTGGTGGAGCTGGCCCGGCTGCGCCCGCGCCGCTACACGCTGCGCCTCGACGGGGCGACGCACGAGGTGGACGCCGTGCTGGTGGCGGTGGGCAACTGCGCCAGCTACGGCGGCGGAATGCGGGTCTGTCCCGACGCCGACCCCACCGACGGGCTGCTCGACGTGGTGGTGGGCGGCCGGTTCGACCGGCGCACCCTGATGCGGGTCAAGCCGCGCATCTACCGGGGCACCCACGTCGCGCACCCGCTGGTGCGCAGCTACCGCGCCCGCACGGTCGAGTTGGTCGCCGAGGGCATCACCACGTACGCCGACGGCGAGCGCGCCCTGGGCCTCCCGCTGACCGTCACCGCCGTCCCCGCCGCCGTCCGCCTGCTGCGCTGACCGCGCCGGGCCTCCCGGTCGCGTCACCGTCCGCGGTGGCGGCCCGGCGTCCGTCGGCGGCGGTCAGGGACCGACGGTGCGGATGATGCGGTCGAGCCACTCCGCGAGGAGGGCGCGTTCGGCGGCGGTGAGGTCGGTGGCCAGGTCGTCGAGGGCGGCGCGCAGGGCCACCGCGTGCCGGACCGGGCGGCCGGCGCGGGAGGTCGCGCGGGCGGCGGGGGAGTCGGTGACCAGCGCGCCGAGCACCGCCTCCCGGGTCCGGGCCGACAGGGCGGCGTCGCGCTGCTGCGGGGGCGTGCGGATCAGGGCGAGGGTGACCCCGCAGGCCGTGGCGTGCAGCATGTCCGTCGCCTCGTCGACGCCGGTGCGCAGCCGGCCCGCCTCGGCCACCCGGTACACGAGCTGCCGCAGGATGTCGGCCGCGACCCGGGCCGCCGTCGTGGTCTCGCCGGGGCGCGGATCGCCGTACATCAGGGCGTGGAAGGCGGGGTTGGCCACGCCGAAGCCGACGTGCATGTCCCAGCCCCGGCGCAGGTCGTCGACCGGGTCGCCGGCGAGGTCCCGGGCCGCCTCGGCGTGCAGGTACGCGGCGAACCCGTAGCTGGCCGCCGCGTCCAGCAGGCCGCGCATGTCGCCGAACTGTCGGTAGATGGTCGGCGCCTGCACGCCCGCCGCCCGGCTCACGGCGCGCGTGGACACCGCCTCCCGCCCGCCCTCGGCGAGCAGGGCGGCGGCGGCGCGGACGATCCGGTCCCGGGGCGACGTCTCGGTGATCATGACAGCGACGATAACGCCCTCATGTTAGCGCCGTTGGTTAACGTCGCTGTCGGTGTGCCGTTAGCGCTGCTTCTCGACGCCGGCCACGTCCAGCACGGCGCCCAGCCCGTTCGCCCGGCCCGCCTCGGCGGCCGGCAGCACCAGCACCGCGCACCCCGCCGCCACCGCGCCCGCGTCCGCCGGGGTGTCGCCCACCATCAGTGCGCGCTCCGGGTCGGCGCCGAGCATGCCGCAGGCGCGCAGGAAGATCCCCGGGTCCGGCTTGCAGCGCCCCACCTCGTACGACAGCACGAAGGCGTCGACCAGGTCGGCCAGCCCCCACGCCGCGAAGATCGGCCGGATGTCGAAGCCGATGTTGCTGACCACGGCCACCGGAACCCCCGCGGCGCGCAGGGCGGCCATGGTCGGCGCGGTGTCCGGGTAGGGCACCCAGCCCTCGGGGACCAGCACCCGCTCGTAGAGCGCCTCGGCGAACCCCTCGATGCCCGCGTCGACCGTCTCGGCGAGCCCCGTGTAGGCGCCCCGGTGGGCGTGCGGGTAGAGATCCCGGTCGGCCCACAGCTCGGCCAGTCGGGGCGGCACCCGCGCCGGCGGCGGACCGCCCGCCCGGCCGGCTGTCAGCAGCCGGTCGGCCAGCGCGGTGGCGCGCATCCGCTCCAGCGTCACCCCGCAGGAGGCCGCGGCGGCGAGCACCCAGTCGCGGGGCTCCTCCACCTGCGCCAGCGTGCCGTGGAAGTCGAACAGGACCGCCTCCACCCGGCGGCGGGACGGGCCGGGGCCGACGGCGTCGTCGGCGCCGGGTGGGGCGTGGGGCGGTTCGGCATGGTCCGGCACGTCGTGCACCCTACCGACCACCTCCGACCGGGCTGTCGGTTGGCCTTGTCACGTGGCCACCGACGGCACGCATTAATCTTGGGGACATGTCGAGCCCCGCCGAGCGGTACGCCGCGGCGCGCCGCCGGGCCGCGCAGGCCTCACAGTTCCCGGCCCTCGAAGAGTTCGCCCTCGACCTGGGGTTCGATCTCGACGACTTCCAGCGGGAGGCGTGCCAGGCCCTCGAACGCGGCAGCGGCGTGCTGGTCTGCGCCCCGACTGGCGCCGGCAAGACCGTGGTCGGCGAGTTCGCCGTACACCTGGCGTTGCGCGGCGCGCCGGCACGCGACGCCGCCGCGGGCGACGCGGTGGCGCCCACCGGCGGCGACGAGGTCGCCCCGGCCGCGCCCCGGCGGCGCAAGTGCTTCTACACCACCCCGATCAAGGCGCTGTCGAACCAGAAGTACCACGACCTGGTCGACCGCTACGGCGCCGAGCAGGTCGGGCTGCTCACCGGCGACAACGCCATCAACGGCGACGCCCCCGTGGTGGTGATGACCACCGAGGTGCTGCGCAACATGCTCTACGCCGGCTCGGCCACCCTGGACGGCCTGGCGTACGTGGTGATGGACGAGGTGCACTACCTCGCCGACCGGTTCCGCGGCGGGGTGTGGGAAGAGGTGATCATCCACCTGCCCGCCTCGGTCACCCTGGTCTCCCTGTCGGCGACCGTGTCCAACGCCGAGGAGTTCGCCGACTGGCTGGTCACGGTGCGCGGCGAGACCGCCGTGGTGGTCAGCGAGCACCGCCCGGTGCCGCTGTGGCAGCACATGCTGGTCGGCAAACGGATGTTCGACCTGTTCCACGACGCCGACGCCGCCCGCAAGCACGACGTGCATCCGGAGCTGCTGCGCTACACCCGCGACACCATACGCCGGCTGGAGCTGGGCGAGGGGCGCAGCGCCGGCCCCGGCGGCGGACGGCGCGGGCCGCGCTGGCGCGGCCCGATGCGCCCCGACATCGTCGACCGGCTCGACCGCGAGGGCCTGCTCCCGGCGATCCTGTTCATCTTCAGCCGCGCCGGCTGCGCCGCCGCCGTGCAGCAGTGCCTCGCCGCCGGCCTGCGGCTCACCTCACCAGAGGAGCGGGCGGAGATCCGCCGGGTCGTCGAGTCGCGGGTCACCGCCATCCCGGGCGAGGACCTGTCGGTGCTCGGCTACTGGGAGTGGCTCGACGGCCTGGAGCGCGGGCTTGCCGCCCACCACGCCGGCATGCTGCCGGTGTTCAAGGAGGTCGTCGAGGAGCTCTTCGTCCGGGGCCTGGTCAAGGCCGTCTTCGCCACCGAGACGCTCGCCCTGGGCATCAACATGCCGGCCCGCTGCGTCGTGCTGGAGCGCCTGGTCAAGTACAACGGCGAGGCGCACGTCGACCTGACCCCGGGGGAGTACACGCAGCTCACCGGCCGCGCCGGCCGGCGCGGCATCGACGTCGAGGGGCACGCCGTCGTCGTCTGGTCCCCGGAGACCGACCCCCGGCACGTGGCCGGCCTCGCCTCCACCCGCACCTACCCGCTGCGGTCCAGCTTCCGGCCGTCGTACAACATGGCGGTCAACCTGGTCGGCACGGTCGGCGCCGAGCCGGCCCGGGCGCTGCTGGAGTCCTCGTTCGCGCAGTTCCAGGCGGACCGCTCGGTGGTCGGCCTGGCCCGCCAGGTGCAGCGCAACACCGAGACCATCGAGGCGTACGGCGTGGAGGCGGCCTGTCACCACGGCGACTTCGACGAGTACTTCGCGCTGCGGGTGGCGATCGCCGACCGGGAGCGCGCCATGGCCCGGCAGGGGCAGAGCCAGCGCAAGGCCGCGGCGGTGGCCTCGCTGGAGCGGCTGCGCGTCGGCGACGTGATCCGGGTGCCGTCGGGCCGGCGCGCCGGGCTGGCGGTCGTGCTCGACCCGGCCACCGGCGGCTTCGGCGAGCCCCGGCCGCTGGTGCTCACCCAGGACCGGTGGGCCGGCCGGGTCAGCCCCGGCGACTTCACCACCCCCGCCGAGGTGCTGGCGCGCATCCGGGTGCCGAAGCACTTCAACCACCGCTCTCCGGCCGCCCGGCGGGACCTGGCCGCCGAGGTCAGCGGCACCGGGCTGGACCGGCACGGCGGTCGCCGGGGCGGCCGGTCGCGGCAGGCGGTCGGCGAGGACCACCGGCTCAGCCAGCTCCGCGCCGAACTGCGCCGGCACCCCTGCCACGCCTGCCCGGACCGCGAGGAGCACGCCCGCTGGGCGGAGCGACGCCGCCGCCTGGAGAAGGACACGGAGGAGCTGCGGCAGCGGGTGGCCGGCCGCACCGGTTCGCTGGCCCGTACGTTCGACCGGATCGTCGCGCTGCTCACCGCCCGCGGCTATCTCGCGCCCGACGGCGCGGTGACCGACGCCGGCCGGATGCTCGGCCGGATCTGGACGGAGGCGGACCTGCTCGTCGCCGAGTGCCTGCGCCGAGGGGTGTGGGACGGGCTCTCCCCGGCCGAGCTGGCCGCCGCCGTGTCGGTGGTGGTCTTCGAGGCCCGCCGCGACGTCGACGAGCGGGCGTCGCTGCCGCGCGGCCCGGTCGCCGAGGCGGTCGACGAGACGCTCAAGCTGTGGAGCGAGATCGAGGCCGACGAGGCGGCCCGCGGCCTGGCGGTCACCCGCGAGCCGGACCTCGGCTTCGCCTGGCCGATCTACCGGTGGGCCCGGGGCGAGGCCCTGGCGAAGGTGCTCGCGAGCGGCCACGAGATCGACGGCGAGATGCCGGCCGGCGACTTCGTCCGGTGGGCCCGGCAGGTGGTCGACCTGCTGGGTCAGCTCGCCGACTCCGGCGGCGCGTCGACGGAGCTGAGGTCCACCGCCCGGCAGGCGATCGCCGCGGTCAACCGGGGCGTGCTGGCATACCACGCCCCGGCCTGACCGTCACTGCTCGCCTCGGCGGATCGGATCCGTCGGCGCGACGGCATCCCCCGAGTTGTCCCGGGGATGCCGTCGGATCTGATGAGGGCCTCCGCAGGTCCTGCTCAGTCGAGCGCCGACTCGCCGCCGGGGTAGGCGAAGGACGCGCGCGGTGAGTAGAAGCCCCAGACGATGTCGAGCGGCTCGGCGGGGCGCAGGGCGTAGACCGGGTGCTCGGGAGCCAGGAACTCCACCGACTCGATCTCGAAGGGGTCGACCGGCTCCGCCACGAAGGGATAGTTCCCGCTCAGCAGCGTGCCGTCGAGCCGGGTGAGGTAGCGGAGCTGGCCACGGTTCACGGCATCACCGGTGCGACCGACCCGGGCCGTCGTGCGGATCACCGGTACGCCGTCCGCCGCCGTGGTGGCGACCAGCCGGTGCCCCGTCACCTCGATCGTGGTGGTGCCGGCGCTCGCCGGCACGCCCCGCGCGGTGGCGTAGTCGCGGACCACCGGGCTGGAGTTGACGTAGTGCGTCCACCAGCGGCCGGGGGTCACCCCGTCCGGGGCGTCGACTCCGGACAGGTCCGGACCGAGGTACGTCAGCGAGTAGGCGCCGAAGCCGGAGGTCTGCGCGGCGTCGTCGACGACGTACTGGTTCATGAAGACCTGCCGGTTCGGGGCCGGTTCGAGGCCCTCCGGCACCAACGCGGCGACCGCGTCGGGGTCGGCCGGAACCCAGCCGAAATAGATCATCCGGCTGTTCACCACGAGCTGCGGTGCGGCGAGCTCAGTCATGAGGCTCCTTCCACGCATCCGATCGATGGCTACGACGCTACGTGGCGCGCACCGCGCGGACACCGACGGATTGGCGACACCGGCAGCGCTGGCAACGGTGGCACGGCTGCCGTCTCCCGTCGGTCCTGGCGGGAAAGCGCGGTTGCGACGCGTACGGCGTGGTTGACGGGGCATCGGTTCATGATCGCGAAGCTAGGACCGGACCGGCTGCGCCGGGCGTACCCGGCGTTGACTCCGCCTGACGATCCGGTAACGGTCGGGTCGCCGGCTACCGCGTCAGGCCGATGAGCTGTCCGCGAGGATGCGTTCCAGCGTGCGTCGACCCATCCGGCTCATGGCCGGATTGCTGTCGACGTAATACCAGACGACCCCCATCGCCTGCTCCAGGGCCCACGCCTTGCCGCGCTCCCATTCGAGGTCGTCGCAGCCGAGATCCTCGCGAAGCACCTGCCGCGGCCCCGCCTCGAGCAGATGCCACGCGCTGACGAGATCCAGGGCAGGGTCGGCCGGTCCCAGGCCGCCGACGTCCAGAATCCCGGCCAGGCGGCCGTTGGACACGAGAACATTCCCGGGAATCAGATCACCGTGATTCATCACGTCTCTGGCCGCGCTGCGCGGCAGGTTCCGCAGGACTGCCCACAGCCGGCGCAGGCGCGGTACGTCCAGGAGTCGTTCGCTGTTGCCGAAACAGGTCTCCATCCACGCGTCGCTGGATCTGAGGTCGCCTCCTCGGCCTCCGCCGCGGAACGTCCGGCCGCGCGTGTCGATCGCGCGTACGTCGTGGATGAACTCGGCCAGATCGTGCGCGAACGCGACCGATTCGGCGGGATCCTCGTCGGCTGCCACGACACCTGGCACCCAGGTCTGCACGGACCACGGAAGTGGGTAACCCGCCCCGGGCTCACCAAGCGCGACCGGCTCGGGCGTGCGGAACCGCGTACGCCCCACCAGCTCGCGGGCTGCTTCGGCCTCAGACTCCAGCCAACGCCGCGCCGACTCGACGTCCCGCGGCTCGAGCGGGAAGCGGGCCGTGAGTCGGTCGCCGATGCGGAAGATGGCGTTGACCGTTCCCTGCGAAGGAACGCTCCTGATGGGCAGGGTTCGCCACTCGGGGAACTGCTCAGCTATCAACTCGCGTACCGTCTCGACCGGCACGGCCAGCTGGTTGGCATGCATCTGCACGCCGGAAGCATCGCCGACTTGATCATCCGCCGCAACGTGCTTCGAGACACGTAGGTCCTGTCAGGCGTTCCTCTGACGGGCGGGCCGGCCCCGGTGACCGCGCGGACGTGGGTCAGGCGCGCTGGGCGAGGGCGTCGACCAGGCGGCGCGCGGAGCCGGCCAGGTTCCACGTGTCGGCGAGCTCCAGCAGCCGGTCGGGGTCGGCCGGGGCGGCCGGCAGCGCGGTGGGCAGCTCGGGCAGCGGCACGTCGAGGGCGACCCGCACCACCTTCGGCGCGACGGCCAGGTAGTCCCGGGCGGCGGCGAGCTTGGTGCGCAGCCCGGGGGCGAAGCCGGAACCCGGCTCGTCCAGGGCGGCCAGGATGCCGGCGATGTCGCCGTAGCGCTCCACGAGCCGGGCGGCCGTCTTCTCGCCCACGCCCGGCACCCCGGGCAGCCCGTCGCTCGGGTCCCCGCGCAGGGCGGCGAAGTCGGCGTAGCGGGCCGCCGGCACGCCGTAGCGGGACCGCACGGCGGCGTCGTCGCAGTCGTCCAGCTTGGCCACGCCCCGCCCGACGTAGAGCAGCCGCACCGGGCGGGCGTCGTCGACGAGCTGGAACAGGTCCCGGTCGCCGGAGACCACCTCGACCGGCGCCGGCTGGGTCACCGACAGCGTGCCGAGCACGTCGTCGGCCTCGTAGCCGGCCGCGCCGACGTGGGTGATCCCGACGGCGTCGAGCACCTCCAGGATCAGCGGCACCTGCGGGCTGAGCGTGTCGGGCACCACCTCGCCCCCCTCGGGGGCCAGCCGGTGCGCCTTGTACGACGGCAGCAGCGCCACCCGCCACTCGGGTCGCCAGTCGTGGTCCATGGCGCAGACCATCCGGTCGGGCCGGCGGGTGCGGATCAGGGTCGCCAGCATGTCGAGGAAGCCGCGCACCGCGTTGACGGGGCTGCCGTCGGCGGCCCGGGCGGCGGACTCGGGGATGCCGAAGAAGGCCCGGAAGTAGAGGCTGGGCGCGTCGATGAGCATGATCGGGGGTTCCTGTGCCACGCCCGACAGCCTGGCACACCGCACCGACGATCGGGGGGCGCGGCGCGGCGGGCCGGCGCGGTCAGGGGCGCTCGTCGCCGGAGTAGAGCGTCTCGCGGCGGGCCAGGTACTGCACGGCGTAGCTCGCCACCAGCAGCGCGATCGCGACCGCCACCTCGATCCAGGCCGCCGTGCCGTCGGCGATCGTCAGGCCGACGACCAGCAGCGCCAAACCGGCAACCGCGAGGATCCCCGACCAGAGCAGCCGGCGGCGGCGCGCCGCCGCGCGGTCGTGGTCGGTGGGTGCCACGGCTGTCGTCCTCTCCTCGGGTGAGGCGCTCGCAGCTCCAGGCTATCGGCGCGGACGGTCGGTCGGGCCGGAACAGTACTGCGACCGTGCCGCGGCGGGGCGCAGACTGGCCGGTGTGACGTTCCTTCCCGGTCTGACGCTCGGCCGACGGTTCCACGACGAGGTGCTCGCGCCGATCCTGCGCCGGCGCTTTCCCGGCCTGCGCTACGCGGCCGGCCTGCTCGACGGCGGCTCGGAGCTGCTCGGGCTGGACACCGCACGCTCCACCGACCACGACTGGGGGCCGCGCGGGCAGCTCTTCGTGGCGGCCGCCGACGCGTGGCGGATCCCGCGGCTGCACGCGGCGCTGGAGGCCGACCTGCCGGCCGACTTCCTCGGCTGGCCGACCCGCTTCGCCGGTCACGGCCGCCTCGGCGTGCTCGACCCGGCGGGGACCCGGCACGGGGTCAAGGTCGACGAGCTGGGCGGCTGGTGGCGCGACCGGCTCGGCTTCGATCCGGCCGCCGGGGTGAGCGCCGCGGACTGGCTGGCCACCCCGACGCAGCGGCTGGCCGAGGTGACCAGCGGCGAGGTCTTCCACGACGGCCTCGACGGTGCGCTCACCGGGGCGCGGGCCGCGCTGCGGTGGTACCCGGACGACGTGTGGCGGCACGTGCTCGCCGCCGGGTGGAGCCGTGTCGCCCAGGCGGAACACCTGCCCGGCCGCTGCGCCGAGGTCGGCGACGACCTCGGCAGCCGGGTGGTCACCGCCGGGCTGGCCCGGGACGTGATGCGGCTCGGCCTGCTGCTGCGCCGCCGCTGGCCGCCGTACGACAAGTGGCTGGGCACGGTGTTCGCCCGGCTGCCGGACGCGGCGCCGGTGACGGCGGCCCTGTCCGACGCGCTGGACCCCGGCGACTGGCCGCGGCGGGAGGACGGGCTGGTCCGGGCGTTGGAGACGGTCGCCGCCTGGACCGACGACACCGGCCTGGCGGCCCCGGTGCGCGCCCGTGCGCGACCCTTCCACCGGCGGCCGTTCCTGGTCCTGGACGCGGGCCGGGTCGCCGCCGCGCTGCGCGCCGCCATCACCGACCCGGCCCTGCGCGCCCGTCCGCCGCTCGGCGCGGTCGACCAGTACGTCGACTGCGTCGACCTGCTGACCCACGCCGACCGGGCCCGGCGGCTGGCCGCCGCGTCGCCCGTCGTGGCGGACGGGCCGGACTGAGTGCGGGGTCGGCCGTCAGCGGCCGGCCGGCATCGGGTCCGTCCGGCGGTCGCCGGCCTCCCGGTCGTGGTCGGTGAGGTCGCGCAGGCGACGGACGGGGGAGAGCAGCAGCGCCAGGGCGCGCGGACCGCCGCGCCCGCGAAGACCAGCAGGATGGCGCGGGTCCCGGCGAGCAGGCCGCCGACCGGGATGGCTCCCCAGGAGACGAACCGGACCGTCGCCATCACCCGGGGGAGCAGCTCGGGCGGACTGGCGATCTGCCGGTAGGTCCGGGTGGTCACGCTGAGCACCACGACGCCGACGCCGCCTCCGCCGAGGCGCACCGCGGGCACGACCTGGTCGGCCGGCGACTGCCCGACGTCGTCCTGCCCGCGCACGACGGCCGACCGGTCGCCACCGCCGACCCGCAGAGCTGGAGCGTGCTCTATCTCTTCCCGGGGCGTTCGCGCCCGGGGCGCGGGCCCTTCCGCCGGGCTGGGCGGGCTCGCCGACTTCGTGGCGCACGCCGGGCTGCCCTTTCCGCTGCTGTCCGACCAGGACGGCCGGCTCGCGGCGGGGGGTTGCAGCTGCCCACCTTCCGGGCCGGCGGCGTCGAGCGGTTCAAGCGCCTGACCCTGCTGGTCGGTCCCGACGCCGTCGTCCGCGCGGTGCAGTTCCCGCTGACCGACCCCGCCGGCTCCGTCGACGAGATGCTCGCCCTCGTCCGGCGCCGGGCCGCCTCGTGGACGCCCGGCGGGGCAGGCCGCCGGAGCGTCGGGCGGGCTGGGTCGTCGCCCGAACGAACGTTAAGCTGACCGGATGGGATCCGAGGAGCTGTACCCGCCGCAGCGGCTGACCGCCGCGCAGCGCGCCACCGCCGCCGCCGGGCTGGACGCGCTGCTGCTCACCCCCGGCTCAGACCTGCGCTACCTGACCGGCTACGACGCGCACGCCGGCGAGCGGCTGACCTGCCTGGTGCTGCCCGCCGAGGGCGAGCCGACGCTGATCGTGCCCGCCCTGGAACGGCCGGCCGCGGAGGCGTCCCCGGCCCCGGCCACCGGGGTGCGCATCGTCGACCACGCCGACGGCAGCGACCCGTACCCCCTCGTCACCGCCGCCCTCGGCGGGCCGGTGGCGGCGGTCGGGCTCGCCGACCGGATGTGGGCCGAGCAGGTCCTCGCCCTGCGCGCGGCACTGCCCGGCGCGCACCAGCGGCTCGCGTCGGAGGTGCTGCGTGAGCTGCGGATCCGCAAGTCCCCGGCCGAGGCCGCCGCGCTGGCCGAGGCCGGCGCGGCGATCGACGCGGTGCACCGACGGATGGGGGAGTGGCTGCGGCCCGGCCGCACCGAGGCGGAGGTCGCCACCGACATCGCCGCGGCGATCCGGGCCGCCGGCCACGTCACCGTGGACTTCGTGATCGTCGCGGCCGGCCCGAACGGCGCCAGCCCGCACCACGGCACCTCCGACCGGCCGATCGGCGCGGGCGAGCCGGTGGTGGTGGACATCGGCGGCACGATGCCCTCGGGCTACCGCTCCGACTGCACCCGCACCTACGTCGCCGGCGGCGAGCCGCCGGCCGAGTTCGTGGACTACTACGCGGTGCTGCACGCCGCCCAGCGCGCGGCGGTGGCCGCGGTCCGCCCCGGCGTGACCGCCGAGGCCGTCGACGCCGCCGCCCGGGAGCCGATCTCCGCCGCCGGCCACGGCGCGGCGTTCCTGCACCGCACCGGCCACGGCATCGGCCTGGACGGCCACGAGGAGCCGTACGTGGTGGCCGGCAACGCCCGCCCGCTCGAGGCGGGGATGGCCTTCTCCGTCGAACCGGGCATCTACCTGGCGGGCCGGCACGGCGCCCGCATCGAGGACATCGTCGTCTGCACCACGGACGGCGTGCAACGGCTCAACACCACCCCCACGGAGCTCATCGCGCTATGACTGTCGACCGGATCCTCCCCACCGACGAGGCCCACGACCTGCTCGACCTCGCCACCGAACTCGCCGACCGGGAGCTCGCCGGACGGGCCGCCGGGTTCGAGGAGCGCGCCGAGTTCCCCCGCGAGGTGCTGCGCACCCTCGGTCGCGCCGGCCTGCTCGGCCTGCCGTACGCCGAGGAGCACGGCGGCGCCGCCCAGCCGTACGAGGTCTACCTCCAGGTGCTGGAGATCCTCGCCAGCCGGTGGCTCGCCGTCGCCGAGGCGGTCAGCGTGCACACCCTGTCCTGCTACCCGCTCGCCCAGTTCGGCACCGACGAGCAGCGCAAGCTGCTGCCCGACATGATCGGCGGGGAGTTGCTGGGGGCGTACTGCCTCTCGGAGCCGCAGGGCGGGTCGGACGCCGCCGCGCTGACCACGAAGGCCGTGCGCGACGGCGACACCTACGTGGTCACCGGCACCAAGGCGTGGATCACCCACGCCCGGGTCGCGGACTTCTACAACGTCTTCTGCCGCACCGGCAGGCCCGGCGCGAAGGGCATCTCCTGCCTGCTGGCCGACCGGGGCACGCCCGGCATCGTGCCGCAGGCGGCCGAGCGGACGATGGGCCTGCACGCCTCGCCGGTGGCGCAGATCGCCTTCGACGACGCCCGGGTGCCGGCCGAGCGGCTGATCGGCGGGGAGGGGATGGGCTTCACCATCGCCATGTCCGCCCTGGACTCGGGGCGCCTCGGCATCGCCGCCTGCGCGGTGGGGCTGGCCCAGGCGGCGCTGGACTACGCGGTGGGCTACGCGAAGGAGCGGCAGCAGTTCGGCCGGGCGATCATCGACTTCCAGGGGCTGGGCTTCACCCTGGCCGACCTGGCCACCCAGATCTCCGCCGCCCGGGCGCTGATGCTCGCCGCGGCCCGGCTGCGCGACGCCGGCCGGCCGTACTCGATCGAGGCGGCGAAGGCCAAGCTGTTCGCCACCGACGTGGCGATGCGGGTGACCACCGACGCGGTGCAGGTGCTCGGCGGCGCCGGTTACGTGACCGACCACCCGGTGGAGCGCTACATGCGCGAGGCCAAGGTGTTGCAGATCGTCGAGGGCACCAACCAGATCCAGCGGCTGGTCATCTCCCGGGCGCTGGCGAAGGACTGACGGTGGGTGACCGCACCGGTACGGAGCATGCGCCGCGTCGTGGCGGCGGAGGGCGCGTCGTCGCAGCCGGGCCGTTTTACCGGTAGGTTGCACGCCGTGGAGGAGATCGACCGTGCCATCGTCGCCGCGCTGACCGCTGACGGTCGGCTGTCGTACACGGACCTGGCGGAGAAGGTGGGCCTGTCGGTGTCCGCCGTGCACCAGCGGGTGCGCCGGCTGGAGCAGCGGGGCGTGATCAAGGGGTACGCCGCCCGGGTCTCCTTCGAGGCCCTGGACCTGCCGCTGACCGCGTTCGTGGCGATCCGGCCGTTCGACCCGTCGCAGCCGGACGACGCGCCGGAGCGGCTGGCCCACCTGCCGGAGATCGATTCGTGCTACTCGGTGGCGGGGGAGGACTTCTACCTGCTGCTGGTGCGGGTGGCCAGCCCGACCGACCTGGAGCGGGTGCTCCAGGAGATCCGGACGGCGGCGAACGTGACCACCCGCACGACGGTGGTGCTGTCGACCCCGTACGAGAACCGGCCGCCGAAGATCAGTGCCGAGCCCCCGGCTCGGGCGCGTTCCCGGGCGGCGGGGGAACCGGCTGGTTCCACCGCAGGATGACCGGTCGGCCGTGCTCGTGGCCGAGCACGCTGACCGTGGCGGTGTCCAGCCGCAGCAGCCCGCCGGCGGACGGCGGCAGGCCGACCCAGCGGGCACCGAGCACGCGCAGGCTGTGCGCGTGCCCGACGAGGGCGACGGTGCCGTCGTCGAGCAGGGGGTGGACCCGGGCGAGGACCCGGTCGAGGCGCTCGCCGACCTGGCTGGGGGACTCCCCGCCGGGGCAGCCGTCGGTCCAGAGGTTCCAGCTCGGGTGCTCGTCGTGGATGTCGGCGGTGGTGCGCCCCTCGTAGTCGCCGTAGTGCCACTCGGCCAGGTCGCCGTCGGTCCCGCTGACGTCGAGGCCGGCGAGCTGGGCGGTGTGCAGGGCCCGGACGCGGGGGCTGGTCAGGACGGCGGTGAAGCGTCGACCGGCGAGGAACCGGCCGAGGGCGTGGGCCTGCCGCTCGCCGTCGGGGGTGAGCGGCAGGTCGGTGTACGAGGTGTGCCGGCGGCTGGCGCTCCAGGTGGTCTCGCCGTGCCGGATCAGCAGGATCTCTCCCATTGGCCCAGTCAACCAGACACCCCTCACTCCCGTTCACCTAGTGTCCTAGGATGCTCTAGCGGGTATGAGGCCGCCGGGCCACAACAACCGGGTTTCCGACGGCCAAGGAACGGCTGGGCGGCGAGGGCGCAACGCAGCAGAGCGACGCGCGTGCCCGGCGGGTCGGCGAACACGCCACGTACGCCGGACGTGACGTGAAGGACGCCTTCACGAGGTGATGTCGCGGACGGCGGTGGGTCCGGCCCAGGGCTGGACCCACCGCACGGACGCGTCACCCCCGGGGCCGGCGGTCGGCTCCGGGGGTGACGGTGTACGGACGGTCAGTCGTCCAGGCGGTGGTCGGCCCACCACTTCTGCCCGGTCTCGGGCAGGGTGTCGATCGGGTCGTAGTAGGCGTAGCGCTTGTTGAGCGCCTCGGCGTCGGCGGACTCGATGGAGGTGCGGTAGTTCTTCGTCCAGTAGGAGATGCCGCGCTCGCGGTCGTACTCGGTGAGCATGTGCACCCAGCGCTTGCCGACGAAGGGGACGTCGCAGACGATGCGCGGCGTGGCGTAGCCGGGCAGGTAGCCCATGATGTCGTGCTGGAGCTGCTGGGCGTGCCAGACGGGGACCCGCCAGTGCTCGGCGTTGGGGATCATGTCGCACATGTAGAAGTAGTACGGCAGGATGCCCGCTTCGCCCTGCAGGGCGAAGCAGAGGTCGAGCAGGTCGGGGGCGGTGGCGTTGACGCCGCGCATGAGGACGCCCTGGTTGCGGACGTCGCGCACACCGACGTCGAGGGCGGTCTGGGCGGCCTTGGCGACCAGCGGGGTCAGCGACTGGGCGTGGTTGACGTGGGTGTGGATGGCGAGGTTGACGCCGCGGCGGGCGGCGGTGCGGGCGACGCGTTCGAGGCCCTCGACGACGTCGGGCTGCAGCCAGTGCTGGGGCAGGCCCATGAGGGCCTTGGTGGCGAGCCGGATGTCGCGGACGGTCTCCAGCTCCAGCAGCCGCATCAGGTACGACTCGAGGTTCTTCCACGGGACGTTGGCCACGTCGCCGCCGGAGACGACGACGTCGCGGACGCCGGGGTGGGCCTTGAGGTAGCTGATGTGGGCGTCGTAGCGGTCGACGGGCTTGAGGGTGAGCTTGAGCTTGTCGACGGCGGGGGTGGAGTTGCCGACGAGGTCCATGCGGGTGCAGTGCCCGCAGTACTGCGGGCAGGTGGAGAGCAGCTCGGCGAGGACCTTGGTGGGGTAGCGGTGGGTGAGGCCCTCGGCGACCCACATGTCGTGTTCGTGCAGCGAGTCGCGGCTGGCGTACGGGTGGGAGGGCCAGTCGGTGCGCCGGTCGGAGGCGACGGGGATCATGTAGCGCCGGATGGGGTCGGCGAGGAACGCCTCGGTGGTCATCGGGGCGAACGGGACCATGGTGTTGAGCATCTGCGGCGGCACCAGCATGGACATGGTGGCCAGGGCCTTCTGGTCGGCCTCGAGGTCGGCGTAGAAGGTGTCGTCGACGAGGTCGCCGAGGACGTTGCGCAGCTGCTTGATGTTCTTGACGCAGTTGACGCGCTGCCACTGGGCGCTCTCCCACTGGTCGCGGGTGATGTGGCGCCAGCCGGGGAAGCGGGTCCAGTCGGGTTCGACGAGGGGCGCGCGGCGGTATTCGTAGGGCTGTCCGGCGGTGGGGACCGCGACCGGCGCGGGGCGGGACGCTGGGATGGTCTCCACCGGTTGTGTCTGGGTCACGGCCCCTCCTCGGGTGGTGCGGTTGTTCAGCGGTCCGAAGGCTACTGGAAAATATCCGGTGAAGAAATTAGTCTGCCGGAAGTTTTCCCGCTACGCGAGCCCTGGCCGGGGCTTCGGGCGGCTTGACAGGGGAGGTCGGCGTGACGTCACCGGTGGGTCTGCACCGCGTTGTCGAACCGGCGGGGGTGCTGCCGCAGGCGGCGTGGCGGCTGGACGCGCGCCCGGAGATCGGGGCGAACGAGGTTCGTATCCGGGTGGAGCGGCTGAACCTGGACGCGGCGAGCTTCCGGCAGTTGTGGGAGAAGCACGGCGGCGACGGCGACGCGGTCCGCGCCGAGGTCCTGGAGATCGTGTCGACCCGGGGGAAGATGCAGAACCCGGTGACCGGGTCCGGGGGCATGCTGATCGGCACGGTGGAGGAGGCGGGGCGGCGGTCCCCGCTGGGGCTGAAGCCGGGGGAGCGGGTGGCGACGCTGGTGTCGCTGACGCTGACGCCGCTGACGATCCTCGACGGGCTGGCCCGCTGGGACGGGCGCAGTGAGCAGGTGCCGTGCGACGGGTACGCGATCCTGTTCGCCCGGTCGATCGCGGCGGTGCTGCCGGCGGATCTGGACCCGCAGTTGTCGCTGGCGGTGCTTGACGTGTGCGGTGCGCCGGCGTTGACGGCGCGGGTGGTGTCGCGGCACGTGGCGGACCGGGAGCGCGCGGGTGACCCGTCGCCGGTGCGGGTGGCGGTGATCGGTGGCGCGGGCAAGAGCGGGTCGTTGTCCCTGGCGGCGGCGCGGCGGGCGGGTGCCGCCCGTACGGTCGGGGTGGTGCCGGTGGCGGCGGAGCGGGACGCGCTGACGGCGGCGGGCCTGGCGGACGCGGTGGCGTTGGCCGACGCGCGGGATCCGGTGGCGCTGTCGACGGCGGTGACGACGGCGCTGGGGGCGCCGGCGGACGTGACGGTGGTCTGCGTGGACGTGCCGGGCTGCGAGCACGGGGCGGTGCTGGCGACGGCGGACGGCGGCACGGTGATCTTCTTTTCGATGGCGACGAGTTTCGCGGCGGCGGCGTTGGGCGCGGAGGGCCTGGCGGCGGACGTGACGATGCTGGTCGGCAACGGTTACGTGCCGGGGCACGCGGAGTTGGCGTTGGGGTTGCTGCGTTCGGAGCCGGGGGTCCGGGCGCTGTTCGAGTCGCGGTTGGCGGCAGA
This sequence comes from Micromonospora sp. NPDC047670, assembly GCF_043204915.1. Taxonomy (NCBI): domain Bacteria; kingdom Bacillati; phylum Actinomycetota; class Actinomycetes; order Micromonosporales; family Micromonosporaceae; genus Micromonospora; species Micromonospora sp. NPDC047670. Next base: position 299,618 of record NZ_JBIDDA010000006.1, read on the forward strand.
CTGACTGTCATGACGAACCCCTCGACTCTGTACCGCGGTGGAGTGCTGCACTGTCCGGCCGATCCGACGGCGACGGCCCTGCTGGTGCGCGACGGCAGGATCGCCTGGCTGGGGGCGGACGCGGACGCGCCGGCCGCCGACCGGGTGGTGGACCTGGACGGGGCGTTGGTGACGCCAGCGTTCGTGGACGCGCACGTGCACGCGACGGACACGGGGTTGGCGTTGTCGGGGCTGGACCTGTCGGCGGTGCGGTCGGCGGGGGAGCTGCTGGACGCGGTGGCGGCGTTCGCGGCGGGGTTGGCGTCGGACGCGGTGGTGCTGGGGCACGGCTGGGACGAGTCGGGTTGGCCGGTGGCGCAGTTGCCGGACGCGGCGGCGTTGGACCGGGCGGCCGGGGGCCGGCGGGTGTACCTGTCGCAGGCGTCGATCCATTCGGCGCTCGTGTCGGCGGCGTTGCTGGCGGCGTGTCCGCAGGTGGTGTCGGCGGCGGGCTACGACCCGTCGGGCTGGTTGCGGCGCGACGCGCACCACGTGGTGCGGGCGGCGGCGTTCGGGTCGGTGACGCGGGCGCAGCGGGTGGCGGCGCAGCGGGCGGCGTTGGCGCACGCGGCGTCGCTGGGCATCGCGGCGGTGCACGAGTGCGGTGGCCCGGAGATCTCCGACGAGGAGGACTTCACCGGCGTGCTGGCGTTGTCGGGTGACGGCGTGGCGGAGGTGTACGGGTACTGGGGTGAGCTGCTGGGGGCGGCGCGGGCCCGGGAGTTGGGTGCGGTCGGGGCGGGGGGTGACCTGTTCGCCGACGGGGCGTTGGGGTCGCGCACGGCGCACGTGTCGCGGGACTACCTGGACGGCGAGGGTGGGTGCGGGCACGGGTACCTCAGCGCGGAGCAGGTGCGTGAGCATCTGCTGGACTGCGCGGCGCACGGGGTGCAGGGCGGGTTCCACGCGATCGGTGACGCGGCGATCTCGACGGTGCTGGAGGGTTTCGCGGGCGCGGCGGAGAAGCTGGGCACGGACCGGGTGCGGGCGGCGCGGCACCGGGTGGAGCACGCGGAGATCATGAACAAGCGGCTGATCGCCGGGTTCGTGGAGTACGGGATCGTGGCGAGCATGCAGCCGGCGTTCGACCGGTTGTGGGGTGGCGCGGGTCGGATGTACGAGTCGCGGTTGGGGTTGGACCGGTCGTTGGAGTCGAACCCGATGGGGGCGATGCACGGTGTCGGGGTGGCGTTGGCGTTCGGTTCCGATTCGCCGGTGACGCCGCTGGATCCGTGGGGTTCGGTGCGGGCGGCGGTGTGGCATCACAACCCGACGCAGCGGATGAGTGTGCGGGCGGCGTTCGCGGCGCACACCCGTGGCGGGTGGCGGGCGGTGCACCTGGACAGCGAGGGTGTGCTGGCGTTGGGGGCGCCGGCGACGTTCGCGGTGTGGTCGACGCCGGCGGGGGTGGAGCGGGGTTTGCCGGTGTTGTTGGCGCGGGATCCGGAGGCGCGGGGTCCGCAGGATCCGACGCCGCTGCCGGTGTGCCGGCGCACGGTGTTGCGTGGTGACGTGATCTACGAGGAAGGGTCTGCGTGAGCGAGCGTAGCGAGCGGGGCATCGATACCGCGCGGGCGTGCCGGGTCGTCGGCGAGCGCGGGGTGATGGCGTGACGGGCAAGCTTGACCTGGACCCGCGGCTGGTGGCGCGGGCGCGGGAGTTGGCGCGCCGCGCGGGGCAGCCGGTGGTGGATCTGGCGCGCAGCCACACGACGGTGTCGGTGGAGCGGGCGGTGTTGCGGCTGGCCGGGGTGAGCGGCGCGGACCCGGACGGCATTCCGTGGGTGAACCGGCTCGTCGACGTGGTGGTCGCGGACGTGGGGTTGGGGCACGGGGTGGCGCTGCCGGTGTTCGACGCCCTGGCGCGGGAGCAGATCAGCGACGTGACATTGCTGGCGCAGAAGGCGGCGGCCGGGTCGGTGCGGTTTCAGCAGCCGACCGGGAAGGCGGCCACCGCGGCCCGGAAGGCGGCCCGGAGGGCGGTCGGGGCGGGTGTGCGGTTGATCGACCGGCGGCGCGCGGAGCGGGATCGTCTGGTGCGGCGGTTCGGGGATCCGAAGCAGCGGCCGTGGATCTACCTGATCGTGGCGACGGGTGACATCTACGAGGACATTCCGCAGGCGCAGGCGGCGGCGCGGGCCGGCGCGGACGTCATCGCGGTGATCCGGTCGACGGGGCAGTCGCTGCTGGACTACGTGCCGGAGGGCGCGACCCGGGAGGGGTTCGCCGGCACGTACGCCACGCAGGAGAACTTCCGGTTGATGCGGGCGGCGTTGGATCAGTCGTCGAGGGAGTTGGGCCGGTACGTGCGGCTGACGAACTACGCGTCGGGGCTGTGCATGCCGGAGATGGCGACCCTGGCCGGCCTGGAGCGGCTGGACATGATGTTGAACGACTCGATGTACGGGATCTTGTTCCGCGACATCAACCCGATCCGTACGTTCGTGGACCAGCGGTTCTCGCGGCAGGTGCACGCGCGGGCGGGGATCATCATCAACACCGGTGAGGACAACTACCTGACCACCGCGGACGCGGTGGACGAGGCGCACACGGTGACGGTGTCGCAGTTGCTCAACGAGTTCTTCGCGCACGAGGCGGGGCTGGCGGACTGGCAGTTGGGGTTGGGGCACGCGTTCGAGATCAACCCGGACGTGCCGGAGTCGTTGCGGTTGGAGTTGGCGCACGCGCTGCTGGCGCGGGAGCTGTTCCCGGACGCGCCGCTGAAGTGGATGCCGCCGACGAAGCACATGACGGGTGACGTGTTCCGCGGCAACCTGCTCGACGGGTTCTTCAACCTGGTGGGCACGATGACCGGTCAGGGCATCCTGCTGGTGGGGATGATGACCGAGGCGGTGGTGACGCCGTGGTTGTCGGACCGGGACATCGCCCTGCAGAACGTGCGGTACGTGCTGGGTGCGGCCGGTGGGTTGCACGAGGACTTCGTGCCGGCGCCGGGCGGGTTCATCCAGCAGCGGGCCAACCGGGTGCTCGCTGAGGCGGTCGACCTGCTGGAGCGCATCGGTGAGCAGTCGCTGTTGACGGCGATCGCCGAGGGCACGTTCGGGATCATGAAGCGGCCGGCGGACCGGGGCAAGGGCCTGGCGGGGGTGGCCGCGCACGAGGCCGACTACTTCAATCCGGCCACGGAGCTCCTGGAAGGGGATGCGGCGTGAGCGCCGTCGAGGTCGGCGCGGCGGCGCCCGCCGAGAAGAGGATCGTGCGGCCGTACGGGGACACCACCGGCGACGGCATGGTGCAGGTGTCGTTCACGTTGCCGGTGCCGCACGACAAGCGGGCCGAGGGCGCGGCGGTGCAGTTGGCGAACAAGATGGGCATGGACCCGGCGATGCTGGTGCACGCGAAGCCCATCGGTGAGGGTTTCACCTTCTTCGTGGTGTACGGGCGGGTGAACCACCTGGTGGATCTGTCGGCGGTGCAGGTGGTGGAGCGTGACTTTCCGCTGCTGAGCGCCAAGGAGGTCAACGCGGTGGTGAAGCAGCGGTTGCGGCGCAAGTTGTCGGTGGTGGGGGCGTGCATCGGCACGGACGCGCACACCGTCGGCATCGACGCGATCCTGAACGTCAAGGGGATCGCGGGGGAGAAGGGCCTGGAGTACTACCGGGAGTTGAAGGTCACCAATCTGGGTGCGCAGGTGAGTGTGCCGGAGTTGGTGGAGGCGGCCCGGGTGGAGAGGGCCGACGCGGTGTTGGTGTCGCAGGTGGTGACGCAGCGTGACGCGCACCTGCACAACACCCGGGAGATGTCGGCGGCGTTCCGGGAGGCGATGCCGGCCGGGAAGCGGCCGCTGCTGATCGTGGGTGGGCCGCGTTTCGACGAGACGATGGCCGGTGAGTTGGGCGTGGACCGGATCTTCGGTCGGGGCACCACGCCGGGCGAGGTGGCGAGCTACCTGGTGCACGCGTTGATCACGGAGAAGAAGGCGAAGGCATGAGTGATTCCCGGGTCGGTCTGACGGTCACCCACCGGCGGTACGTGCCGTACTCGCATGCCCACTACGCGGGCAACCTGGTCGACGGGGCGTACGCGTTGGGGTTGTTCGGGGACGTAGCGACGGAGGTGTGTATCCGCACCGACGGCGACGAGGGGTTGTTCGCGTCGTATTCGGATGTGCAGTTCAGGGCGCCGATGAAGGCCGGGGACGTGCTGGAGGTGACGGCGACGGTGACCCGGGTGGGTACGCGCAGCCGCACGATCGACTTTGTGGCGCGGGTGGTGTGCCGGGGTCGTCCGGACAGGGGTGAGTCGGCGGCGGAGGTGCTCGACGAGCCGGTCGTGGCGGTCACCGCGACCGGCACGGTGGTCGTTCCGCCGGCGGCGTGAGGCACGCGGTCTGCGCCGACGTCGGGTCCACGTACACGAAGGTGGCGGTGGTGGACCTCGACGCGGGCGCGTTGGTCGCGGCGGCGTCGGCGCCCACGACGGTGGGCACGGATGTGCTGCACGGCTTGGACGCGGCGGTCAGCGCGGCCACCGCCGCGCTCGGGGTGGGTGACGCGCCGTGGTACGTGTGTTCGTCGGCCGGTGGTGGGTTGCGGCTGGCGGTCGTCGGCTACGAGCATCTGGTGACCGCGCAGGCGGGCCGGCGGGTGGGTCTGTCGGCGGGCGCGAACGTGGTGCACGTGGCGGCGGGGCGCCTCGGCGCGGCGGAGCTGGCGGGGTTGCGGGCGGCCCGCCCGGACGTGGTGCTGTTGGTGGGTGGCACCGACGGCGGTGACGCCGAGACGCTGACGCACAACGCGACCCGGTTGGCGAGGGCGCGTTGGCGGGTGCCGGTGGTGCTGGCCGGCAACGTCGACGTGCGTGCCGATCTGCACGCGCTGCTGGCTTCGGCGGGGGTGCCGGTGACGGTGGCGGACAACGTGTTGCCCCGCATCGGGGTGCTGGCGCCGGGGTCGGCGCGCGCGGCGATCCGGGAGGTGTTCCTGCGGCACGTCATCGGCGGGAAGCGGCTGTCGCGGGGGACGCGGTTCGCGCGGCTGGTGCGGGCGGCCACGCCGGACGCGGTCCTCACCGGTGTGGAGGTGCTCGCCGACGCTCTCGGCGGCGACCTGGTGGTGGTGGACGTGGGCGGCGCCACCACCGACGTGTATTCGGTGTTGACGCCGGATGAGCGGGCCAGCGGGCCGGGCCGGGAGGTGGCGGGGTCGCTGTGGCGGGCGCGCACGGTGGAGGGGGATCTGGGGATGCGGTGGAGCGCGCCGGGGGTGGTGCGGGCCGCCGCGGAGGAGCGGTTGCTGAGCGACGTGGAGCGTGAGGACCTGGCCGCGGCGGCGGTGGTGCGCGCCGACGATCCGGGGTTTCTGCCGGGCGGGGAGGCGGACCGGGCGGTGGACGCGCGGATCGCGGCCCTGGCGGCGACGGTGGCGTTGCGGCGGCACGCCCGTGGTGCGGCCACGGGTGAGCGGGCCGGGCGGGATCTGCGGGACGTGCGGCTGCTCGTCGGCTCCGGTGGGGTGTTGCGGCACGCGGCGCCGGGCGACGCGGCCGGTGTGTTGGGGGCGGTGTTGAGCGATCACGCCGGCGGGTGGGCGCTGCCGCGTGCGGCCCGGCCGGTCGTCGACTCCGACTATGTGCTGGCCGCCGGTGGGCTGCTGGCCGCCGAGCATCCTCGGGCGGCGGCGGCGTTGTTGCGTCGCCATCTGGCAACGGATTGAGACTCGCCGACGCGACACGCCGTGGCACATCACACGACAGGCCGGGGTGGGTTGACAGCGGCGGGGGTCTACGCCGTACCGTCTTTGAGTCCTACTACGGGAAGCGGCTGTTGTTCGCTTCGTCCCTTCGTCCGCTGGCCGAGCGACATGTGAGTGGTGCGTCGCGGCGGCCAGGTCCAGCGGGCGGGGGTCGGCGGGGCGGCGCGAACCGGCCGCGGTTACCGGTGTACGGGCAGGGTGAGGTGCACGGCCAGTAGACAACGGCCAGGCGGGGGCAGCCAGTCCGCGTCGGGTCGGTCCGAAGGTCGGCGCAGCTCATTCTCGCCCCACCGGCCGGGAAGGGCCTGGGAGCATCGGGGCGCGGCGCGAGCCGCGCCCCGATTTTCGTCTCCCCGCCCGGTGTTCGTTTCTTCGGCCGTGACGCTTCGGGCCGGGCCCGCCTCACGGGCGGGCGGGGTGGGCCTGGGTGCGGTAGGCGTCGAGTTGGTCGGCGAGGCGCCGCGGTTGGCTCAGCGCGATGAGGTGGCCGCCGGGCAGCACGTCGACGCCGACGCCGAGGCGTTCGCGGGCGAGGCGGCGTTGGAACTCGGCGGGGAAGAACCGGTCGTCGCGGCCGGTGATGACGCGGGTGGGCACGTCCGGCCAGCGGCGCAGCGGGTTGGGGTGGGTGAACACCGCCTCGGACTCCTGCGGCGCGTCGGCGGCGGTGAGGCGGGCCACCACCGGTTCGGCGACGTCGTGGAAGAAGTCGACCGCCAGGTCGACGTGGTCGCTGGGGGCGCGGCCCTGCGCGGCGGCGTGCGCGGCGCGGGCCTGCGCGTGGCCGGTCGCCTCCCACCACTGCCCGGCCGTCTCGCCGGGGGCGGGGATCATCGGGTTGACCAGGACGATCATCGTCACCCGCGGGTCGTCGGCGAGCAGCGGGGCGGTGAACGCGCCGAGGGAGTGGGCGACCAGCACCACCTGGCGGCGCTCGCCGATCGCGGCGCGGACCGTGTCGGCGTACTCGGGCAGGGCGGCGGTGTCGTCGGCGGCGGGCAGGTCCACCGCGACCGTGTCGTGGCCGCGGCGGCGCAGCTCGTCGACGAGCAGGTGCCAGTAGTCGGCGCTGCCGCCGGCGCCGGGGATCAGCACGTAGGTCACGAGCGGCCCCGGGCGGCGAAGTCCTCGGCGGTGCCGCCGCCGGGGAAGCGGGTGGTGAAGTCCAGCACCCCCACCCACGCCGGGCGCAGCCCGATGCGGGCCATGCGTACGTGCTGGCCGTGCATCTCGGCCAGCACGGCGTCGTGCTGCTCCTGCCCGCCGTAGCGGTGGTGGGCGGCGAGGTATTCGGGCGCGGGTCCGTCGACGTCGGTGACGGTGACCGGGCCGCGCAGCAGCAGCACCTGCGGGGGCGTGGCGGCGGTGTCGATGGTGACCGCGACGTCGGGTCGCGTCCGCAGGTCGCTGATCTTGCGCGCGCCGGCGAAGGTGCAGAAGACCACCTCGTCGCCGGTGAAGTGGAACAGCATCGGCAGCACCCGTGGGGTGTCGTCGGGCGCGACGTAGGCCAGGCGGGCCAGCTCCGTGGAGGCCAGCAGCCGCTGCGCCACCGGATGGTCGAGCAGTCGTACGTCGCCCTGCGGCAGGGCGGTGGTCGCGGTCATGGCGTCTCCCTCGAACGGCTCACTCCTACATTAGGAGTGATCGCTTCGTCCGGGCAAGCGCTTTGGCTACCCTGGTCGCATGCGTTCCTACGACGACCTGTGCGGCCTCGCCCGCGCCCTCGCCGTGGTCGGCGAACGCTGGGCGCTGCTGATCGTGCGGGAGCTGCTGCTCGGGCCGAAACGCTTCTCCGACCTCAACCGTGGCCTGCCCACCATCAGCCAGAACGTGCTCTCCGCCCGGCTGCGCGAGCTGGAGCAGGCCGGCGTGGTGACCCGCCGCACCCTCGGCCCCCCGGCCAGCGTCCGCGTGTACGAACTCACCCCGCGCGGCCGCGAGTTGGAGGAGAGCCTGCTGGCGCTGGGCCGCTGGGGCAGCCGGCAGCCGCTGCCGGCGAGCGGTCAGCTCAGCGTCGACGCCCTGATGCTCGCCCTGCGTACCACGTACGACCCGGGCCCCGCCGGCGGCCCGGCGGGGCCGGTGGGGCTGCGCCTGGGCGCCGACCGGTTCGTCGCCGACACCGACGCGGCCGGGCTGCGCATCACCCGCGGCGGCGGGGAGCGCTGCGCCGCCGTCGTCGACACCGACCCGCGCACCCTGCTGGAGGTGGTCTACGGCTACCTGCCCCGCGCCGAGGCGCAGCGCCGCGGCGCACTGCGCGTCGGCGGCGAGCGGCAGGTCGCCGAGCGGTTCCTCGGCTGCTTCACCCGCCCGGTGACCACCGGCGACGCCGGTGCGGCGCCGACCGCCGGGTAGCCTTCGGCGCGTGATCGAGGTGAGGTGCCCGTGACGACCGTGGACAGCAGCCAGCCGCGCGCCGACGCCCCGCGCGTGCCCGACGCCGTGGCGCGCGCGCTGCCGTTGCGGGTGGCCGCGCCGATGGCCGTGGCCGCCGGTCTGGCGTTGCTGGCGGCGTTTCCCCCGTACGGGGTGTGGCCGCTCGCGCCGGTCGGTGTGGCGCTGCTGGCCGCCGCGACGCACCGCCGCCGCGTGCGCGCCGGCGCCGGGCTGGGCTTCCTGACCGGGGTGGCGCTGTTCGCGCCGCTGCTGAGCTGGACGAACCTGCACACCGGCTACCTGCCGTGGGCGCTGCTGTCGCTGTTGCAGGCCGGCTACCTGGCGCTGCTGGGCGCGGCGAGCGCGTACGCCACCCCGCTGGCCGAGCGCGCCCGGTGGGGCTGGCCGGCGCTGACCGGTGTGCTGTGGGTGGGGCAGGAGGCGCTGCGCGACCGCACTCCGTTCGGCGGGTTCCCCTGGGGGCGGTTGGCGTTCAGTCAGGGCGACTCGCCGCTGCTGCGGCTGGCCGCGCTGGGCGGCGCGCCGCTGGTGACCTTCGCGGTGGCGCTCACCGGCGGGCTGCTCGCCACGGCGGCGTGGCGGGCGTGGGACGGGCCGCGCCGGTGGGTGCCGGTGGCCGGGCTGACCGCCGGGGCGCTCGCGGTGCCCGTCGCGGGGTTGCTGGTGCCGGTGGCCGCCGCCGGGGACGGCGACACCGTCACCGTGGCGATCGTGCAGGGCAACGTGCCGCGGCTGGGGCTGGACTTCAACGCCCAGCGCAAGGCGGTGCTCGGCAACCACGTCGACGCCACCGTCGAGCTGGCCGAGCGGGTGGCCGCCGGCTCCCAGCGCCGCCCGGACCTGGTGGTGTGGCCGGAGAACTCCAGCGACATCGACCCGTTGCGCGACGCCGACGCCGGCGCCCAGATCTCGCGGGCCGCCGACGCGATCGGCGCCCCGATCCTCGTCGGCGCGGTGCTGCGCGGCCCCGACGACGGTCAGGTCCGCAACGCCGGGATCCTCTGGCGTCCCGGCGCCGGACCCGACCTGGGGCAGGTCTACACCAAGCGGCACCCGGTGCCGTTCGCCGAGTACGTGCCGATGCGCGACCTCGCGCGGATGGTCAGCAAGCAGGTCGACCGGGTGCGGGCCGACTTCGTGCCCGGCACCGAGCCGGGCGTGCTGCGCGCCGGCGCGGCCGTGCTCGGCGACGTGATCTGCTTCGAGGTCGCCTACGACGAGGTGGTCCGCGACACCGTCACCGGCGGGGCGCAGCTGCTGGTGGTGCAGACCAACAACGCCACCTTCGACGTGGCGGAGGCGCGCCAGCAGTTGGCCATGGTGCGGCTGCGCGCGGTCGAGCACGGCCGGCCGGCGTTGATGGCATCCACGGTCGGAGTGTCCGGGTTCGTTGCCCCGCACGGGCGGGTAAGCGACGCCACCGGGTTCAACACCCGAGCGGTCGTGGTGCGGCAGCTGCGGCTGGACGACGGGCGCACCCTGGCCACCCGCGTCGGCCTGTGGCCGGAGGTGGCGCTGGCCGCCCTGGCGGTGGCGGCCCTGCTCGGCGCGGCCGTGCTGCGCCGCCGGCACCGCGCCGGATGACACCAGCCGGTACGCCGGCGGAGGGGGAAGCGACGGTGGGCCAGACGACCGACACCCGGGGACCGCACGCCGCTGAGCCGGGGGTGGGTCGGGTGCTCGTGGTGATCCCGACCTACAACGAGGCCGACAACGTGGCGCGGATCGTGGCGCGGGTGCGCCGCGCCGCCCCGGCGGTGGAGATCCTCGTCGCCGACGACAACAGCCCCGACGGCACCGGCGCGCTCGCCGACGCCCTGGCCGCCGCCGACCCGCGGGTGCACGTGCTGCACCGCGAGGGCAAGCAGGGCCTCGGCGCGGCGTACCTGGCGGGCTTCGCGTGGGCCCGCGAGCGCGGCTTCGACGCGGTGGTGGAGATGGACGCCGACGGCTCGCACGCCCCGGAGGACCTGCCCACGCTGCTGACGGCCGCCCGCGACGCCGACGTGGTGATCGGCTCCCGGTGGACCAGGGGCGCGCGGCTGGTGAACTGGCCGCTGCGGCGGCTGCTGCTGTCGCGCTGCGGCAACCTGTACGCGCGGCTGGCGCTGGGCATGCCGGTGTCCGACGCCACCGGCGGCTACCGGGTGTACCGGTTGTCGGCCCTCGACGAGATCGACCTCAATTCGGTGTGCTCGCAGGGCTACTCGTTCCAGGTGGAGCTGTCCCGGCTGGCGCACCGGGCCGGGGCGCGCATCGTCGAGGTGCCGATCACGTTCGCCGAGCGGGAACGCGGCAGCAGCAAGATGAGCCCGTTGATCATCGTTGAGGCGCTGTGGCGGATCACGGCGTGGGGCGTGCAGGACCGGCGTACGGCGGTGCGGCGGGGCCTGCACGGCACCCCCACCGGTCAGGTGCGGTGGCCCTGAGCCCGGGCGTGTCATGCTGGAGGCGACGCCTGCGCGGACCGACCGCAACCGCAGGCGTCGCGGATGGCGGATGAGGTGAGATGCGCCGAGGACTGAGGTACGTTCCGCTGGGCCTGTTGCTGGCGGTGCTGCTGGAGCTGGCGGTGTTCGTCGTGGTGGGCCGGGCGATCGGGTTCGGCTCGGCGCTGCTGGTGGTGTTCGCGGTGTCGCTGCTGGGGCTGGTGCTGCTGCGGCGGGAGGGGATGCGTGCCTGGCGCGGCTTCCGGGCCTCCGCCGAGGCCGGCCAGCCGCCGGGCCGGCAGGTCACCGACGGGCTGGTCGGGCTGCTGGGCGCGCTGCTGCTGGCCGTGCCGGGCCTGGTGAGCGGCCTGGTGGGGTTGTTGCTGCTGGTGCCGCCGGTGCGCCGCCTGGCCCGCGGCGGGGTGCAGCGTGCCGCGGAGCGCCGGGTGTCCTCGATGCTCGCCGGTGACCTGTTCGGGCCCCGTCGGGTGCGGGTGCGCCGGGGTGCGCCGCACCCGACGCCCGAGCCGCCGACCGTCATCGACGCGGGCCGCGCAATCGAGGGCGAGATCGTCGAACCCGGCCGCAACTGACGCGGACACGACGGCGCCCCGGGAGCCTGGCTCCCGGGGCGCCGTCGTGTCGCGGTGCGGCTCAGGCGCGGCCGCGGCGGGTGCGGACCTCCTGCAGCCGCTCGGCCAGGATGTCCTCCAACTCGGCGATGGAGCGCCGCTCCAGCAGCATGTCCCAGTGCGTGCGCGGCGGCTTGGCCTTCTTCTGCTCCGGCTCGCTGCCGTCGACCAGCCGGGCGACGCTGCCGTCGAACTTGCACTCCCAGGTCGTGGGGACCTCGGCGTCGACGGCGAACGGGACCTCGAACTGGTGACCCTTGGCGCAGAGGTACTCGCGGGTCTGGCGCGGCGCGAGCTCGGTGTTGCGGTCGGATTCGTAGCTGACCGCGCCCAGCCGGCTTCCGCGCAGCATACGCTCGCCCATGATCGACTTCCCCTCGTTCGTGGTGCTGGTCTTCTCTGTGTAACGGTCCGTTCCCGCCGGGCCATTCCCGCCCGGGGCGCTGCCGCGCCGCCGGGCGAGCCTGCACAAGGGTAGCCGGCCATGCCAGCCGCCCGGCGGGGTCGTCCCGGGCCGGGTCGGTTGGGTGGAGTGTTTCCGCTGCCAACGGGGATGTTAACCGCCCGAGTGGAGCGGAGGTCGCGATGGTCGGTGACGCGCCGGTACAGTCCCGGGCGCCCTCCGGGCGGACGTTCTTCGGCCACCCGCGGGCCCTGTCCACCCTCTTCCTCACCGAGATGTGGGAACGGTTCAGCTTCTACGGCATGCGGGCGATCCTGGTGCTGTACCTGACCGCGTCGCTGGCCGACGACGGGCAGGCGATGAGCGAGGCCAGCGCCAGCGCCGTCTACGGCACCTACAACGCCATGGTCTACCTGATGGCGCTGCCGGGCGGCTGGGTCGCCGACCGGCTCATCGGCGCGCGGCGCAGCGTGCTGTGGGGCGGGGTGGTCATCGCCGCCGGGCACTACGTGATGGCGATCCCGACGCGGTGGAGCGTCTTCGCGGGCATGGCGCTGATCGTCGTCGGCACGGGCCTGCTCAAGCCCAACATCTCCACGATGGTCGGCGACCTCTACGACCGGGACTCCCCGCGCCGCGACGCCGGCTTCTCGATCTTCTACATGGGCATCAACCTCGGCGCGTTCATCGCGCCGCTGATCACCGGATACCTCGGCGAGAAGATCAACTGGCATCTGGGCTTCGGGGCCGCCGCCATCGGCATGACCGTCGGCGTCCTACAGTACGTGCTCGGCCGGCGCAACCTCGGCGACGCCGGCGCGCGCCCCGCCGACCCGCTGCTCGGCGCCGACCGGCGCCGCGCGCTGACCCGCGTCGGCGCGGTCGCCGCCCTGCTCGTGCTCGTGGTCGCCGTCCTCGCCGTGGCCGGGGCGTTCACCGTCGACACCGTGGTCAACCTGCTCGCCGCCGCCACCGTGCTGATCACCATCGGCTACTTCGTGCGGATCATGGTGGACCGGGAGCTCAGCGCCACCGAACGCAGCCGGATGAAGGCGTACGTGTGGCTGTTCGTCTTCGCCGCCGCGTTCTGGCTGATCTACGACCAGGCCGGGTCGGTGCTGAACATCTTCGCCGCCGACAACACCGACCGCGAGGTCGCCGGGTTCACCTTCCCCGCCTCGTGGCTGCAGTCGGTCAACCCGATCCTGATCATCGTCGGGGCGCCGCTGTTCGCGCTGCTCTGGCTGCGGCTGGGCCACCGGGTCTCCACCCCGGTGAAGTTCGCCGTCGGGCTGGTGCTCAACGGCCTGTCGTTCGTGCTGATGGCCGCCGCCGCCCAGGCCGCCGTCGGCGGCGACCTGGTCTCGCCGTGGTGGCTGGTGGCCGTGTACGCCATCCAGGTCGCCGGCGAGCTGTCGCTGAGCCCCGTCGGCCTGTCGGCCACCACCAAGCTGGCGCCGGTGAAGTACGCCAGCCAGATGATGGGGCTGTGGTTCCTCGCCACCGCCGTCGGCGACGCGATCGGCGGGCAGGTGGCCCGGCTGGCCGACACCTGGCCCGAGCCGACGTATTTCCTCACCTTCGGCCTCGCCTCGGTGGCCCTCGGGCTCGGCGCGGTGATGTTCGCCCGGCGCATCCGGGGCCTGATGGCCGGCATCCACTGACCCGGCCAATCGGCCCGCACGCGCGCGGCGCGTGCCGTGTCCGGGCGTGGCAGGCAGGGGGGTCAGGCCGCCGGGGTCGGCGGCAGCGGCAGCGGCAGGCCCGGCAGCCCGTCGATGCTGCGGGCCACGTGCTCCTTGCCGGCGAAGTATTCGCTCAGCGACGCGTCGTCCTCCCGGGCGAACCGCTTGCCGTGCAGGTCCCGGTCGGCGTCGTACGTCATGAACGGCACCGCGTAGCCGCAGGTGTCGCGGATCAGCTCGGCGCGCACCACGATGACCGCCCGCAGGCCGTGCGCGCTGGTGTCGACGTCGGGAAAGTGCCCGACCAGCTCCCGCCAGCGGGGATCGTCGCGGAACACCGGCTCGCCGCGCCCGTGCACCCGCACGATGTTCGGCGGCCCCTGGAACGCGCACCACATCAACGTGATCCGGCCGTTCTCCCGCAGGTGCGCGATCGTCTCGGCGTTGCTGCCCGCGAAGTCCAGGTACGCCACGGTGTGCGCGTCGAGCACCGCCCAGGAGCCGCGCAGGCCCTTCGGGGACAGGTTGATGGTGCCGTCGCCGGACAGCGGGGCGGTGGCGGTGAAGAACATCGGCTGCTGCTCGATGAACGTACGCAGCCGGCCCTCGATGCGTTCGTGTGTCTTTCCCACCCGGACATCATCGTCGCGCCGCGCCGGTAACCGCCGCCCCGGTGTCGGTGCCGTCCCACCCGTCGGGCTGCCCCGGGCGCGCTCGCGTACCGAAGGCGTGCGCGAAAGTACCTAAGCACGTCAGATTCCCCGTCGTCGCCGCCTGCCTAACGTGGTGGTCATCAGGGAGCACGACCACTGAGCACGACCACTGAGGAGACAGCCATGAGCGACATGAACGAGCTGGTCCAGCGCTACCTCGCCGCGTGGAACGAGACCGACGCCGCCGCGCGGCAGGCCGTCCTGGCGGAGGTCCTCGTCGAGGACGCGACGTACACCGACCCGCTGGTGTCCGTGCAGGGCCGCGACGGGCTCGACGCCACCATCGCGGCGGTCCAGGGGCAGTTCGGCGGGCTGGTCTTCAGCCTCGGCGGCGCCGTCGACGCCCACCACGACACCGCGCGCTTCACGTGGCACCTGGGACCCGCCGGCGGCGAGCCGGTCGTCATCGGCTTCGACGTCGTGGTCATCGGCGCCGACGGGCGGATCCGCCAGGTGCTCGGCTTCCTCGACAAGGTGCCGGCCGGGATCTGAGCACACCTCCGGGGCGGACCGCCCGGCCGGTCCGCCCCTCGTCGTCGATGCCACATGGGGAGGAAAACATGACCGCCTACGTGATCGCACACCTTCGTGACTCGGAGGAGCTGCACCCGCAGGTGCTGGAGTACCTGGAGCGCATCCAGGCGACGCTGGACCCGTTCGCCGGCCGCTTCGTCGTGCACGGGGGACCGGTGGACGTCCGCGAGGGCTCGTGGCCCGGCAGCGTCGTCATGCTCGAGTTCCCGACGGGGGAACACGCGCGCAACTGGTACGAGTCGCCGGCCTACCAGGCGATCCTGCCGCTGCGCACGGAGCACCTGGACGGCGAGGTGATCATCGTCGACGGTGTCGGGCCCGACCACGACTCCGCCGCGATGGCCGCCGAACTCAGGAAGAGCGGTGACGTCGCTCAGGGGTGACGTCGTAGTTGAAGCCGAAGGCGCGCACACCGGTCACCGTACGGGGCCGGTGGCTCGTCTTCGGACCGAAGGCCACGTACGTGCCCGGTCCGTGGGTGCGCTCGCCCTCGATGAGCTCACCGCGCACGACGAAGTACGCCTCGCCGTAGGTGTCGTGGACGTCGAGCTGCGGCCACTGTGCGCCCGGGGCGATGTCGATCACCCACGTCCTGATCCCCGGCATGCCCGGCAGCGGCCGTACGTGCACGCCGGGCCCCAGCTCCACCGGCGGGACCGCGTCGACGTCCACGGGGAGCACCTGCCCGGGCAGCACCTGTTCCGGAATGGTCATCCGGACAAGATCTCACAGGCCCAGTCGGTCGGCGAAATCCCTCAGCTCGCCGCGGGAGGCGACGCCGAGCTTGGGATAGGCCTTGTAGAGGTGGTAGCCGACCGTCCGGTGGCTGAGGAAGAGCTGCGCGGCGATGTCGCGGTTGGACAGGCCCTGCGCGGCGAGCCGGGCGATCTGCAGTTCCTGCGGCGTGAGGCCGGCGGCCACGCCCTCGGCGGGCGCGGGACCCTGCTCCTGGGCGCCGGTTGCGGTGAGTTCGCCGCGGGCGCGTTCGGCCCACGGCCGCATGCCGAGCCGGTCGAAGACCTCCAGCGCGTCGTGCAACGGCCCGCGTGCCTCCGCCTTGCGCCGTGCCCTGCGCAGCCACTCGCCGTGCAGCAGCGCGGTCCTGGCGTACTCCAGCGGGCGGGCGTCGCGGTCGTGCAGGTCGAGGGCCGCCGTGTAGCACGCCTCGGCCCGGTCGTCGGTGGCGAGCAGCCCACGGCAGCGCAGCACGAGCGCGTCGGCCCACGGCTGCCGTACCGATCCGGCCCACCGCTGCAGGCGCGCCAGGGGCCCGGCGGCGCGTTCGGGTGTCCCCACCCGCACGGCCGACTCCACCAGGTCCGGGATGGAACGGGTGGCGCAGATGTGGTGGCGCATGGGCTCGCGGGTCAGGCGCTCGAAGCGGGCGAGCGCGGCCTCGGCGCGGCCCAGGCCGAGGTCCAGCAGCCCGAGCGACCAGTGCGCCCAGGGGGCGCCGGGGGAGATGGCCCCGGCGGTGGCCCCTGCCAGCCCCTGCTCGGCGTGGCGTCGGCAGGCCACCTCGTCGCCCCTGGCCGCGTCGAGGTGGGCGAGCACGCTGCTGAACTGGCTGACCCACTGCTGCTGCCCGGTGTCGCGGGCGAGCCTGAGGGCCTCGGTCGCCGTGGCGAGCGCGTCCAGGTGCCGTCCGGCGAACACCTCGCCCTCGGCCGCGAAGAACAGCACCGTCGGCAGCCGCCCGGCGCCGCCGCGGGCGCGGTGCTCGGCGGCGAGCGCGGTCGCCAGCTCGTAGGCGTCGGCGTCCTGACCCAACGCGAGCGCCGCTCCGCAGAGGATCGTCAACACCTCATCGGGGGCGCCGCCCCGGCGCCGCACCGCCGCGACGGTGTCGGCCAGCGGCGGCGGTCGCTGGCCGCGGCGCGGGTCGAGGTGCACGAGGTGGCGCCCCACCGGCGCGAGCGGGTCCGCGTCGTCCAGTGGCAGCGCGACCAGCCGGTCCAGCGTTGCCGCGAGCGGCCGTTCCCCCAGGTACCAGGAGGTGTGCACGGCTTCGATCAGCAGCACGGCGGCCCGGCCCGCATCGGTGTCGCGGATCAGCTCGGCGCCGTCGAGGAGCAACCGGTGGGCGGTGGGGTAGGAGCCCTGCCAGAAGTCGGCGAGCGCCCGCACGTGGGCGACGCCCGCTCGCACCGCCGCCGGGGCGTCGTCCAGCCGCCGGGCCGCGCGGCTGCCGAGCGCCCTGGCGCGTTCCAGGTCACCCGCCTCCAGCGCCGCCTGCGCCGCCAGGGCCTCGCGGCGAGCCCTGGCGGTGGGCTCGACGCTCAGGCGGGCGGCCCGCTCGTACGCCGCCGCGGCCGCCTCGTGGCCGCTGCGGTCGCGGGCGCGGGCGGCGGTGCGTTCCAGCGCGGCGGCGGCCTCCTCGTCGGCTCCGGTGGCGGCGGCCGCCAGGTGCCAGGCCCGGCGGTCGGCGTGCTCGGGCGAGCCGAGGGCCGCGGCGAGCGCGCGGTGCACGGCGAGGCGTTGCCCGAGCGGCGCCCGCTGGTAGACGACGGCGCGGATCAGTGGGTGGCGGAAGCGGATCGTGGTGCCGTCGGCGTCGCCGCGCAGCACCAGGCCGGCCCGCTCGGCGGGGGAGAGGTCGTCGACGCCCGCCCCCAGCGCGGCGGCGGCACGCAGGATCACGGCGAGTTCGCCGGTCTCGTCGGCCGCCGCCACGAGCAGCAGGCTCTGGCAGGACTGCGGCATCCGGCTGACCTGGCCGTGGAAGGCCAGTTGCAGGCGGTCGGTGAGGGGGAGCGCCCCCGGCGAGAACACGCTGCCGCCTTCGGCGGCCAGGGCGACCGGCAGCTCCAACAGGGCCAGCGGGTTGCCGTCGGCCTCGGCGAGCAGGCGGTAGCGCACGGCGGGCGCGAGCGGATGCCGGTCGAGCAGGGCCGCGGCGGCCTGCGGGGCCAGCCCGGACAGGCGCAACTCCGCGAGGCCGGGGGCGGGGAAGGCTCCCTCGCCGTCGCGGGCGGCGAAGATCATGACCACGCCCTCGGCGTGCAGGCGTCGGGCGGCGAACAGCAGCGCCTCCCGCGACGCCCGGTCGAGCCACTGCGCGTCGTCGACGAGGCACAGCAGCCCCGTCCGGTCGGCGTGCTCCGTCAGCAGGGAGAGCACCGCCAGTCCCACCAGCATCGGCTCGCAGCCGGCCGCGGACCCCAGCCCGAACGCCGCCTGCAGCGCCGCGCGTTGCGGGCCGGGCAGCGCGGCGAGGGACCCGAGCGCCGGGCGCAGCAACAACTGCAGTCCCGAGAACGGCAGCTTCGCCTCGACCTCGACGCCCGTACCGCGCAGCAGCCGCATGTTCCCGGCCGACGCGGCGGCATGCTCGAGCAACGCCGTCTTGCCGATGCCCGGCTCCCCGCGCAGCACCAGCGAGGAGCTGCTGCCCGCCCGGGCGCCCGCCAGCAGTTCGGCGATCGCGTCCTGTTCGGGCTCGCGCCCGTGTAGCTGCGCCGCGCTCATGAGCCCGCTTCGTCGCGGGGGCCGAGGCGGGACAGGGCGGCGGCGAGGTGGCTGACCTGCTCGGCCAGCTGGGCCACCCGCCGGTGCGCCTCGTCGCGGTCGGTCTCGGCGGCGCGCAGCCGTACCGCCAGCTCGTCGAGCCGGCCCTCGGTGGCGCTCGCGGCGTCGCGGGCGGCGGCCAGCTCCGCCCCCAGCGTGTCGTGCCGGCCGGCGAGCGCCGCCAGCTCCGCGCGGGCGTGGTCGGCCTGCGCCGCCGCCTCCCGGCGGGCCGCCTCGGCCTGCTCGCGGGCCCGCGTCGCCTCGGCGGTCGCCGTCCGGGCCGCGTCGGCCTCGGCGCGTGCCCGCTCGGCCTGTTCGCGTGTCCGCTCGGCATGCTCGCGCGCCGCCTCGGCGTCGGCGTGCAGGCGCTGCGCCCGCTCGAGCGCCTCGGCGGCGGCGCGGGCCGCCCGGTCGGCGTCGGCGCGGGCGGTGTCGCGCTCACCGGTCGCCTCGGCGGCGCGGCGGCGCTCGGCGTCCAACTCGACGCGCAGGGCACGCAGCTCGTGGCGGGCCGCGTCGCGGTCGCGTTCGGCCTGCGCGCGCAGCGCCTCCGCGGCGCTGGCCTGCCGGCGGGCCTCGTCCCGGGCGGCCTCGGCCTGCTCGGCGCGCTCCCGCGCGGCCGTGGCCTCCTCGGCGGCGCGGCGGGCCTCGTCGCGGGCGGCGTCGCGCTCGGCGGCGGCGGCCCGGGCCTGCTCGCGGGCGCGGACGGCGGCCGCGGCGGCGTCCTCGGCGTCGCGGCGGGCCTCGTCCCGCTCGGTCTGTGCCGCCGCGACCTGGGTCGCCGCGTCGGCGCGGGCCTGCGCCAGTTGGCGTTCCACCCCGACCGGGGACAGCTCGGCGTGCAGGGCCTCGGCGAGGGTCTCCGCGACCTGCTCCAGCCGGTCCACGGCCTCCCAGGTGCGGGCCACCTGACCGGGCAGGCCGGGGGCGTTGCGGTGACGCATCCGGCTGTTGCGCGAGGCCCGCTGGCAGGCACCGTCGTTGTCGCGGCAGTAGCGGAACGGCCGGCCCGCGCCGGCGCGCTGCGGCACGTCGCGTCCGCAGTGGGCGCAGGGGCGGGTGTCGGCGGGGGCGGGCTGGGCGTCCATCGAGGGCGGAGTCTACTGCCGGGCCCGACCGTCGCCACCGCAGCGCCCGCCCGCCCCGACCCCCGCCGGGGCCGATCCGGGTTGGTCGCGCCGGTGTGGCTGTCACCGGGCGGTCGGCCGCGCCGCCGGCGGGCCGGCCAGGCCGGGCTGCTCAGTCGGCTGTGCGGGCCGCCGGGTTAGGGTGTAGCGGCGTTGCGGCAGCAGCGCGACGAGCATCGCCGCCGCGGGCAGCAGCCCGAAGCCCCAGCGGATCGCGGTCAGCGCACCGTCGGGCTGGGTGACGCCGTCGCCGGCGGTGGAGGCGACGAACCCGCCCGCGGCCAGGCACAGCGAGTACGCCCACGGGCCCAGCGCCGCGCCGGTGGCGACCGCGCGAGCCAGGTCGGCACCGAGACGTTCGACAGCCCGCGCGACGCGATACGCGCCATCGACCGTGTCCACTGATCCGCGACCCCCGGCCACGCATCGATGAGTCACTATGCTTGGCGCTCCGGTCACGGATCCGGCCGGAACGGTTCCTGGCAACGGCGGCAGCGAAGGAGAACGTCCTGTGCTGTATCCCTGCAACCGCTGCGGACACATGAACACCACACAGCCGAGCATGTGCTGCGCTTCCTGCTACAAGGAGATCGACGAGGAAGCGGACGATTGGGCGCGGGGCCAGGTGGAGGCAGCCAGGCGGCACGACAACGTCGACAAGGGAGGCTGTGCCGTCATCGCGCTCGCCGTCGTGGCACTGCCCACCATCCTCGTCGCAGTGGCGACCATGCTGGCCGCGTGAGCGACTCCCCGGCCGACCGCCGGCAGGAGAGGTCGGCCGGGTGACTGCGTGCCTGATTCCCAGGCTGGAGGGGTTCGCGGCTACGTGTGGGTCAGGAGAGCGACGATTGCCGCGACACCCCGCCGAACGACCCACCGCGGTCCGGTCCAACCCGAGCCCCGCGAAGCCCCTCTCGGCGATGTCGCCCTTCCTCCGACGAACGTCGGTGGCCCAACTATTGGCGGCCGTCGCTACACAACCTGATTCGGCGCGGCCACGGCGTAGGGGTAGGTTCGGCACCGAATGTGCGA
Source organism: Micromonospora sp. NPDC047670 (assembly GCF_043204915.1). Lineage (NCBI taxonomy): Bacteria > Bacillati > Actinomycetota > Actinomycetes > Micromonosporales > Micromonosporaceae > Micromonospora > Micromonospora sp. NPDC047670. The sequence goes on from NZ_JBIDDA010000006.1 coordinate 319,835, forward strand.
ACCACTCGGGGGGCTGATCCATGGCCGACGGCTACCACTACAAGAGGATGGTGTTGCGCGACACGGCGCACCAGCCCGGCCCGGCAGGGGGCGTGGTCCTTCTCGGATCGGATGTCGACAACCCGCTTCACCGTGTCGAACTGATAGCCCGAGCGGGGCGATGGCCGCTTCTCGACAGCAACGAAGACGCCCCCGATGCGAGCTACCGATGCTTTCGCATGTGGGGTGCCGCCCCGGGCCTGTGGATGAAGTATCTGGAGGACGTCGTCTCCCGTACCTCGGTGCTCGTCATGTTCGGTGAGGACCTGTTCCAGGTGGAGGAACTGAGCCGCAGGGTGCTTCTTCTGTTCCAGCTCCATCCGTATTCACGTGAAGAGCTGCTGTCCGGCCCTGGCCAGACGGAGGGAAGGGAGAAGGCGAGGGCGATCCTCCGTGTCGCGCTCGCGATGGGTGAAGACTTCGACCCCGAGTTGTTCGGCGTCATCTCGGACGCATCCCGCGACCCCGACCCGCAGGTACGTAGCGCGGCCGCCTGGTCCACGGTCCACCTGGAGTGCGCGCAGTCCGTCGCCATGCTCTCCGACATCGCACAGAACGACCCCGACGAAGCGGTTCGTAACTCGGCCGCGGAGATGTTGACCGAATTCCAGCGAGGGAACCAGGAATAGGCGGCCAAGACCATCGACACGGAGACCTCGCTGCGCCGGCACCGCGACGCCGCCGGATAGCGTGACCGGGTGGCCGTCTCCCCGTACGTCGCGAAGCTGCGCGCCCACGTCGGCACGGACCTGCTCCTGCTGCCCGGAGTCAGCGCGGTCGTGCGCGACGACGCCGGGCGGGTGCTGCTGGCCCGCCGCGCCGACAACGGCCGCTGGTCCCTGCCCGCCGGCCTCATCGACCCCGGCGAGCAGCCGGCCGACGCCCTCCTGCGAGAGGTGTACGAGGAGACGGGCGTGCACGTGCGCATCGAGCGCGTCGGCGGCGTCGCCACCCACCCGGTCGTCTACCCCAACGGCGACGCCTGCGAATACCTCAACGTGTGGTTCCGCTGCCGGGCCGTGGGCGGCGAGCCCCGCGTCAACGACGACGAGTCCACCGAGGTGGCCTGGTTCGACCCGGCCGACCTGCCGGAACTCGACGGCTGGGCGCGGCTGCGCATCGACACGGCCCTGCGCGAGGACGCGCCCACCTGGCACGCCGCGCCCGGCGAGCGGCACCCGGCGCTCGGCCAGCCCGACGCGCTCTGATCGGCGGGCCGGAGCCGCTGCCGGGTGAGCGCGGGGCCGGGCTCGCGTCGGTCGCGCGGCGCCACCGCCACCGGCGGTCCGAGGCGCCCCGCGCCCGGGGCACGACGGGCGCCTGACCTCGGATGTCAGGGCATGGCGACGGCGGCGCGGGAGCGATCCGCGGCGATCCGCACCGCCAGGGCCGCCAGCACCGTACCCGTCAGCAGTCGCTGCACTCGCAGCCAGAGCGGCCGCCGGGCGAAGAACCCGGCCAGCGCGCCCGCGGTGAGCACGATCAGCGCGTTCACCGTCAGCGCCACCGCGATCTGGGTCAGCCCCAGCACCAGGCTCTGCCCCGCGACGTTGCCGCGCGCCGGGTCGATGAACTGCGGCAGCAGCGACACGTACAGGATGGCGATCTTCGGGTTGAGCAGGTTGGTGACCAGGCCCATCGTGAACAGCCGCCGCGCCGGGTCGGGCGGCAGCGGCGCCGGGGCGAACGGCGACTGCCCGCCGGGGCGCAGGGCCTGCCAGGCCAGCCAGATCAGGTACGCCGCGCCGGCCAGCTTCACCGCCGTGTAGAGGGCGGGCACCAGCACGAACACCGTGGCGATGCCGGCCACCGCGGCGACCAGGTAGACGCCGAAGCCGGCGGCGACGCCGAGCAGCGAGACCAGCCCGGCCCGCCGGCCCTGGGTCACCGACCGCGAGACCAGGTAGACCATGTTCGGGCCGGGGGTCAGCACCAGCCCCAGCGCCACCAGCGCGATGCCCACCAGCGCACCCGTACCGACCATGTCGACCCCCGTCCCACTCGGCTGCCGCCGACCCTACGCCCGCGGGCTGCTCAGCCGGCGACCGGCGCCCGGCGGGCGGCGACGGCCGCGCGGGTCTCCTCGTCGGTCAGGTCCGCGTTGATCGCCGCGCCGGCGGCCAGCCCCGCCGCGGCGGCGGTGATGACCTGGGCGCGCAGGTCCGTGACGTTGCCGGCCACCCACACGCCGGGCACCTCGGTCGCCCCGGCCGGGCCCGCCGGCACCGTGCTGCCGACCACCTGGCCGCCCACCTCCTGCACCACCGGCGCGAGGCCCAGCGACGCCAGCACGTCGGCGCGGGCGTGGAAGCGCGGAGCCACCACCACCGCCCCGGCGGGCAGCACCTCGCCGCCGGCCACCCGCACCCCGGTGAGCGCGTCGTCGGCGACCTCCAGCGCGGCGACCGGACCGTCGAGCACCCGTACGCCCCGGGCGGCGAGCTGCTCGTCCTCCTCCGGGGTGAACGCGCACGGCGCGTGCCGCACGATGGTCACGTCGGCGCTCCACTGTCGCCACAGCAGCGCCTGGTGCGCGGCAAGCGGGCCGGTCGCCAGCACCACCAACGGCAGGTCGCGCACCTCCCACCCGTGGCAGTACGGGCAGTGCAGCACGTCGCGGCCCCACCGCTCGGCCAGCCCCGGCACGTCGGGCAGCTCGTCGACCAGGCCGGTGGTCACCAGCAGCCGCCGGGCCTCGACCGTGCGTCCGTCGGCGAACGCCAGGCGGAACCCGCCGCCGCCGCGCGGCGTCGCCTCGCGCACCGCGGCGTCGACGAACTCCCCGCCGTAGCCGGCCACCTCGGCGCGGCCGGCGGCCACCAGCTCGCCGGGGGGCGTGCCCTCGCGGGCGAGGTAGTTGTGCACGTGCCCGGCCGGCGCGTTGCGCGGTTCGCCCGCGTCCACCACCAGCACCGAGCGGCGGGCCCGGGTCAGGGCCAGCGCCCCGCTCAGCCCGGCCGCGCCGCCGCCCACGACCACCACGTCGTACGTCTCACGCACGGAACTCTCCCTCCGTCTGCGGCGGTCCCCATGCCCGCCGACGTCCCGACTGTCCATCGGGATTGGCTCCGTCGGCAAACATCGTTGCCGGAATGGCAAATCAGAGGTGTGCCGACCGGCGCCACGGGGGTCAGCGACCACCGTGTCCCGGCGGCGGGCAGAATGGGCCGATGCTGCGCGCCCCGGCCACCGCGACCCTGCCGGAACTGGTGTTGCGTCCCTGGCGCGACGACGACGCCGACGCCCTGGTGACGGTGTACCGGGACCCGGTGCTGCGGCGCTGGACCCGGGCGCCGGTGACCACGACCACAGCGGCGCGTCAGTTCGTCGCCGCGGCGCACCGGGACTGGGCCGACGGCTGCCGATTCAGCTTCGCCGTCGTCGAGCCGGGCCCGGCCGGCGAGACCCTGGTCGCGCAGGTGGTGCTCAAGAACGTCGCCGAGGATCGCGACGACGCCGAGGTCGGCTACTGGACGGCCGCGCCCGCCCGGGGGCGGGGCATCGCCCCGCACGCCCTGCGGGCGGTCACCGGCTGGGCGTTCGCCCGGTTCGCCGCCCTACGGCGGCTGGACCTGATGCACCAGATCGACAACCCGGCGTCCTGCCGGGTGGCGGAGAAGGCCGGCTACCGCTTCCAGGAGGTGCTGCCGGCCCGCCCGCCGTTCCCCCGCGACGGCCACCGGCATTCCCGCCGGCCCTGACCACCGGGAATGCCCGGCACCGCCGCGGCGCTGTCCCCTTGCGGCGGCCCGACCCAGAGGGCCGCGTTACCGTGGTCGGGGAGGTGTCGGCAGGTGGACAGGTGGGACGCGACGGTCGAGGCCCGGATCCGCACGGCGCAGGAGCGCGGCGAGTTCGACAATCTGCCCGGCATGGGCAAGCCGATCCCCGGGCGCGGCCAGCCGTACGACGAGTCGTGGTGGATCAAGAGCTTCCTGGAGCGGGAGGCGCTCCCGACCGACCTGCTGCTGCCGACCCCGCTGCTGCTGCGCCGCCGCATCGAGCAGGTGCCGGCAGAGGTGCGCGACCTGCCGACGGAGGAGTCCGTGCGCGCGTTCGTCGCCGACCTGAACACGGAGATCGTCGCCTGGCTGCGTACGCCCACCGGCCCGCGGGTCGTGGTGCGCCCGGTCAACGCCGACGACGTCGTGCGCCGGTGGCGCTCCGAGCGGCAGGCCGCCGCGGCGGCGTCCCCGACGCCTGCGCCGCCCGCCCCGCCGCGCCGGCCCCGCCGGGGCTGGTGGCTGCCCTGGCGGCGCCGGGCCGCGTAGCCCGGCTCACTCCACCGCGGCCCGCCACGACCACGAGGTGCGCCGAGCCCGGCCGGGCAGCTCTCCACGGCCGGTCAGCCACCGCAGCACCTGCGGCGCCGGGCCCGCGGGCGCGTCCGGGAAGAGCCGGCGCACCACGGCGGCGCTGAGCCGCTCCGGCGGCTGCCAGGGCACGCCGAGGCCCCGGGCGATGTCGTCGGTGTGCAGCAGCGTCTCCGCCACCCCCATCGCGGCGAAGCCCGCCGGGTCGCACGGGCCGAAGTGCCACGCCCGCGTCTGCGGCGCGGCGGCGTCGAGCGCCGCGCGCAGCAGGCCGCCGCAGGCGACCACGACCCGCAACACCTCGGCCGGGGCGGCTGCGGGGGAGACGACCAGGTCGAACGGCAGGTAGGCCGCGTCGGGCCGGCCGACGACCTGACCGGCGTACGCCAGCAGGTCGTGCGCCACGTGCGCGGCGGTGTCCCAGCAGCTCCACTCCAGTGCGCCGGCGGGGACGCCCCAGTCCCGCCCGGTGTGCGGGCCGAGGACGGCGGTCATCTCGGTCACGGCGCGTTCCACGTCGACGCCGGTCAGCTCGGGCATCCCGCCACCGTGCCAGCGCCACCGGTCTCCCGCAACCGAAAGCCGTTGCCCAGCACCGCCCTCGGCCACTAGGGTCGGGGCGTGACTGCCGGGTCGGCCATGGGCCACGAGCGGACAGGGCACCCGGCCGTCCGGTGAGCCGGGGGCGGGCCCGTGGCCCGCCGATGCGCCCCGCACCCACCGGTGTCGACGTCGAGTCCACCGGTCACAAGTCTTCCCCCCGCCCCCGCCGGCGCCCATGCCGGCGCGACCGCACCCCTCGCCGCCACCTGTCGCCGGGCGGGCGATTAACCGTGGCCGCATCCTCATAGCAGAGAGCAGAGTCTTGCCCAACGACTTCAACCAGCAGATCATCGACGAGTTCCGCGCCAACTCCGGCCGGGTCGGGGGGCCCTTCGAGGGCGCCCGGCTGATCCTGCTCACCACCACCGGGGCCCGCTCTGGTGCCCCGCACACCACCCCGGTCGGCTACCTGCCGGATGAGGACCGCATCCTGGTCATCGCCTCGGCCGGGGGCGGCCCGAAACACCCGGACTGGTACCACAACCTCCTCGCCGACCCGTCCGCCACGGTGGAGGACGGGGTCTTCACGTACCGGGCGCGCGCGGAGGTGCTGACCGGGGCCGAACGCGACGAGGTCTTCGCCCGGGCCGTGGAGGCCGAGCCGGGCTGGGCCGCGTACCAGGCCAAGACGTCCCGGGTGATCCCCGTGCTGGCGTTGCGGCAGGTCGCGGGCGGCCCGCCGAACGCGGCGTCCCCGGGCGCCGCGCTCAAGCTGATCCACGACGCGTTCCGGCGGGAACTCGCGCTGATCCGCGCCGAGGTCGTCCGCTCCGGTCCGGGCCTGGGCGCGCAGTTGCGGGTGAACTGCCTGACCGTCTGCCAGGGGCTGCACCACCACCACGTCAACGAGGACGCCGGCTTGTTCGTCGCCCTCGACGGGCAGCCCGAGCTCGCCGCGACCCTGGCGCGGCTGCGCGAGGAACACCGGCGGATCGCCGCGCTCGTCGAACGCCTCCAGCAGGTCGTCAACGCCACCGACGCCGACCCGGCCGAGGTCCGCCGGGAGGTCGAGCGGCTCACCACCGAACTGGAGGCCCATCTGGCGTACGAGGAGGAACAGCTCATCCCCGTCCTGGACGGAACCGGCTGACGGCCGGCGGCGCTCCGCGGGCTCCCGGCGACGCAGCAGAAGGTCGCCGTGGCCGCGGAGCGCCCCGCCGCGCTCCCAGAAGCCCCCGACTGCGCCCGCGGCCTCCACCTCAACGACCCGACCGCCTGGCTCGCACCCCGACGAATCAACGCGATGCCGCAACCAGACACCTTCGTCCAGACAGTTTCTTGCGCAACGTCCGAAGACGAGGCACTAGTTTCGGTGGGTCTGCCGTGGGGGCAGGGCCACCGAGGACGAGGGGACCATCAGCCATGTCGCGCAACACGCAGACCGTCGAGACCTATCTGGACGGTTTCCGGAGAAACGACCACGCGCAGATCCTGTCCTGCCTGACCGACGACGTCGAGTGGACGGTCTTCGGCGCCTTCCACCTCAAGGGCAAGGAGGCGTACGACGCGGCGATCGAGGGCCCCGGTTTCGTGCCTCCGCCCCGGCTGGAGGTCGTACGCATGGTGGAGCAGGACGACACCGTGATGGCGGAGCTGGTCGGCTCGGTGCGGCGCGACACCGGTGAGGAGATGCGCATGTCGATGGCGGAGGTGTTCGTCATGCGCGACGGCAAGATCGCCGAGCGTCGGGCATGGGTGATCGAGCTGAAGGAGAACGATCACCGTTGAGGCCGGCGGACTCCTCGGGGAGCGGCGGGCGCTGCCGCGCCGTCGGGCTGCGAGGGCGCGGGCGCCTCGCCCGTCGGGTCAGGGGCCTGTTCGCCGGCCGTCACGGAATCGAGCCAGCGCAGGAGGCGGGTTCCCTCGCGGGTCATGATCTCCGGGTCTCGCAGGGCGTTGGCCAGCAGCGACATGCCCTGATAGGCGGCGACGAGGGTGACGGCGAGGTCGTCCGGGTTCGGCAGGCCCAGGAGGCGGAACTGGTGTCCGGTCCAGTCCAGCAGCCGCCGGATCGCGGCGCCGGCCTGCACGTCGAGGGTCCCGTCGGCGCGCTTGTCGAGTTCGACGGCCAGGGTGCCGGTGGGGCAGCCGTAGCGGGCGGCGACGTCGCGCTGGCTGACCCAGGCTTCGATAAGGCCCTTGAGGCGGTCGCGCGGGTCGGACAACTGGCCCAGCCGACCGGTGAGTTCGTCCAGGTGCGCGTTGTGCTCGGACAGCGCCGCCTGGACCAGCTCGTCCTTGGTCTTGAAGTAGTAGTAGACGTTACCGACGGGGACGTCGGCCGCGCGCGCGATGTCGCCCAGGGTGGTGCGTTCGACGCCCTGCTCGTGCAGGACCCGGGCCGCCGCAGCCGTGAGCCGTCGACGCTTGTCGGCCGCCCGCGCCCGGGGCTTGGCTGAGTTAGTCACCCAACCAATTTATCGGTACAGCGCGTGCGGCGATCGTGCTACCGTTCGCTCAGTTAGTCAGCTAACTGAATTTAGGGAGAAACTTGATGATCGTGGTGACGGGCGCGACCGGCAACGTCGGGCGGGTGCTGGTCGGGCTGCTGGCGGAGGCGGGCGAGGAGACCGTGGCCGTCTCGCGGCGTCCGCAGCTCGCAGGGCTTCCGGCCGGTGTCCGGGGCGCCCAGGCCGACGTGGGGAACGCCGCGAGCATGCGGCCGGTCCTCGAAGGCGCCGACGCCCTCTTCGTCCTGTTGGGCGGCGAACTCAACAGCCGGGGCGAGAGCCCGAGCGCCCTGCTGGACGTGGCGCGGGACACGGGAGTCAAGCGGGTCGTCCTGCTCTCCTCGCAGCTCAACTCCACCCGCCCCGAGTCCCGCTCGCACGCTCGCCTGCGCGAGTTCGAAGCCGCCGTGCGCGGGTCCGGGCTGGACTTCACGATCCTGCGCCCGGGCGGGTTCGCCTCCAACGCCTTCGCCTGGGCCGAGTCGGTCCGTACGAAGCGGACGGTCTTCGCCCCGTTCGCGGATGTGGCGCTGCCCGTCGTCGACCCGGCGGACATCGCCGGGGTCGCCGTGGCCGCGCTGCGCGAGGACGGCCACGCGGGCCGCACGTACGAGCTGACCGGCCCCGAAGCCATCAGCCCGCGCCAGCAGGCAGGGGTGATCTCCGAGGCGCTGGGGGAGGCGGTGGCGTTCGTGGAGTTGTCCCGCGAGGAGGCCCGCGCTGAGATGGCGCGGTTCATGCCGCCGGAGGTCATCGACGGAACCCTCGACGTCCTGGGCGTTCCGCTGTCGGCAGAGCAGCAGGTCAGCCTCGACGTGCAGACCGTCCTGCGCCGCCCGGCCAGTCCCTTCGCCGCCTGGGCCGAGCGCAATCTGCCGGCCTTCCGGTAGCACCCGTCCCGGGCGCACGTTCGTTCGTGCGCCCGGGACGAGCAGCGTCTCGACGCCGCACGGATTATCAGATTTCCAGTAACAATAATCCAGTAATTAGCCCGAACAAAATCGACAAATCGGCAACACACCATAATGACTGTTCTTGTGTAACAGCAGTCTCCGGTCGTTGTGGGGTCCGAAGTGTGCCGCCGATGAGCCGACCGGTCGCAAGCTTCATGAGGGCCGGTCGCGAGGTCTCGTGCACCCCGTGCCGCGGTTACGCCCACGCCGACATCCACAGGAACCGCGGGGCAGGACCGACGAGGTCCGAGCCGACTACCTCTGGTCCCTGCACCGGGTCAGAGCGCAGGAGCGCGTGCCGGTAGCGCTGCCGCGGTCTCGGCCGGAAACCGCTTGAGCCTTCCTTCGGCGTTCGCGTAGGTTGCCTGCGGTTCATCACAGTGAGGACAGAGGACAACCCGCGTGACCCCGCCTGCTCTTTAGACCTGACACCTTCTTCCGCTCACCTGTAGCCGACGCTCTCGTCGGTTCCGCCGGGCTGCCCTCGCGCGCCCGGTCATGCAGCGTCCGAGGCCGCGCGTAATCGGCCTCGTGTCAGGTCTAGAGAGAGAATTCTCTTGTCTTCACAAGCTCATACCGTGCTGCCCTGGGTCGTTCGTCGGACCAGGCTGCCTCTGCTGTCGCTGCGGTGCGTGGACTGCCGGTCGGAGTCGGCCACCACCGGCGAGGGCAGGTTCCGTGTCAACGCCAACGGCAAGCTGCTGGACGTGTGGCTGCTGGTCCGCTGCGTATCCTGCAACCGGACGAGCAAGCTCACCGTGCACGAGCGAGCGCCGGTCAGCTCCTTCGATCCGGCCGAGCTCGACGGCTATCACGCCAACGATCCGAAGCTGGTGGCGTCCAGGCTGTTGGATCCCTTCCTCGCCCGGCGCAACCGTTTCGCCCTGGACTGGACGGGCGCCTGGCGGCTGGACATTCCGTCGGCATGGCGCGCCGAGGCATGGCCGGTCCAGGTGGAGGTCGTCTTCGAGGATCCGGTACCGGTGCGCCCGGACCGGCTCATCGCACAAGGGCTCGGCTTCAGCAGGAACGAGGTGCTGCGCCGGATCAAGTGCGACATTCCGCTGCGCCGTCCGACGAGCGCCGGATTCACCTTCACCGTGATGGCCGGGGACTAGTAGGGACGCAGCCGGGCGGGCCACCCCGCCCGCCCGGCTGCGTCTTTACAACCGCGCCGAGACCGACGCGCAGCCACACCCGCTCGCACGCGTCCTGGGTCGAGGAGAGTCGCCGGGGCTGCCTTTCAGAGCCGTCGGACGCGCAGTACGCAGGTCAGCATCGGCAGGGTGAACTCGCCGTTCGCGGTCTCCGGTCTGCTCGCGAGGTAACCACGGATCCGGCCGAGCGTGGCCTGTTGTTCCTGTTCCGGCATGACCAGCATGCCCGCCCTCGTGGCGAGGGTCGCCACGAGGGAGTCGGCGGTGCGGCGCTGCCCGTGGGGGAACTCGGCCTGCTCCGGCAAGCCGAACCGGGCGGCCCCGCCATCTTTCGGCAGGTGCGCGTCGGCCGTCTCGGCGCGCCAACTGGTGAACGTGTCACGCGGGCCGATCGCCGCACTCGGGCTGACCCGCGCGAGCCCGGCGACCCAGTCGACCCGGTCGTCCATGACGTTCCACAGGCCGGCCAGGACGCCGCCCGGCACCAGGACCCTGGCGATCTCGGGCCCCGCGACGGCCATGTCGAACCAGTGCATGGCGTTGCCGGCCAACACGGCGTCGACGGACGCGTCCGGCAGCGGTATCGCTTCGGCGCTCCCCGGCAGCGCACCGACGTCCGGCAGTGCGCGGCGCAGCTCGGTCAGCATCGCCGGGTCGGGCTCGACCGCGGTGACGTCGGCACCCACCGCAACCAGCGTGGCGGTGAGCTTGCCGGTTCCGGCACCGAGGTCGAGCACCCGCAAGCCGGGCGCGGTTGCGAGCGCCCAGCGCACCGCGGCCTGCGCATAGTCCGGGCGGTGCTCGGCGTATGCGGTCGCCGCCGCGCCGAACGACGAGGCGTGAAGGAGCCGTTCGTCCTGTCCCACCCGACAAGCCTATCGGCGCCGCGCGCCCGCCGACGACAGCGTCGCCGACCCCACGCGCCGCTACCTGCCCCAGTTCCTGTGGGTGGCGGCTAGCCCGCCCGTAGGGCGTCGGCGGTGGGGGTGCCGGCGAGCTGCGCGACCGGCCCCTCGTAGAGGATCCGCCCGCCGTGCCTGCCGGGTCCCGGGCCGAGGTCGATGATCCAGTCCGCGTGGCGGATCACGCCGAGGTGGTGCTCGATGACGACGACGGTGTGGCCGCGGTCGACGAGCTGGTCGAGGATCCGCAGCAGGGTGCCGATGTCGCGCAGGTGCAGACCGGTGGTGGGCTCGTCCAGGACGTAGAGGCTCGGTTCGGCGGCGTCGCGCAGTTCCCTGGCTATCTTGACCCGCTGGCACTCGCCCCCGGACAGCGTCGTGAGTGGCTGGCCGAGGCGCAGATAGCCGAGCCCGACCTGTTCGAGGTGCCACAGCGCCTCGCGGATCGCCTGGTCGGGTACGCGCTGGATGGCGTCGCTGACGGTCAGGGCGTCGATGTCGGCGATGGAGAGTCCGTTGACCCGGTGGCGGAGCACCTCGCTGGTGAAGCGCTGTCCTCGGCAGGTCTGGCAGACCGTCTCCTGGCCGTCCAGGAACGCCAGGTCCGTGTGCCGGACCCCCAGTCCCTCGCAGTCCGGGCAGGCGCCTGCGGAGTTGGCGCTGAACATGCCGGCGGGCAGCCCGCTGTGCCTGGCGAAGAGCCTGCGGACGGGGGCGGCGATGCCCGTGTACGTGATGGGGGTGGACCGACGGTTGGCGCTGACGGGTCTCTGGTCGATCACGACGGCGTCGTGCTGGGCGACCAGCTCCGCGGCGAGGCTGGACTTGCCCGATCCGGCGACTCCGGTGAGGACGGTGAAGACCGCGGTGGGGAAGTCGACGGTCAGGTTCCGGAGGTTGTTGCGGGTGGCGTCGGCCACCGTGATCCGCCCGGTGGCCGTGCGGGGGGCGGTGACGACGGGCGCCTGCGCGGCGAGGGCCGTCGAGGTCGGTGTGCGCGCCGCCCGGAGCTGGTCGAAGGTGCCCTGGAAGACGAGTGTCCCCCCGTCGGTGCCGGCGTCGGGTCCGATCTCGATGATCTGGTCGGCGATCGCCATGACGGCGGAGTCGTGTTCGACGACGAGGACGGTGTTGCCCTTGTCGCGCAGTTGCCGCAGCAGGGCGGTCATCGCGGCGACGTCACGCGGGTGCAGGCCGACGGTGGGTTCGTCGAAGACGTAGAGCATCTCGACGAGGCTGCTGCCGAGGTGCTTGACGGTCTTGATGCGTTGCGACTCCCCGCCGGACAGGCTGGTGGTGGCCCGGCCCAGGTGCAGGTACCCGAGCCCGATCGTGGTCATGGCCCGCAACCGGTCCACGAGCGCGCTCACGACGGGGGCGACGGCCGGGTCGCTCACCCCCCGCAGCACCTCGGTGAGCTCGGTGACCTCCATGCGCCCCAGCTGCCCGATGGTGTGGCCGAGGACCGTGGCGCTGCGGCTGGCCTCGTTGAGGCGGTCGCCGCCGCAGTCGGCGCAGACGGCGGAGCGGGTGAACCGGGCGAGGGTCTCCTGCTTGCGGTCGGACAGGTCGTCGGAGGTGTGCAGGTAGATGCGTTCGAACCGTTGCACCACGCCCTCGTAGTCCCTGGGGGGCCGGGTGCCGAGGCGCGCGGCGTGCTCGCCGCCGTAGAGCAGTGCCGCGCGCTGCGCCTCGCTCCAGTCCCGCAGTGGCGTGTCGGCGTCGAAGCTGCCGATGTCGGCGTACTGGGAGTACCAGTAGCCGCCGTTGCCGAAGCCGGGCAGCAGGATCGCCCCCTGGGCGAGGGACCTGTCCAGGTCCAGGAACCGGTCGACGGCGCTCACCACGACCTCGCCCAGGCCGGAGCAGGTCGGGCACATGCCGGCGGGGTCGTTGAACGAGAAGTGGTTGGATGCGCCCACGTGGGGCGAGCCGACGCGGGAGAACAGCAGCCGCAGGTAGGTCCAGGCGTCGGTGACGGTGCCCACCGTGGACCGGGCGTTCCCGCCGAGCCTGCGCTGGTCGATCACCACCACCGGCGACAGCCCGCCGATCTCGTCCACGTCGGGGCGGGTCCACTTCGGCAGGCGGTTGCGCGCGAACGGCGGGAACGTCTCGGTGAGCTGATGGCCGGCCTCTGCCGCGATCGTGTCGAACACGAGCGACGACTTGCCCGACCCTGACACGCCCACGAACACGACCAGCCGGCCGCGTGGGACGTCCACGTCCACGGACTTCAGGTTGTTGGTCCGGGCACCCCGGATGCGGATCGTTCGCTGTGACATGCAGTCGAACGTACGAAGAGATGCGGACGGAACCTGACCGCGATGTCGGCGACACTGGTGCCATGGCCGATGTCACCCAGCGCGTCCTCGCCCTGCTCGCCGCGCTGCAGACGGGCCGGGCGTTCAGCGGCGACGAGCTGGCCGCGCGGCTCGACGTCAGCCCCCGGACGCTGCGCCGCGACGTCGACCGCCTCCGCGGCTACGGCTACCCCGTCGAGACCCGGCCCGGCCCCGGCGGCCACTACCGGCTCACCGCCGGCGCCGCGCTGCCGCCCCTCGTGCTCGACGACGACGAGGCGGTCGCGACCCTCCTCGGGCTGGCCACCCTCGCCGCCACCGGCAGCGCCGCCGAAGGAAGCGTGGACGACGCCGCCACCCGCGCCTACGGCAAGGTCGACCAGTACCTGCCGAAGCGTCTGCGTCGCCGCGCCGCGCAGCTGCGCGCGAGCCTGGAGACCAGCCCGGCGCTCGCCCCCAGCACCAGCGCCGACGACCTGGCGAGTCTGGCCGCCGCCATCCAGCACCGCAGCGTCGTCACCTTCGACTACGCCGGCAGGCAGGGCGCGACCACCTCCCGGCGCGTCGAACCGCACCGCCAGATCCACCACCACCTGCGGTGGTACCTCCTCGCCTGGGACACCCAGCGCGGCGACTGGCGGGTGTTCCGCATCGACCGCATCACCCACCTGCGCACGTCGACGAGCACCTACGCCCCCAGGCCGCTGCCCGCCGACACCGCCCTCGACTACCTCCGGCAGGGGCTCAACAGGGACCGCGAGCGGGTCGTCCTCACCGTGGACGCGCCCCTGCCGGCCGTCGCCGACGCGTTGCGGTACCAGGAGGCCGAACTCGCGGCCCTGGACGAGCGCCGGACCAGGGTCGTCCTGATGCTCGACACCTGGCAGTGGCTGCTGCTGAGCCTCGCCTTCCTGGACGCGGACTTCACCGTCCACGAGCCGGCCGGCTTCCGCAGCGCCTGCCAGACCTTCGGGGCGCGCCTGACCAACTGCGGTTGAGCACTGCCCGGGTCGGTCAGGCGCGCGCGCCGCCGAACCCGAGCAGGACGGCCAGGCCGAGGGCGCTGCGCGGGGCGTACGGCACCCGCCACAGCCCGCCGTGCGCCGCGCCGTACGCCTCGTCCTGCCACGGGTGCGGCAGCGACGGGCCGCCGGTGCGCAGGGCGTGCACCAGGAGCGCGGCCATCAGGGTGTTGCTCGTCGCCGGCTCGAACACCTCGATGCCGAACCGGTGCGCGCCCGCGTACGCGGCGGCGAGCGCCCGGTTGCGCAGCACCGAGCGGGTGCGGGTGGGTGGCGCCACCGCGAACGACACGGTCGCGCCCGCCTGGCGGGCCACCGTCGCCCGCCACCGCTGCAGGCGCTTGGCCAGCGCGTAGTTGGGACCCTGCTGGGGCACGAGGCTGTCGTTGACGCCCGGGTCCGTCCCCGGCGGGTAGTTGCGGTGCAGGAGCCTGCCTCCGGAGGCCACCCGCAGCGACCGGCGGAGGATGCCGCGGGCGGCGTAGCCCTGCTCGGCGTGGCGCACGGCGTCGCCGGGTACGGCGAAGACGTCGGTGGGGGTGGCCAGGAACGCGAGCGCGACGTCGTCGCGGCACTCCTGCAACCGCAGCGTGAGCGCGTCGACCGCCGTGGCGACCCGGACGTTGGTCGCGCCGTCGGCGTAGACGTAGTTGCCCAGCACGAGCCGGCCGTCGACGTCGAGCAGCCAGTCGGCGACCTGCGGGAGGTGGTGCAGCAGGTCGGCGCCCGCGCGGGCGGCGAGCGCGTCGTCGTCGGGGCCGGTGCCGGCCGGCACGGGCAGGTGGAGCCGCCCGCCGCTGCGGCGCGTCGTGTGCAGCAGCCGCCGCCAGATCTCCGGCCGCGGCAGGTCGACGGCGACCACGTCGCCGCCCCAGCGCAGCACGGACGGCAGCGGGCCCATCTCCGCGCCCGCGCCGAGCACCACGATGCGCTGGTCGCGCAGGTCCAGCCAGCCCGGGTTCGCCATGACGGCGCGTACCGCGTCGGCGCAGGACGGCTCGACGACGCCGGCGGTGACCCACGCGTCGAGCCGGCGGCGCAGGTCGTCGCCGCGCAGCCGCTGGCCCCGGTACGGCAGGGACAGCTCGCGCTCGGCCGCGCCCGTGCCGGCGACCGTCGCCGTGCGTAGCGGCGCGACGTCGGCGGGGGTGGTGAAGACCTCGCCGAGGCCGATCTCGGTGCCGTCGGCGCGCAGCACGCTCATCCTCCGGTGCAGCGAGTCGAGCCCGTCCCGGGCGATCGTGACCGCGGCGTCGCGGGCGAGCAGCCCGGCCTCGACGAGCCGCCGGAAGTGCCCGAGGTAGCCGTGGCGCCAGTTCGTCTCGTGCTCGGCCGAGCGCGCGCCGACCGGGTCGACGGCGCGCAGGGCGTCGGCGACGACCGCCCGCCCGAGCGCGGAGGTGCTGCGCCCCCCGTCGGTCTTCGGGAACACCACCCCGGTCGGGCCCTGCACGGCCACCACCCTCCCGTACCGGCCCGTCGGGCCGCGCTCGCTCGTCGGTGCCACTCTGCCGTACCCGCCGTCGGCGCGCAGAGCCCGGGCCCCTCGCCGCGACGCGTCGGCCGACGACCTGGCGGCGGTGCGCGCCGGCCCCGGCCGTGGTCGTCGCCGTCCGGGGCCCGGGGCCTGGTCGCCGCTGGCGGTTCCGGCCGGAAGCCGCGGGCTGACAGCGGTTGCCACCTACGGCGAGGATGGCGGGATGAGAAACGAGCCGATCGAGCTGGCGAGCGCGCTCGCCAGCTTCACGGAGCTGTGGAGCCCGCGCATCGTCACCCGGGTCAACGACTACGACGTGCGGATCGCGAAGGTCGCCGGCGAGCACGTCTGGCACGCCCACGACGACACCGACGAGTTCTTCCTGGTCCTGGAGGGGGAGCTGCGCATCGCCCTGCGCGACGGCGACGGCGGCGCCGAGCGGGAGGTGGTGCTGCCCCGCGGGGCGGTGCACGTGGTGCCCCGCGGGGTGGAACACCGACCGTCTTCGCCGGGTGGCGCGTCCATCCTCATGTTCGAGCCGGCGGGCACCCTGAGTGTCGGGGACCGGCACGACCCGGTGCCCGACCATGTGGACGCCACCACGGGGCACGCGCTCTGAGCGCTCACCGCGCGGCGGCCGCCAGGTCGCCGCGCGGTGCCGGCGTGCAGGTGAGTCGTCGCACGCCGGGCACGGCGGCGGTGCCGGCGCAGGCGACGAGGACCAGCGCGCCCGCCGCGAGCAGCGGGGTGGAGTCGCCCCAGGCCCGCGCCGCGATCGGCGCCAGGGCGTAGCCCAGCGGCATCGCGCCGAGGGAGACCAGCCAGTCGTACGAGGCGACCCGGGCGAGGACGTGGGGCGGGAACTGCCCCTGCACGACGGTTTCCCAGACCGGGTTGAGGTAGCCGATGGCGCTCAGCGCGACCCCGTAGGCGGCGATGACCAGCGGGGCGGGCGCGGCGACGGCGAGCAGGGCCAGCGGCGCGGCGTAGCTGGCGAGCCCGAGGTTGGCCACCAGCACCGGGCGGCGGGGGCGGATCCGGGTGGCGAGCAGCGAGCCGGCGAGCATGCCGACCGCGCCGGCCTGGAGCATCAGCACCCAGACCCCCTCGCCGCCGAGGCGTCGTACGGCGATCGCCGGGCCGAGGGTCGTCAGGACGGCGGCGGCGCCGTTCCAGACGCCGTGGCCGAGCAGGCTGGTCCAGAACCAGTCGCGGCTGCGGACCTCCCGCCAGCCGTGCGCGAGGTCGACGAGGACGGTGCGCCTCGGCATCGGGACGTGGCGGACGCGGACGACCGCGAGCAGCAGCGCGCTGAGCGCGAACGTCGCGGCATCGAGGATGAAGGCCCAGCCCGGCCCGGCGGCCCAGATCAGCGCGCCGGCCAGCGCGGGGCCGGCGAGGCGGCTTGCGTTGGCGGTGACGCCCAGTAGCGCGTTGGCCTGCTGCCGTTGGGCCGCGCCGACCGTGCCGGCGACCAGTGGTGAGGTGGTGGGCAGGGCGAACGCGCCGGCGGCGCCGCCGACCGTGGCGGCCACCGCGATCACGCCCAGCGACGCCTGGCCGAGCAGTTCGAGGCCGACGACGAGTTGCGCGAGGCAGCGCACGAGATCGGCGACGATCGCGACGCGGCGGGCGTCGAGGCGGTCGGCGAGCACGCCGCCGAGGGGGAGCAGGAGCAGCCGGGGCACCATCGCGCAGGCCAGCACGAGGGCGAGGGCACCCGTGGAGCCGGTCGCGCGGAGCACGGCCAGCGCCAGGGCGGCGGGCACCACGGCGTCACCGACGGCGGAGACGGTGCGGCCGAGGAACAGCAGCCGGAAGGGGCGTGCGCGCAGAGGATGGGTCACCCGAGCAATATACTTCGACATCGAATCTTTCGACAACGAATATTTTGATGTCGGCATAGGCTGGAGCCATGACCGACCGCGACCACGTCGACCGCCACGTCGAGCGCTGGCTGCCGATCCTGCCGACGCTCGACCCCGACGTCGAAGGGGCGGTGACCCGGATCCAGTTCCTCACCCGCCACCTGCGCGACGTCAAGGAGCGGACCCTCGTCGGCTTCGACCTGCACGGGCACGAGTACGACACCCTGCACGCCCTGGCCGGGCGAGGAGGTCGGGCGGCCCCGTCGGACCTGGCGCGCGACCTGGCGATGGCTCCCGCCTCCGTCACCGCCCGGGTCGACGCGCTGCTCCGGCGCGGCTTCGTGCGCCGGATCCCGTCCAGCACCGATCGGCGGCGGGTCGACGTGGAGCTGACCGAGGCGGGCCGGGCCGCCTGGCACGGGGCCATGGACGTGCGGGGCGCCGAGGAGCACCGGCTGCTCGCCGCCCTCACCCGGCCGGAGCGGCGCCTGCTGTCCGACCTGCTGCGCCGGGTCGTGCTGCGCACCGAGCAGCCGCGCGACTGATCGACCCGGCGAGGAAACGCCGTGGCGGCGCCCGTGCGCCTGCTGGCAGGGTGGCCGGCACGACGACGCGGGAGGTGGCGGGGCGCTCGCCGACGACGTACGACGGCGGGTCTTCGCGGCGATCGTGCTGGGCGGCGCGGACGCCGCGGCGGTGGCCGGCCGGACCGGCCTGTCGGCGCGGCAGGTGGTCACCGCGTTCCGGCGGCTCGTCGACGCGGGCCTGGTGGTTGGCGGCGACGGTGAGCTGCGGGTGGACGCCGATGGTCGTCACCCTCGACCAGTTGGAGACCGCCGGGCTGGCGCGGCGACGCCCGTCACCCGGCGATCGGCGGGCCCGCCTGGTGGAGGTCACCCCGGAGGGCGAAAAGGTCCTCGTCCAGGCCCAGCAGATCGCCGCCCGGATTCAGGACGACGTGCTCTCCGCGCTGCCCGAGGCCGATCGCGCGGTGTTCGTGCGGTCGATCACGAGCCCGGTCGGCGGCCGGCTCGGCGGCGCCGGCGCCTGCGGCCCGGCCCGCCGCGCCTGATCGGCCCCTCCGCGTCGTGGCAGCGGCCACCCGGCTCGATGGACCCGGTGCGGCCGGCGCGCGGATATCCGGTTGCCCCGGCCGTGATGATCGACGGGTGACGACCACAGACTGGACGGTGACCCCGACCCACCCCGACCATCCCGACGCGGTGGCCCTGCTCGAGGCGTACTACGAGGAGATGGTCCGCCGCTACCACGGCCGCCCGGTCCGCCCGGGCGAGGTCGCGGCGGCGATGGCCGACGAGCCGAGCCACGACCTGGCCGCGCCCACCGGGTTCTTCCTCGTGGCGCACCGCGACGGCCGCCCGGCCGCCTGCGCCGGGCTGCGGTTGCGCCCCGACTGGGCGGAGCTCACCCGGGTGTACGTGAGCCCGGCGCACCGCGGCCACGGCGGCGGCGCGGTGCTGCTCGCCGCCGTGGAGGAGCGGGCCCGCGCCGCCGGGATCGCCCGGATCCGGCTGGACACCCGCAGCGACCTCGTCGAGGCCCGTGCCCTGTACGCGCGGCACGGCTACCGCGAGATCCCGGCGTTCAACGACGACGTCTACGCCCAGCACTGGTTCGAGAAGGTCCTCGAGCTGACGACTCCGGCGGCGCGTGCCGGTACTGACTGATCGACCGCGCTGGCGGGGCCCGGTCCGACCGAGCCCCGCCAGCGGCGGTACCACCACTCAGTTGTCGAAGATCGCGCTGTGGATGTCCACGGGGTTGGCGGCGTTGTTGGTGGCCACGCCGTACACGGCCACGAAGACGCCGTTGTTCGGCACCAGGCCGGTGTAGTCACCGATCATGCGTCCCGCGCTCGTCGCCGGGAGCTTCCGCGTGTCGAACGGCCCCTCGATGTGCTGCTCGCGCCACGCCCCGGGCTGCGTGCAGTCCTTGGCGCAGGTGATGGCCCACAGGTCGGTGGGCAGGGTGGCGGGGTCGGGCGTGTTGTTGCGGAAGTCGTAGTACGTGACGGCGACGGTGCCGTCCTCGGCCGCGGCGACGACCGGTACGGCGGCGGAACCGGTGGGCGTCTTGTCCACCCGGATCGGGCTGGACCAGCTCTTCCCGCCGTCCGTCGAGCGGGAGTAGTCCACGTGGAACGTGCCGTCGGCGGCCTGGCTCTGCCAGACGGCGTTCACCACCTGGCTGTTCGGCCGGGCGGCCAGCAGCGGCAGGGAGGCGTTGCGTACCGGGTCGCCCGAGTTGTCCGGGTCCGGGATGCGGGGGCCCACCGCGAACGGGGCCGGCACGTCCAGCGTCGGCGCCGACCAGGTCCGGCCGCCGTCGGTCGAGCGGATGACCTGGGTGGCGGATTCGGTGTTGGTCTCGTAGTGCATGCCCATCACCAGCGTCCCATCCGCGAGGGGCACCAGCTGGGTGCCGATGGCGCCGCTGTTGTTCGGGAAGTCGTACACCTTGCGCGTGGTCCAGGTGCGCCCGTCGTCGGTCGACTTCGCCAGGTAGATCGGCTGCACCCAGCCCGCCTCCGTGCTGTCGACGCGGTCCCACACCGCGTAGACGACGCCCGGGCGGTAGGGGTCGGCGGTCACCGTGGGGCGGTCGTTGAAGAACCGCGGGTTGTCGTCACGCTGGAGGGTGACCGGGGCTTCCCAGTTCTGGCCGCCGTCAGCGGACCGGGCCACCAGGATGGCGGTCACGTCGCCGGCGCGCGACAGCGAGAACGCCGCGGCCACCGCCGCGCCCGACGGGGTGACCGTGATCCAGTGGTCGGTCGTGACGTCGTAGTCCCCGCCGTTGGCGGCCGTGCCGCCGGTGCAGCGGGAGAAGGCGGGCAGGCTCTGGGACCGCTTCCAGCTCAGACCGAAGTCGTCCGACACGGCGGTGACCGCGCCGTTGCTGCCGTAGCGGTTCCAGCGGTCCTGCTGGAACACCGTGACGAGGTGCCACGGACGGTTCGGGTCCCGCGCCACCACGGGCAGGGCTTCGGTGTTCGGGTTCAGCGTGTAGCCGTCGGTCGGGGGTAGTCCGCAGCCTGCCGGCAGCGGGCTGACGCCCGAGACCGGCCGCACGATGGCGGCTGCGGGAGCTGTGGAGCCTTCCGCGTGGGCGGGCTGCGCGACGGCGCAGGCGAACAGGACGGCCGTCGCGGACAGCAATGCCTTGGAGCGTCGGATCACGGACCTTCCTCGTCTTTCGTCGGTAGATCGTCCACAGGGGACGCTACTGCCTCATTGGGGAGATTGGAACGCCGCATCGTTCAGCCGGCACGTGAGACGAGGCACGCGGTCACCGGGCGGTCGGGACCGTCCGCATGTCAGCCCCCGGGGGCACCCGGCGGCGCCCTCGGCCTGAGCCCGCCGCCGGCCCGCTGGATGCCGACCGGCTTGACGACGACCGCGCGGCGCGCTAAATAAGGAACAGGAAGTTGAGTCGCCCAGACTCAACTAGAGACCTTCGGCCAGGAGAACCGAGGAGGCAGGACCATGCTGATGCGCACCGACCCGTTCCGCGAGATCGACCGGCTCACCGAGCAGTTCTTCGGCACCGCCGCGCGCCCGGCGGTCATGCCGCTGGACGCCTACCGCGACGGGGACTGGTTCTACGCGGCGTTCGACCTGCCCGGCGTCGACCCGGACAGCATCGACTGCACCGTGGAGCGCAACGTGCTGACCGTCCGCGCGCAGCGGCGCCGGCCCGCCGGCGACAACGTCGAACTCGTCGCCGCCGAACGCCCGATGGGCACCTTCACCCGGCGGCTGTTCCTCGGCGACACCCTCGACACCGACAAGCTCGAGGCCGGCTACGACAACGGCGTGCTGACGCTGCGCATCCCGGTGGCCGAGCGGGCCAAGCCCCGCCGGGTCACCGTCACGGCCGGCGCCAACGGCAACGGCAACGGCCGCAAGGAGATCAGCGCCTGAGCACCGGGCGGGGGCGGAACGGGCGGTGCGCCGTCCCGCCCCCGTCACGTCCCGCGAGGGTCGGCGCGGTCGGCCCGCTGCGGATAGAGGGCCGCCAGGGCGTGCGCGGTGGCGCGGAACCGCTCGCGCAGCTCGGCCGGGGCGAGCACCTCCACCTGCGCGCCGAGCTTGAGCAGCTCCACGTGCCCGTGCTTCACCGACTCGATCGGCACCGTCGTGCGCACCCAGCCGGCCGGGTCCGGCGCCGTGGCCGCCGTCCGCGCCGCCCGGCTCATGGCCGGCGGGAGGACGTGCGCCGCCAGCTCCAGCGCGGCCGTCGTCATCCGCACCCGGGCCTCGTCTCGGTACACGCCCCGCTCGTACCGCTCGGCGTGCTCCTGCCAGCAGCGGGCCAGGTCGAAGCCGTCCGGGCGGTCGAACCCCTCGTCGAGGACGGTCAGGTCCAGCACCGCCCCGACCCGGTAGGTGCGCACCTGCCCGCCCGCGTCGGCCACCAGGTACCAGCGGCCCGCCTTGAGCACCACGCCCAGCGGGGCGAGCGTCCGGGTCACCTCCCGCGGGGTCTTCCACCGCCGGTAGCGCACCCGCACACGCCGGTCCTCCCACACCGCCCGGGCCAGCTCCGCCAGGTGGGGGGTGTCTTCGGGCTCACGGAACCAGGTGGGGGCGTCGAGGTGGAACCGCTGCCGGATCCGTCCGCCCCGGTCGGCGAGCTCCGCCGGCAGCGCGGCGCGCAGCTTCAGCTCGGCGGCGGCGAGCACCGACCCGAGGCCCAGCTCGGCGGCGGGCCCCGGCATGCCGGCCAGGAACAGCGCCTCCGCCTCGCCGGCGGTCAACCCGGTCAGCCGGGTGCGGTAGCCGTCGAGCAGCCCGTACCCGCCGGCGGGGCCGCGCTCGGCGTACACCGGGACCCCGGCGGCGCCGAGCGACTCCACGTCCCGGTAGACGGTGCGCACCGACACCTCCAGGGCCTCGGCGAGCTGCGGGGCGGTCATCCGGCCCCGGGTCTGCAGGAGCAGCAGCAGGGAGACCAGCCGACTCGCGCGCACCGCCCGACCGTACCGCCCGGGGCGGCGGGTGATCGGTGGCCGGTGCGCCGATCGCGTAGGGCGCGCCTCCGCCCGTTTGCCAGCCGGGGCTGAGAACCTTTTTCACATGCTGTCCCCGAACGCTCCGGCGCGGCCCCGCCAGTCGCCGGCGCCGGCCCTGCCCGGTGGGCCCGCCGACTTCACCGAGGCGTGGCTGCGCAACCGGCGGCTGTCCGAGCACACCCGGGACGCGTACCGGCGGGACGTCGCCGGGTGGCTCGGCTGGTGCGCCGCCCGCGAGCTGGACCCGCTGCACGCGAACTTCCTGCACGTCAACGAGTACGCCCGGGCACTGGAGGCGACGCTGGCGGCGCGCAGCGGCAAGCCGCTCACCCCGGCCACCGTCGCCCGCCGGCTCTCCGCGCTGTCGAGCTGGTACGACTTCCTGGTCAAGCTGCGCGCCGTGGAGGCCAACCCGGTCGCCGGCGCCGACCGGCCCCGCATCGACCGCGACCACTCCGCCACCGTGGGGCTCAGCCCGGAGGAGGTGGACGCGCTGCTCGCCGCCGCCGAGGCCGACACCGGGCCGACCGCCGCGCGCAACCGGGCCGCCATCGCCCTGCTGGCCGACCTCGGGCTGCGCGTCGGGGAGCTGGTCTCGCTCGACCTGACCGATCTCGGCGCCGAGCGGGGCCACCGCAGCGTCCGGTTCGTCGGCAAGGGCGGCAAGTCCCGTCGCCGCGCCCTCACCCCCGGCACCGCGTACGCCCTCGACGCGTACCTGGCCCAGCGGGCGGCCGCGCAGGGCGTGGCGGTGCAGGAGCTGACCGGCCCGCTGCTGGTCACCGCCACCGGCGCCCGACTGGACCGGCACGCCGTGTTCCGGCTGGTGCGCCGGCTGGCCCGCGCCGCCGGCATCCCGGCCTGGGCGAAGCTGTCACCGCACTCGCTGCGGCACGCCTTCGCCACCACCGCCCGCGCCGAGGGCGTCCCGCTCGAGGACGTGCAGGACGCGATGGGCCACGCCGACCCGCGTACCACCCGCCGCTACGACCGGGACCGGCACAACCTCGACCGCGACCCCGCGTACGCCATCTGGGCCGCCCGCGCCCGCCGGCGCGGCTGAGCGGCCCAGCGCGGGACCGTGCGCGGCGGCGGCCCGTGCCCCACCGCGCACGGTCCCCACGCCGGGCTGCGAAGGTGCGGCCGGCGGCGGCCCGTGCCCCACCGCGCACGGTCCCCACGCCGGGCTGCGAAGGTGCGGCCGGCGGCGGTCAGCCCTGCGGGCGGGGGCAGATGCAGAACGGCTGCCCGGCCGGGTCGGTCAGCACCACCCACCGGTCGCCGCCGGGCTGGAAGTCCGGCTTGGTGGCGCCGGCGGCCACGAACTCCCGCTCGGCCCGCGCGAGGTCGTCGACGTGCAGGTCGAGGTGGTAACGCTTGCCGGTGTCCGCGTCCGGCCAGGACGGCGGCCGGTACCCCTCGACGAGGCCGAACCCGACGGCCACGCCCCCGGCGGAGACCATCGCGTACTCCGGCTGGCTGTGGGTGATCTCCCCGCCGAGGACGCGCTGCCAGAACGCGGCGTGGGCGACGGGGTCGGGGCTGTCGAGGTTGACCATGGCGAGGTCGGCGGTGACTGTCATGCCCGGCAGTCTGCCGCGCGTACCTGCCATCCTGTGTCAGGTACGCGCGCCGTCCCCGCCCCGCTGAGGCGTCGGCGCCGGCCGCCGCGACCGCGCCGACTTCCTGCGGACGGCCCCGTCGGTTCTCTACGGTCGACGGGTGGGCGCTGAGCAGCCGTGGAACCGGCCGGCCCGGCGGCGCCGGCCGGTGCGCACCGGGCTGGTGTTCGCGGGCGTCGCCGTGGTGCTGTGCTGCGTCGGGGTGGCCGGGCTCGGCGCCTGGAACGTGCAGGTGGTCACGCAGGCCAGCGGCCCGGTGCGGGAGACCGCCGACGGGTTCCTGCGCTCGGTCGCGGCGGGCGACACGGACGGCGCGTACGACCGGCTCTGCGCCGACGCGCGCAGCCGGTGGAGCCCGATCGGGTTCACCAGTTGGCTGCGCACCCCGCCGCTGGTCAGCGGCTACGAGATCCTCGACGTGTCGGTGGCGACGCGCGGTGGCCGCCCGCACGGCACGGTGACGGTGCGGCTGACCCGCGACAGCGGCCTCACCGAGGAGCGGAAACTGTCGGTCGTGCGGGAGGACGGGGACTGGCGGGTGTGCGGTGACCCGTACTGACTCCTCAGCGGCGCGGACCGAGCTCGCCGGCCCGGTAGTGTCGCCGGCAGAGCACCTGGTAGCGCACCTCGGCGGTGTCCACGGTGTCGCCGATGACGACCTGCTGGCCCTCGCGGACCACCCGCCCGCCGACCACCCGGGCGTTGAGCAGCCCCTCCCGGCCGCACCAGCACAGCACCTCGACCTGGATGCGGGCCACCTCGTCGGCGAGTTCGAACAGCCGCTGGGCGGCCGGGAACAGGCAGGACCGGAAGTCCGTGGCCAGCCCGAACGCGTACACGTCTACGTCGTAGCTGTCGACCAGCTCGGCCATCTGCTCGATGTGTTCCAGGTTGTAGAACGAGGCCTCGTCGCAGATGAGGTAGTCGACGCGGACCCCCTCGGCCCAGGTGTCGCGCACCAGCGCGACCAGGTCCAGCTCGTCGGTGACCTCGACGGCCTCGTGGGCCAGCCCGATGCGGGTGGTGACCTGCGGGCCGAGTGAGCGGTCGATGCGGGTGGTGACCAGGCCCCGGCGGCCCTGCCGGGCGTGGTTGTGGTTCATCTGCAGGGCCATCGTGGACTTGCCGCAGTCCATCGGCCCCCAGAAGAACTTCAACGCCGCCGCGTGCAGCGGACGCCCGTCCACGCCGCGCGCCGCGGCGCAGCCGGCGGATGATTCGTCGGGGCCCAGCGGCGGGCGCGCCAGACAGGTCGGGGCGGCGGCGTGGTCGGTCACGGACGGGCAGCCTAGCCGATCGGCGCTCCCCGATCCGGTCGGCGCGGGCCGTGCCGGCTCAGAGCACCCGGGGCGGGGTGTTGCCGGCGGCGACGATCGCCCGGCGGATCGGCACGGCCAGCAGCAGCAGGAACCCGACGACGAAGAAGATCAGCAGGGAGACCAGACCCACCCGGTACGAGGAGGTGAGCTGGAACACCAGGCCGAAGGCCAGCGGCCCGAGCCAGCTGGTGCCCTTGTCGCTGATCTCGTAGAAGCCGTAGTACTCGCCCTCCTTGCCGGCGGGGATGAGCTGGCTGAACAGCGACCGGCTCAGCGCCTGGCTGCCGCCGAGCACCAGGCCGATGGCCGCGCCGAGGACCATGAACGGCACCGGCGCCTCGGCGGGCAGCCGGAACGCGCCGAGGATCACCCCGGTCCACAGCACCAGGCTGATCAGCACGGTCTTCCAGGCGCCGATGCGCTTGGCGAGGGCGCCGAGCAGCAGCGCGCCGCCGAAGGCGAGGAACTGCACCAGCAGGATGGTCACGATCAGGGTGCTCTGCCCGAGGTTCAGCTCCTCGGTGCCGTACTGGCTGGCCAGGGCGATGACGGTCTGGATGCCGTCGTTGTAGACCAGGAACGCGAGCAGGAAGAACAGCGTCAGCGGGTACGCCTTCATCTCCCGCAGGGTGCGGCCGAGCTGCCGGAACCCGTCGGTGAGCGGGTTGCCGCCGGCGAGCGCGGCGGCGGTGGGATGTTCGCGCAGCCAGCGCAGGGGGACCAGGGTGAACGCCGCCCACCACAGCCCGGCGGACACGATCGACCAGCGGGCGAGGTCCAGGGTGCGCTGGTGGTCGCCCTCCTCGCCGAGCATGCTCACCGCGACCAGGTTGAGCGCGAGCAGCAGGCCGCCGCCGAGGTAGCCCAGCGCCCAGCCGCGGCTGGAGATGCCGTCGCGGTCGTCGGGGCCGCCGAGCTGCGGCAGGAACGAGTTGTAGACCACGACGCCGGCGCCGAAGGCGATGTTCGCGACCACGAACAGCGCCCCGCCGAGCAGATACCGGTCGCCGGTGACGAAGAGCATGCCGACGGTGGCGCCGGCGCCGGTGAAGGCGGCGGCGGCCAGCAGCCGCTTCTTGTGCGCGGAGCGGTCGGCGATCGCGCCGACGATCGGCAGCGCGAACACGGTGAGGAACACCGACAGCGACACCAGGTACGGGAAGTACGAGCCGGCGGCGACCTTGATGCCCAGCGGGTACACGTGCCCGGAGCAGGTGTCGACGCCGAGTTCGCAGCCGGCGGCGAGTTCGGTGACGGTGGTCAGGAACGGGCCGAGGAACACGGTGATCACCGTGGTGGAGAAGGCGGACATCGCCCAGTCGTAGAAGTACCAGCCGGTGCGTTCGCGGCGGGTGCTCGCCGGGGCGGGGGTGTCGCCCACCGTGGGGGCGGCGGTCTCGGCCATCGGGGTCCTTCGAGGCGGGTCAGGCGGCCCAGTGGCCGCGGCTGCGGTAGACGTCGCGCAGCACGCCGACGTGATCGGTCATGATGCCATCCACTCCAAGATCAAGTAACTCGTGCATCTCGGCAGGTTCGTCGATCGTCCAGACGTGCACGTGCAGTCCGAGTCGGTGGGCGTAGCGCAGGAACCGGCTGTCCACCACGCGCACCCGTCCGTAGCGCACCGGCACCTGGGCGGCGACGACCGACGGGGGCAGCCGCAGGGCCCGGCCGGTCAGCGAGGCCATCCGCAGCCGGGCCACCCCGCGCATGCCGAGGCTGGTGGCGATCCGGCCCTCGGTCAGCGCGCGCAGCCGGGTCAGCCGGGCGTCGCTGAACGAGGCGAGCAGCACCCGGTCGCCGGCCCTGCCGCGCGCGACGGCCGTCACCGTCGGGTCGACGCCGCCGTCGGCCTTGACGTCGATGTTGAACCGCACCTCGGGCCAGGCGTCGAGGACCTCGTCGAGGCGGGGCACCACGGCGGCGCCGCCGACGCGCACCGAGGCCAGGTCGGCCCAGCGCAGGTCGGCGATGCGCCCCGGCTCGCCGGTGACCCGGGTCAGGGTGGCGTCGTGGAAGATCACCGCCACGCCGTCGGCGGTGCCGTGCACGTCGGTCTCGACGTACCGGTAGCCGAGCCCGATCGCGCGGGCGAACGCCGCGGCGGTGTTCTCGTCACCCTCGGCGGCGCCGCCGCGGTGGGCGAAGGCCAGCGGCGCGGGGGCGTCGAGGTAGGGGTGACGGGTCAACACGCGACGCAGTATGCCGGTCCCCGGTGGCCGCGCGGCGACCAGCCCGTGACCGTCGATCGCCCGCGGGCGGAGACGCCGGTGTCGTCGCCGGATCACCGATGCCGGCCGCGCCCGCGTCGGGCGCGTGGGGCGCCAGCCGGTGCGGTGCCGCCGGTTCTCTCGGGGTGCAGCAAAGCGGCCAGGACGTGCCGCGCATGACCGCCGGGAGCGGGCGCGACCCGTTGGGCGGGGCGGGTGGGGGCCCGGAGGAGGCGCGGATTCAGGGGGCCGGGCGGCGGCGGTGGGAGCGGCTGGTGTCGGCGGGCCGGCCCGGGTCGACGTGCCGGGGCCGGTCGGGTTCGTCGGGCCGCAGCGGGACGAGGGCGTCGGTGATGGCGTCGATGATCCGGTCGGTGGCGAGTCGGGCCGCGCCGGGCGTGCCGTGCGTTACGCCGGTCAGGTCGACCGGGTCACCGAAGTGCACCCGGACCACGGGGCGTCGCCACACCGCCCGGGCGACGCCGCGCAGCAGTCCCTTCGGGGCCCGGTAGGGCAGCACCTCGTGCGCGCCCCACTGGGCGACCGGGATCACCGGCGCGCCGCAGGCCAGCGCGAGGCGGGCGGTGCCGGTCTTGCCGCGTTCGGGCCACAGACCCGGGTCCAGGCCGATGCGACCCTCCGGGTAGACCAGGATCATCGAGCCGCTGGCGACGGCCGCCGCGGCGTCGTCGAGGGCCTGGTGCACGGCAGAGGTGCCCCGGTCGACGCGGATGTGCCCGGCGCGGCGCATCGCGGCGCCGATGACGGGCGTGCGGAACAGCCCGCCGGTGGCCATGATCCGGGGGGCGACGCCCCGCGCGCGGCAGGCGGCGGCGAGGACGACCGGGTCGAACGGGCTGATGTGGTTGGCGGCCAGGACCAGGGGACCGCGGCGCAACGCGTCGGGCACGTCCCCGCTGACCTCCAGGCGGGCGACGAGCGCGACGACGACGCGGGCGAGCAGCTGCGCGGCACGCCAGATCAGCGGTGGCTGCCAGGTCGAACGGGCGGTGTCCATCAGCCGGCAATCGTCGCACGCACGTGCCACGCCGCCGGCGCGGGGCGTCCGCCGGAGCCAGGATCGCAGGTCGCGCGGCAGGGGTGATCAGGGTCATTGGTCCCGTACCGATCAGGGCCCCCCGGCCCTGCCGACTTCTCTACGACGGGCGGTAGTATTTACTACGTCCCGTAGTACGCACAGCTGGGGGTTTCTGGTGGACGCGTTGGACGTCGCCCGCTGGCAGTTCGGTGTCACCACCGTCTACCACTTTCTCTTCGTGCCGCTGACCATCGGCCTGTCCGTGCTGGTGGCGATCCTGCAGACGCTGTGGCACCGCACCGGCGACGAGAAGTACCTCAAGCTCACCAAGTTCTACGGCAAGCTCTTCCTGATCAACTTCGCCATGGGCGTGGTGACCGGCATCGTGCAGGAGTTCCAGTTCGGCATGAACTGGAGCGACTACTCACGCTTCGTCGGCGACATCTTCGGCGCCCCCCTGGCGATCGAGGCGCTGGTCGCGTTCTTCCTGGAGTCGACCTTCATCGGCCTGTGGATCTTCGGCTGGGACCGGCTGCCCAAGCGGCTGCACCTGGCCAGCATCTGGGCCGCCGCGATCGGCAGCAACCTGTCCGCGTACTTCATCCTCGCGGCGAACTCGTTCATGCAGAACCCGGTCGGCTACCGGATCAACCCCGACACCGGCCGCGCCGAGCTCACCGACTTCGTCGCCGTGCTGACCAACAGGGTCGCCCTGATCACCTTCCCGCACACGATCGCCGGCGCGTTCCTGGTCGCCGGCTCGCTGCTGGTCGCCGTCGCCATGTGGCACCTGGTACGCGATCGCGACTCCGTCGACACCCCCGCCTACCGATTCGCCGCGAAGTTCGGCTCCTGGGTCACCCTCGTCTCCACCGCCGCCGTCGCCATCACCGGCGACATCCAGGGCAAGATCATGACCCAGGTGCAGCCGATGAAGATGGCCGCCGCCGAGGGCCTCTACACCACCGAGAGCCCCGCCTCGTTCAGCGTCCTGACCGTCGGCAGCCTCGACGGCAGCCGGGAACTGTTCGCGCTGAAGATCCCGCACCTGCTGTCCTGGCTGGGCACCGGCGACCCGAACGGCACCGTCCAGGGCATCAACGACCTCCAGGCCCAGTACGCCGCCCAGTACGGCGCCGGCAGCTACACCCCGATCATCCCGGTCACCTACTGGAGCTTCCGCTTCATGATCGCGTTCGGGATGGCCGCCGCCGCGATCGCCCTGCTGGTCCTCTGGAGCCAGCGCAAGGGCCGCACGCCCACCAGCAGGTGGCTGCTGCGCGCCGGCCTGGTCATGCCGCTGCTGCCGCTGGTCGCGAACTCCTTCGGCTGGATCTTCACCGAGATGGGCCGCCAGCCGTGGATCGTGTTCGGCGAGATGCTCACCCGCGACGGCGTGTCCCGCAGCGTCTCGCTGACCGAGGTGCTCACCTCGTTCACCGCCTTCACCCTGATCTACGCGACCCTGGCCGTGATCGAGGTCAAGCTGCTGCTGCGCTACGCCAAGGCCGGCGTGCCCGACCTGACCCCGAACCCCGAGATCGACGACAGCCACGACGACGCCGAGCGCCCGCTCGCCTTCGCCTACTGATCACCGGAGCCCACCGTGGAACTCACCACCATCTGGTTTCTGCTCGTCGCGGTCCTGTTCACCGGGTACTTCATCCTGGAGGGCTTCGACTTCGGCGTCGGGATGCTGCTGCCCGTGCTCGGCCGCGACGACCGCGAACGCCGCGTCCTGATCAACACCATCGGCCCGGTGTGGGACGGCAACGAGGTGTGGCTGATCACCGCCGGCGGCGCCATGTTCGCCGCCTTCCCCGAGTGGTACGCCACCCTGTTCTCCGGCTTC
This sequence comes from Micromonospora sp. NPDC047670, assembly GCF_043204915.1. Classification (NCBI taxonomy): domain Bacteria; kingdom Bacillati; phylum Actinomycetota; class Actinomycetes; order Micromonosporales; family Micromonosporaceae; genus Micromonospora; species Micromonospora sp. NPDC047670. The sequence goes on from NZ_JBIDDA010000006.1 coordinate 349,999, forward strand.
TACCTGCCGCTGCTGCTGATCCTGCTCGCACTGATCGCCCGGGGCGTCGCCTTCGAGTACCGCCACAAGCGCCCCGAGGCGTCCTGGAAGCGCCGCTGGGACACCGCCATCTTCGTCGGCTCGGTGGTGCCGGCGGTGCTGTGGGGCGTGGCGTTCGCCAACATCCTGCGCGGCGTGCCGCTGGACGCCGACCACGAGTACGTCGGCGGGCTGTTCGACCTGCTCAACCCGTACGCCCTGCTCGGTGGCGCGACCACCGCGGCGCTGTTCGTGACCCACGGCGCGGTGTTCGTCGCGCTGAAGACCGTCGGCGACGTCCGCGAGCGTGCCGGCGCGCTCGCGGTGCGTCTGGGCGTGGCCACCGCTGTGCTCGCGGTCGCGTTCCTGGTCTGGACGTTGACCATCCGCTCCAGCGCGGCCGCCGTCGTGTTCGCCGTCGGCGCGGCCGTCGCGCTGCTCGGCGGTCTCGCCGCCGCCCGGATACGCCGGGAGGGCTGGGCGTTCACCGGCACCGCCGTGGCGATCGGCCTGGCCGTGGCGACGCTGTTCGCGGCGTTGTTCCCGAACGTGCTGCCCTCCACCGCAGACGCGGCCGGGACGCTGACCGCCACCAACGCCGCCTCCACCCCCTACACCCTGAAGATCATGACCTGGGTGGCGGTGGTGTTCACCCCGATCGTGCTGGCCTACCAGGGCTGGACGTACTGGGTGTTCCGCAAGCGCATCGGGGTGGCCCACATCCCGCAGCACTGACCTGCCCCGCCGGGTGGCCGCGGGCCCCGCCGCCGCCACCCGCGCCGCGGGCCGCCGGGGCGACGCGAACACCCTCCCGCGTCGCCCCGGCGGCCCGCCACCTTCCGCGATCGCATCGTCACCCGGAAACCGGCCGCCGGCGATCCCGCGGTCACTCCGACCCGGCGGCCGTGGGTCGACCCGCACCCGCACTGAGCCGGGCCGCCCGGTGCGCGACCCACTCGGCCCAGGTGTGCGCGGGGCGGCCGGTGACCTGCGCGACCGTGGGCACAACCCGGGCCGGGTGCTCCTGCGCGGCGGCGAGCTGGTCGAGGGCGAAGTCGGCGGCCTGGTGTGGCATGTGCCGCACCATCGCCTGCCGCGCCTGCTCGCGGGTCACCTCCTCGACCTGGGCGGGCCGGCCCAGCACCTCGCCGACGACGCGCACCCGCTCGGCTTGGCTCAGCGCCTGCGGCCCGGTCAGTTCGTACGCGGCGCCGTCGCGCGGGTCACGCAGGCTCCGGGCGGCCACTGCGGCGATGTCGCGCTCGTCCACCGGTGCCATTACGGCCCGCTTGTACGGCACCCGGACCACCTCCCCCGCGGCCACCTGTCGCAGCCAGTCCCGGTCGTTGGCCATGAACATGGTGGGGCGCAGCAGGGTCCAGGACAGCCCGGACCGGGTGAGGGCTCGCTCGCACTCCAGGTGCATCTCGCCGACCCAACCGGGCTCGGCGAGGAGCACGGCCTGGGTGGACAGCAGCGTGACATGACCGACGCCGTGGCGGCGGGCGAAGTCGAGGAAGCCCTCGACGGCGCCGAAGACCGGGAACAGGAAGACGCGGTCGACGCCGCGCAGCGCCCGGTCGAGGGTGTCCGGGGCGGCGATGTCGCCCAGGTGGACCTCGACGTCGGTCGACGGCAGGTCGGCGTCGGCACGGCGGGTGAGGGCCCGCACCGGCTCGCCGGCGGCGAGCAGGTCCCGTACGACGTGGCTGCCGACGTTTCCGGTGGCGCCGGTGACCAGGATCATGAGGTTCTCCTTCGTTCGGTTCGGGTGGTCGGGGGCGGTCAGCGGGCGGGCCGGCCGGCGCCGAGCACGGCGGCGACGACCGGGGCGGCGAGGCACAGCAGGGCGGCGGCGGAGAGGCCGGCGATGGCGTAGCCGCGCACGGCGGCCTCCGTGGGGGCGCCGGCGTAAGCAGCCGCGACCGCCGCGGCGACACTGCCCAGCAGCGCGACGCCCAGCGACGAGCCGACCTGCATCGCGGTCATCACCGTGGCGCCGGCGACGCCGGCGTCGGGGCCGGCGTCCTGGGTGGCGACGCTGTTGGCCGGCACGAGCACGAGGGCGTTGCCCAGACCGAGCAGGACGATCACCGGCAGCAGCAGGGACGGGTAGCCGCTGTCGGGGCGCAGCAGGCCGAGCAGCGCCAGCCCGGCGGCGGTGACCAGCAGGGCGGGCACCAGCAGCTGGCGTACGGGCGCGTCGGTGAGCAGCCCGCGGGCGGTGCGCACCCCGACGACGATGGCCACGGTGTAGGGCAGAAACGCCAGCCCGGCCCGCACGGGGGACCAGCCGAGCACGTGCTGCAAATGGAAGGTGAGGAAGAAGAACGCGGCGAAGTTGCCCACGGCCATCGCCAGCACCGCCAGGTACGCACCGCCGCGCCGTCGGTCGAGGACCACCCGCAGCGGCAGCAGCGGGTGCGCCACCTGCCGCTGCGCAACGACGAAGGCCACCAGCAGGATCGCGCCGGCGGCCAGTGCGGCCAGGGTCGACGGGGCGTCCCAGCCTGCGGCTTCGACGCGGCTGAACCCGTACACCAGCGTCATCAGCCCGGCGGTGGCCAGGACGGCGCCGACCAGGTCGACCGGCGCATCGGCCTGGCCGGTGCCGCCGTCGACGGTGCGCACGATCCCGGCGGCGGCCAGGGCCGCGATCGGGACGGCGACCAGCAGGCTCCACCGCCATCCGGCCAGGTCGGTGAGGACGCCGCCGAGCAGCAGGCCCACGCCGCTGCTGCTGCCCATGACGGTGCCGTAGCGACCGAACGCCCGGGCCCGGTCGGCGCCGGCCGGGAACGCGGTGCCCAGCAGGGCCAGCACCGAGGGGGTGAACAGGGCGCCGGCGACACCCTGCGCCGCCCGCGCGGCGATGATCATTGCGGGGTTCGCCGCCAGGCCGCCGAGCAGGGAGGCCGCGGCGAAGACGCCGAGGCCCACCAGTAGGCACCGGCGCCGCCCCCAGCGCGCCGACAGCCGTCCGCCGAGCAGCAGGAACCCGCCGTAGCAGAGGGCGAAGGCGGTGACGACCCACTGCGCCTGCGCGGGGGAGAGGGCCAAATCGCGCTGCACGGTGGGCAGCGCGATGTTCATGATCGTCGCGTCGGCGGCGATCATGAGTTGGCCGATGGCGACCCAGGCGAGGGCCTGCCAACGGCGTCCATGGGTGGCGACCGGTGGCGCGGTCACGATGGTTGCGGACATGACGGATCCCTTCCGACAGCGTTGGCGTGGCCAATGTTGGACGCGCCAACGATAACAGGATCCGTGGGTCGCGCCAACGATTGCGGTAGAGTCACCCCATGCACCACATCGGCGAACAGGAGCCGCCCACCCGGCTGCGCACCACCCCGAGCTGGCTGCTCACCCAGACCGCCGGCCACGCCAGCCGACTGGTCGGCGAGGGCTTCGCAACAGTCGGCGCCCGCGGCTACCACTACCGCGTCCTCGCCACCCTCGACGAGTTCGGCCCCGCCAGTCAGGCCGACCTCGGCCGCCGCGGGGGCATCGACCGCAGCGACGTGGTCGCCACCGTCAACGAACTCGCCGCCAACGACCTCGTCGTGCGCGCCCCCGACCCCGCCGACCGGCGACGCAACATCATCACCCTCACCCCCACCGGCCGCGCCGGACTGCGCCGCATGGACGAAGCCCTCGCGCGCGCGCAGGACACCCTGCTCGCCCCGCTCACCGACACCGAACGCGCACAGCTCACCCGCCTGCTCGGCAAGCTCTTCGACCACCACGCCCGGCAGCGCGGCTGACAGACGGTGGCGGGGCGGGCGGCGCCGCCCGCCCCGCCACCGGTACGCCTCAGCGCGCCTCGCGCAGCTCCGCCAGACGCGCCTCGATCTCGGCCAGCTCCGCGCGCAGCTTCTCCGCCTGCTGCTCCGCCTCGGCCCGCTCCGCGGCCATGATCTGCTCCACCGCCTCGTGCACCCCCGGCACGTCGACCAGCGCCACCATCCGCAGCGCCTCCGCCGGCTTGACCACGTACGGCTTCGCGAGGGACTTGCTGCCCTGCTGCGCCGCGACCGTCCACTCGCCGTCGGCGTACGCCAGCGTCACCGTCAGCCCCGCCGGGCCCTTCGGCTTGACCGCCTTCACCGCCCGCCGCGCCGGCTTCGCCTCCACCGTCTCCACCTTCGGCTCCTCCCGCTGCTCCCGCGGCGCCGGCACCCGCGCCCGGTCCAACACGAACTCCGGCTCCGCCGGCGCCGCCGGCGGCTCGGGCTCAGGCTGCGGTTCCGCCGCCTTGCGGCCCGCTCCCCGTGGTGCCACCGCCACGTCGGCGGGGGAGAAGGGCAACTCGTCGCGGCCGAACCGGACCACCACGTACTCGTCCGAGGCAGCCGGGTCGGTCAGCTCCACCACCTGCCCCACCTGCCCGGCGATCTGACCCGCCGACGCGGTGAACACCACCTTCGGTTTCCGCCCCGCCGCCAACGCCTCCCGGATGCTGCGCACGTCCTCGTCGGACAATCCCTGGCCAGCGGCACCCATCAGCAACCTCTTCCCTCGTACACCTGTTCAGATGCCTGCCTTGATACCAGCCGGCCCCGACACGCGGACGATCAACCCCCCAGCGCCCGCAGCGCCGCGTCGGCGTGCGCGTTCATGTCCAGTTCACTGTGGACCACCTCGATCACCCGTCGGTCCGTCCCGATGACGAACGTCATCCGCCGCGTGCTCAACGCGCCCAGCGGTAGCCGCCGCCGCACCCCGAACCGGTCCGCCACCACCGCGTCCGGGTCGGACAGCAGCGGATAGTCGAACCCGTGCAACCGGGAGAACTCGGCCTGCTTCGCCACCGGATCCCGGCTGATCCCCACCCGGATGGCGCCGACCGCCGCGAACTCCGCCGCCAGGTCCCGGAAGTGACAGCTCTCCGCCGTGCACCCGCGGGTCAGCGCCGCCGGGTAGAAGAACAACACCACCGGACCGGCGGCCAGGAACTCCGACAGCCGCCGCGGCGTACCCGTCTCGTCGGGCAGCTCGAAGTCCTCCACGACGTCCCCGACACCCACACCCGCCACCGTGCACCTCCACCGTCGTCACCACAGTGCGCCGAGCGTATGCGGCTGCCACACCGCCCGCGTCGTGTGACGTTCCCCTCCCGTCCCGGCCGTCCCGGTCACGGTAACGTCGGCCCGGCAACCGCAGCAGGGGAGGCACATTGAGTCCCGTCACCGTCATCACCGGCGGCAGCCGGGGTATCGGCGCGGCCACCGCCCGCCGCCTGGCCCACGCCGGCCACCACGTCGCGTTCAGCTACCGCCGCGACCGTGCCGCCGCCGACAAGGTGCTCGCCGACATCGAGGCCACCGGCGTACGCGGCCTCGCCGTGCCCGCCGACACCCGCGACCCCGACCAGGTCGCCGCCCTGTTCGACGCCGCCGCCGACCTCGGCCCGATCACCGGGCTGGTCAACAACGCCGGCGTCACCAGCCCCATCGGCGCCTTCGTCGACCTCGACCCGGCCGACCTGCGCGACGTCGTCGACGTCAACCTCGTCGGCTACGTCCTCTGCGCCCAGCAGGCGGCCCGCCGGATGGGCAGCGGCGCCGCCATCGTCAACGTCTCCTCCGCCGCCGCCACCCTCGGCAGCCCCGGGGAGTACGTCCACTACGCCGCCGTCAAGGCCGCCACCGACACCCTCACCACCGGCCTCGCGAAGGAACTCGCCCCCCGCGGCATCCGCGTCAACGCCGTCGCCCCGGGCATCATCCGCACCGACATCCACGCCCTGTCCGGCCAGCCCGACCGGCCCGACCGCGCCGCCGAGCGCATCCCGCTCGGTCGCGCCGGCGAACCCGACGAGGTCGCCGGCGCCATCGCCTGGCTGCTGGGCCCCGACGCCACGTACACCACCGGCGCAATCCTGCGCGTCGCCGGCGGCCTCTGACGCCCGGCGTCGCGCTGCCGTTTCGACGCCGGGCCGCCGCCGTCACCGGTGCGCGGCGTCGGCGGTGCCGGGCCCACCGACGAGCCGGCCCGGCACCGTAGCGGCCGACCGCCCGACCGGGGTGGCACGGGCGCGGGCCGCCCGACGCCACCCGGCGGGCGGCGCCCGACCGGCTCACAGGTCGAGGACCGCCTTGCCGGGGACCTGACGGGCGAGCAGGGCTTCGGCCGCGGCCCCGGCCCGCTGCCACGGACCGCGCCAGCCGACCTGCGCGTCCAGGTGACCCTTGTCCAGCAGCCCGACAAGGTAGGCGAGGTCGTCGCCGAACGGGGTCGCCACGTTGAAGGTCTCCAACCGTCCCCGGTCGACGGAGGTGCGCGCCTGCTCGAAGTCGATCAGCGTGGGCTCGCGCGACGCCATGCCGATCGCCTGGACGATCCCACCGTCCTGCAGCCGGTGGTACGCGTCGGCCAACTGCCCGCCGCCGACGTTGTCCAGCACGCCGTACACCCGCTCCGAGAGGTTCGCCGGCCCGACGACGATCTCCGCCGCCCCGAGCTCTCGAAGCCCTTCGGCGCGGGCAAGGCTGCCCACCGAGGCGATGACGTGCGCGCCGGCGCGGGCGGCGAGCTGCGTCGCGTACCGCCCGACGCCACCGGACGCGCCGGTGATCAGTACCCGGCGGCCGATCAGCGGTCCCAGCCGCCGCACCGCCTGCAGCGCGGTGACGCCGGCGACCGGGAGCGCGCTGGCCAGCCCGAGGTCGACGCCCTCGGGCACGGCAGCCAGATTGTTCGTGTCCACGGCGCGCAACTCGGCCCATGCGCCGGCCCAGCCGAAGGTGACCACCCTCGTGCCCACCGCCGGGCCGGATCCGTCGTCGGCGGCCCGGATTACGACGCCCGCGGCGTCCCATCCGGAGACGTGCCCGACCTGTCCGTCGGTGGGTCGGAACGCGATCTCGCCGAAGTTGAGCGAGACCGCCGCCACCCGCACCAGTGCCTGCCCTGCGGTGGGCACCGGGTCGGGCGCGGCGCCGAGCCGGAGGCGGTGCGGGGCGGCCGGGTCGTAGATCAACGCTTGCATCGTCTGCTCCTGGGTAAGAGGGGGACCGCCGGCCGTGCGGGCCCGCTGCGGAAGACGGGGCCCGCACGACAGGGCGGTGGGAAGGACCTTCGGCCGGTCAGCGGTGCCTACCGGCGCTGCGGCACCTGAACTCGCGGCCGGCAGCGGGAATTCGCTCAGGGCGGTGCTCCGCGCGGATTTCGTGTTCCTGCTGTTGCCGGCGCTCAGGAGGCGAGGCGGACGAGCATCTTGCCGGTGTTGGCGCCGCGCAGCACGCCGAGGAACGCCTCCGGCGCCCGCTCGATGCCCTCGACCACCGTCTCCTCGGTGTGCAGGGTGCCGTCGGCGAGCCAGCCCGCCGCGTCCCCGATGTACTCGCCGAAGCGGTGCAGATGGTCGCTGACCAGCACGCCACGCAGGGTCAGCCGCTTCGTCGCGGCGACGTAGATGTTGCCGGGGCCGGGCACCGGCTCGGTGGCGTTGTAACCGCTGATCATGCCGACCAGGGCGACCCTGCCGTGCACCCTCATGGCGTCGAGGGCGGCCTCCAGGTGGTCACCCCCGACGTTGTCGACGTAGACGTCGATGCCCTCGGGCGCGACCGTGGCGAGCTGCTCGGTCAACGAGCCGGCCCGGTAGTCGACGGCGGCGTCGAAGCCGAAGTCCTCGACCAGCTTCCTGCCCTTCTGCGGACCTCCGGCCGAGCCGATCACTCTGGCCGCGCCGAACTTGCGGGCGAGCTGCCCGGCTACGCTGCCGACCGCGCCCGCGGCCGCCGAGACGAACACCGTGTCGCCCTGCCTCACCGGGGCGATCTCGGTGACCGCGAGGTAGGCGGTCAGCCCGGTCGTCCCGAGCGCACCTAGGTAGTCCTGGGGACGGGCGATGGTGGTGTCGACGACGATCGCCTCGGCAGCGTTCAGGACGACGTACTCGCGCCAGCCCTGGAAGTGCGACACCGTAGCCCCGACCGGGATCTCCGCGACGCCGGAGGCGACCACCTCGCCGACCGCGCTCCCGTCCATCACCACGCCGAGCTGGAACGGCGGCATGTACGACTCGACGTCGTCCATCCGACCCCGCATGTAGGGGTCGACCGACATCCAGGTGTTGCGGACCAGGATCTGCCCCCGCGCCGGCTGCGGCACCGCCACCTCGACCACCTCGAAGTTCTCCGGTCCCGGCTCACCGACCGGGCGGGAGACCAGCCGGATCTCGCGGCCGATGATCGTGCTGTCACTCATGTCATTGCCCTTCGCCACAGTGGGTCGTTCCTTGACGCCCTCCACCCTGCGGGCGGGCACTTCAGGTCCTCCCCAGGTTCGCTGTGGGTCGCCCGACACCCAGCCACAGCCGCCCGATCATGGCCGCACCGCTCGGATAACCTGCCGTCATGCGTTTCGGGGTGCTCGGCCCGCTGGCCGTCTGGACGGCTGACGACCGGCCCGTACGGATTCCCGAGCTGAAGGTCCGCGCGCTGCTGGCTGACCTGCTCACGCACGACGGACGCCCCGTGTCGGCCGACCGGCTCATCGACGACCTGTGGAGCGGACGACTGCCCCGCAACCCCACCAACGCCCTGCACACGAGGGTGTCCCAGCTACGCCGGGCCCTGGACACCGCCGAACCGGGGAGCCGGGACCTGGTGGTCTCGCAACCACCCGGCTATCTTGTGCGTCTCGACCCCACCGCGACCGACGTCGGCCGCTTCCGGACCCTCACCGCCCAGGCGCGCGCGGCACACGATCCACGCGTCCGCGCCGACCTGCTGGCCGACGCGCTCGCGCTGTGGCGGGGACCGGCGTACGCCGACTTCGCCGACGAGCAGTTCGCCCGGCCGGTGGCCGCCCGGCTCGCCGAGGAGCGGCTGCTGGCGCTGGAGGAGCATGCGCAGGCGCGGCTGGAGCTCGGCGAACACGCCGTGCTGGCGGGCGAGCTCGGCGACCTGGTGGCGCGCCACCCGCTACGGGAACGACTGCGCGCCGTGCACCTGCGCGCCCTGTACCTGGCGGGCAGGCAGGGTGAGGCGCTGGCCGGCTACGCCGAGCTGCGGGAGCGACTCGCCGACGAGCTCGGCGTGGACCCGGGCCCGACGCTCGTCGCCCTGCACGAGGCGATCCTCAGACAGGACCCCGCGCTGGGCCCGGCGACGTCGACCCCCGCGGGGCGGTCCCGCACCAACCTGCCCGCCGCGCTGACCAGCCTGGTCGGGCGGGCAGCGGCCGTGACGCAGCTCCGTGCCCTGCTGGGGTCACGGCGTCTCGTCACGCTCACCGGCCCGGGGGGAGTGGGCAAGACCCAACTCGCCCTGGCGGTAGCCCGCGACGCCGTCGACATGTTCCCCGACGGGACCTGGCTGGTGGAACTCGCTGGCCTCGATCGGGCCCGCGACCCCCGTCCGGCGGCGCTGGCCGACGTCGTGGCCTCCGTCCTCGACATCCGCGACGACATGGCTACGGCCGCCGGCGACCCGCTGGACCGACTCGCCGGAGCCCTGCGGCCGAAGCGGCTGCTCCTCGTGCTGGACAACTGCGAGCACGTCGTCGGGCCAGTCGCCACGCTGACCGAGGCACTGCTGCGTGCCGCACCCGACGTACGCGTCCTGGCCACGAGTCGGGAGTCCCTCGCGATCACCGGCGAGCAACTCTGGAGCGTCGCGCCACTGGACGTGCCCGGCCCCGACGCCGAGCCCGCCGACCCGGCCCACTTCAGCGCCGTGGAACTCTTCGTGACCCGGGCCGCCGCCGCCGCGCCCGGGTTCGCCCTCGGCCCGGGCAACGCGGCGGCGGTCAGCGCGATCTGCCGCCGCCTCGACGGCATTCCCCTCGCGCTGGAACTGGCCGCCACCCGGGTACGCGCGCTCGGAGTGCACGAACTGGCCGCCCGCCTCGACGACCGGTTCCGGGTGCTGGTCTCCGGCAGGCGCGGTGCGCCGGCCCGGCAGCAGACCCTCCGCGCCATGATCGACTGGAGCTGGGAGCTGCTGTCGGCGCCCGAGCGGATGGTCCTGCGCAGGCTCAGCGCGCACGCCGACGGGTGCACGCTGGCGGCGGCCGAGCAGGTCGCCGCCGAGGACGGCATCGACGTCCTCGACCAACTCGCCCGTCTGGTGGACCGCTCCCTCGTCGCCGTGACGGACAGTCCGGACGGCCCGAGGTACCTCCTGCTGGAATCGGTCCGGGACTACTGCGCGCAACGCCTGCACGAGGCGAACGAACACGACAAGGTGCGGCGCCGACACCTGCGCCACCACCTCCACCTGGCCGAACACGCCCGAGCGCACCTGCACGGCCCCGACCAGCGGCGGTGGCTGGAACGCCTCGACCGTGAGCGGGCCAACCTCCGGGTGGCCCTCGACACCGCGGTGCGCTCGGCCGATGCCGACAGCGCCGCCCGGCTGGTCAACGCGCTGTCCTGGTACTGGGTCCTGCGCGGCCGGCTGACCGAGGCCCGCCGGTCGCTGGACCTGGCGTCGACACTGTGCGCGGACGGCGAGGTGGCCGCCTGGCGGGCGGGCATGGCACTCCTGCTCGACGCGGGCACCGACCCGGCCACCCGCCCGGGCGAGGTCCCGTACGAGACCATCGGCGACCCCCGCGCCCGGGCGATGGCCCGCTGGTTCGTCGCGTACGCCCAACGTGGCTTCACCGGTCTGGCCGCCACCGCCGACCTGCTCGACGCGGCGCTGGCCGATTTCCGCGACCTCGACGACACCTGGGGCACCGCCGCCGCGCTGAGCGTACGGGCCACGATCGCCCGAGCCCGCGGCGAACTGGCCGACGCGCGGCGTGACGCAACGCGCAGCGAGGCGCTCTTCCGCGAACTCGGCGACCGCTGGGGACAGGTCAAGGCGACCAACACGCTCGCCGAACTCGCCGAGATAGCCGGCGACTATCCCCTGGCGGCGCGGCTGCACCGCGACGGCCTGCGGATGGCGCAGGAGCTCTCCCTCTGGAGTGAGGTCTCGTTCCGGCTCTCCGGACTCGGCCGGATCGCGCTGCTCACCGGCGACCTCGCCGCCGCCGACGACTTCCACGAACGGGCCAGGCGCGTCGGCGCCGGGCAGTTCGACACGGTCGCCGAGCACTTCGCGGAGATGGGGCTGGCGTTGAGCGCCCGCCGCCAGGGCAGGTACGAACTGGTCGACGCCCACCTCGCCAAGTGGGTGGACTGGCTGCGCGGCGTCGACGGGGAGCCCGGCCTGGCACTGGTCCTGGCGGAACTCGGATTCGCCGCCGAGCAACGCGGCGACGCCGAGAAGGCCCTGCGCGTGCACCTGGACGGACTCGCCGCCGCCCGCAGGATCGGCGACCCCCGGGCGGTCGCCCTCGCCTTCGAGGGCCTCGCCGGGGCGCGGGCGCTCGCCGGCGACACGACGCACGCCGCCGGCCTGCTGGGCTCGGCCACGGCACTGCGCGAGTCGGTCGGCGCCCCGCTGCCGCAGGCCGAACGCGGCGACGTCGACCGCATCACCGCCGCCGTGCGCCGCAGCCTCGGAGACGAGGAGTTCACCGCCCGGTACGAACAGGGCCGGCGATCCGGTGCCGACACCGAGCACCTGACCGCCGTCTGCCCGCAGCCCCGCTGAGCCGTCCCGTGCCACGATGGACGACGTGACCGGTGTCTTCGGCGACGTCGCCGACCTCTACGACGACGTGCGCCCCGACTACCCGAGCGAACTCGCCGACCTCGTCCGCGCCTACCACGGCCGCACCCCCGACGCGGTCGCCGAGATCGGCGCCGGCACCGGCAAGGGCACCGCCGTGCTGCTGCGCCTCGGCGCGCCCGTCACCTGCGTCGAACCCGACGCCCGCATGGCCGCCCGGCTCACCGCCAGGTTCCCGCAGGCCCGCGTGGTCACCTCGACCTTCGAGCGGTGGCGGCCGCCCGCCGGCGGCGTACCCCTGATCGCCTGCGCGCTGGCCTGGCACTGGCTCGACCCGGCCACCCGCAACCGGCGCGCCCACGACGCGCTCGTCCCCGGCGGCACCCTCGCCGTGTTCGGCCACAAGTACGACTACGCCGACCCCGGGCAGTCCCGCGCCCTCGACGGCTTCTTCCGTTCCGCGGTCCCCACGGCGCCCGAACGACCCGCGGACTGGTTCCACCGCGACATCACCGACAGCGGCCTGTTCGCCGACATCCGGGCCACGCACCTGCACCGCGACATCCCGCTGCCCACCGAGCGCTACCTGCAACTCGTCGCGACCTTCGGCCCGTACCGGACCCTCGGCCCGCAGGACCGCAGCCGCGGGATGGCCGCGCTGCGCCGCCTCGTCGACGGCCTCGACGCCCCGGTCGTCCTGCGACTGCGCACCACCCTCGTCCTCGCCCGCCGCGCCGCCGACGCCGGACGGTGAGCCGGCGCGGCGGCCGGACCACGCACGTCGGCATGCCCTGCTCAGCACCCGCCCGACGGGCGGTTCGGCGACCGCCCGGTCGGTGCGGCGGCGGACCACCGCACCGACCGGGTCCCGTGCTCAGGCGGCGAACCCCAGCGCCATCGCGCCGACGACCGGCGCCAGGTACAACAGCGGGAACGGCACGTGGGAGTAGGACCGGGCCCGCAGGACGGTGACGACGGCCCCGGTGAAATACAGCACCAGACCGATGCCGGCCAGGACGCCGATCACCGGCACGGCCAGGCCCACCAGCAGCCCAGCCGCCCCGGCGGCCTTGGCGACCCCGAGCCACGGCCACCACGAGCGCGGCACGCCGTAGTCGGCGAGTGGCTCGACCACCCACCGGGCCCGCAGGAACACCGACGCCGCGGAGAACCCGGCCCACAGCGCGGCCGCCACGGTGACAATCGTGTGGGCAGTTGACATTGCTTCACTCCTCGTCTTCTCGAAACCTGTGCCGGCCCGGACCGGACCGGCGCACCACGACCACCTCGGGCGCGGGCGTCAGCGCTCGTCGACGATCTCGCCGTTCTGGACCGTGCCGTCGTGGGTGAGCGCCATCGTCGCCGCCACGGGCGGGAAATCGGCCGACGCCGCCACGGCAGCCGCCATCTCCTCCGCGTTCTCCCACCGCCACACGTCGTGGTAGGTGCCGTCGTCCAGCCGGACGAGCCGCGTTTCGAGCAGGCCCTGGAAACCGGAACGGATCCCGGCGATCAACTCGGCCCGGCGGGCCAGCAGTTGCTCCAGGTTCGCCGGGTCGACGGAGTAGTGATGCACGCGGACAGCAGTCATGGTCGTTCCCTTCGAGCGGTCGACGTGGTCGACGGCCGGTGTGACAGAACGGATCATGTGCGGCCACGTTGACAAACCCGCGATGCGTCTACGATGCGTCCTCGACCGATCCACGATCGGAGCCACCGGGCGAGGGGAGTCAGACGGTGACGGTGCGCTTCGCGTTGCTGGGCCCCGTCGAGGTCAGCGCCGACGGGCGAGCCCTGGACGGTCTCGCCCCCCGCCACCGCGCCGTCCTGGCGTACCTCCTGCTGCACGCCGGCACCGTGATCGGCCCCGACCGGCTGACCACCGCGATGTGGGCCGACACCCCGCCCGACACGTCACGCGCCCAGATCCACGCCGCCGTCACCGCCATCCGCCGGGTCCTGCGCACCGCCGGCACCGAGGACACCCTGGCCACCCGGGCCGCGGGCTACGTCGTCACGCCCGAGGCCGGCACCCTCGACCTCGCCGAGTTCACCCGGCTGACCGCGACGGCGCAGCGCCTCGCCGCCACCGACCCCCGCACCGCGGTGGACCAGCTCCGCGAGGCCCTGGCCCTGTGGCGCGGCGACGCCCTCACCGGCGTCAACGCCGCCTACGCGCGCGGCACCCGAGCCCGCCTCGAGGAGCGGCGCCTCGCCGCGGTGGAACGGCTGGCCGAGCTGGAGCTGGCACTGGGCCGCCACGACGCCCTGGTCGACGAACTCGCCACCTGGGTCGCCGCCTACCCGCTGCGCGAGCGCCTCGTCGGGCAGCTCATGCGCGCCCTGCACGCCGCGGGGCGACAGACCGACGCCCTCGCCGCCGCCCGCCGCTACCGCGACAGCCTCGCCGAACTGCAGGGACTCGACCCCGGCCGCGCGTTCCTCGCCGTCGAGCAGAGCATCCTGCGCGGCCCTGAACCCGAACCCGTCGTCACCGCCGAAACCCCGCCGCCCGGGCAGAGCGAGCGCGCCGCCAACTTCCTGCCGTACGACGTCGCGGACTTCACCGGCCGCACCGTGGAACTCGACCGCCTCCTCACCGGCCCGACGCCCCGGATCTGCACGATCGACGGCATGGCCGGCGTCGGCAAGACCGCACTCGCCGTGCACGCGGCCCACCGCCTCGCCGACCGCTACCCCGACGGGCAACTCTTCGTCGACCTCCGGGCGCACACCGCCGGCCAGCCACCCGTCGACGCCGCCACCGCCCTGTACACACTGCTCCGGCAACTCGGCGTGGCACCCGACCACATCCCACTGGGCGAATCCGAGCGCTCCGCGAGGTGGCGAGCCGAACTCGCCCGCCGGTGCGTGCTCGTCGTGCTCGACAACGCAGCCGACACCGACCACGTACGCCCGCTGCTGCCCGGCGTCACCGACAGCCTGGTCCTGGTCACCAGCCGACGCCGACTGGTCGACCTCGACAGCGCCCACACCCTCTCGATCGACGTGCTGCCCACACCGGACGCGGTCGCCCTGTTCACCAGCATCGTGGGTGACCGCGCCCGCGCCTCGTACGCGGCCGTCGGCGAGGTGCTGCGCATGTGCGGATTCCTGCCGCTGGCGGTCCGCATCGCCGCCGCCCGACTGCACCACCGACCGCGGTGGACCGTCGAGCACCTGGCCGACCGCCTCCGCGACGAGCGACGCCGGCTGACCGAGCTGGCCACCGCCGAACGGGGGGTCGCCGCCGCGTTCACCCTGTCCTACCAGCACCTGCCCCCACGCCAGCAACGACTCTTCCGCCTGCTGGGCCTGCTTCCCGGCCGGGACGTCGACGCCCACGCCGCCGCGGCACTCGCCGACGCTGACGCCGACGACACCGACGCCGACCTGGAACACCTGCTCGACGCGCACATGCTCGCCCAACACGAGCCGGCCCGCTACACGTTCCACGACCTGCTGCGCGAGCACGCCCGCGCGACGTGCGCCGCGCAGGACACCGACGACACCCGCCACGCCGCGCTGACCCGGCTGTTCGACTACTACCTGCGCACCGCCGCGGCCGCCATCGACGTGCTGTACCCGGACACCAGGCACCGCCGACCGCCCGTCGCGCCGCCGGCCGCCGGCCGAGAGTTCACCACCGCTTCCGCCGGGGCCTGGCTCGACGCCGAACGCGCCAACCTCGCCGCCGTCTGCGCCCGCGCCGCCGACGGTGACTGGCCGACGCACGCCGCCAACCTGGCGACCATCCTCTACCGCTACCTCTACGACAACGCCCACCACGCCGACGCCCGCGACATCTACACCGCCGCCCTGGCGGCCGGCCGCCGGCTCGGCGACCGCGGCGCGCAGTCACGAAGCCTCGCCGATCTCGGCTGGCTCTCCTTCGGCCAGGGCGCCTACCGGAGCGCGGGAGATCAGTTCGCGCAGGCCGTCGAGCACGGCAGGGCCGCCGGTGACGACGTGGCCGAGGCCCGCGCCTGGCACGGCCTGGGCAGCGTGCACCAGCAGCGACGCGACCCCGCCCGGGCGAGCGAACACCTCACCCGGGCGATCGAACTGTTCCGCGGCCGCAACGACCGGTTCGGCGAGGCGGTCGGCCTCAACACCCTCGGGGCCGTCCAGGCGCAGGCCGGTCAGCACCCGCAGGCCCACGACGCCCTCCACCGCGCCCTCATGCTGTTCCGGGAGGTCGGCAGCCCGGGCGGCGAGGCCGACGTGCTCGACAACCTCGGCCGGGCACACCGGCAGCGGGGCGCACCCGCCGAGGCGCGCGAGCACCACCGGCAGGCCCTCGAGCTGTACCGGCGGTTCGGCTACCGCCGCGGTGAGGCGCGGGCGCTCAACGGGCTCGGCGACGCGGCCGCCGACGTCGGCGACCAGGCCGGGGCCGCCGAGCACCACGGCGACGCGCTGGCCGTTGCCCGCGACGTCGGCGACCGACTGGAACAGGCTCGCGCCCACGAGGGACTGGCGTACGCCCACGCCGGGCAGGCGCCGGCGGCCGCCCGCGACAACGCCGAGCAGGCGCTCGGCCTGTACGCGCAGCTCGGCGAGCCCGAGCCCGGCGAGCTGCGCGCCCTGCTCGCCCACCCGCCCGGCTGACCGCCGCGCCCGCCGGGTGACCGCCGCGCCCGCCATGGCGGGGTCCGCCGGGTCGGGTGCGGCGCGACCGGGTGGCCGCGTCGGCCGCGAGCCGCGGCAGGACGGCCCTCACCATCGGACGCCTTGTCAACGTACCGTTGACCGGTGATGCCGGAGATCGCGCAGCTGGCCGACGTCGCCGCCGATCGCGCGCGGCTCGACGAGCGGGAACTCGACCTGATCGACCGCGCGCGGCACGCGGGTGCGACGTGGGCCCAGATCGCCGCCGCCCTCGGCCTCGGCAGCCGGCAGGCCGCGGAGCAACGCCGGCAGCGCCTGGCGGCCCTGCGACGGTCACGGCGAGAGCAGCGCGACGCCGCGTACTCGGCGCGGATCGCGGCGATCCGCGGTGCGGTGTGCGACCTGCGGCGGTGGATCGACGCCGACCGGCGGTGGGACACGCGGTTCCGGCGCGCGGCCCTCGTGCGCGAGACCGTGGCGGCGGCGCTCGACGCCGATCCGGGCGCGCTGTACGCGTTGGCCTCGCTCCTCGCGGCCGACCTGGCCGAAACCGCAGACGCACGGCTGCCGGCACCGGCGCGGGCCGTCGCAGCCAGCCTGGACGCGCTGCTGTCAACAGACAATTGACAGACCCCGACAGGGTTGCGTGGCAGTCACTCAACGCCTGAGGATCTGAGTCGTCCCCGCTCAACCCTGGAGGACTCATGCGCCGCAACGCCTGGCTGTTCGTGGCGATCTCGCTGCTGTCGTGCTTCGGCAGCACCGCCATGTCGCTGGTCGCCGGAATCTGGATCCTCGACCTCACCGGCTCCACCGGCCTCGCGGCCCTCGCCGGGCTCTGCGTCTACGCCCCGGTGCTCGCCGGCCCATGGCTGGGCGGCCTGCTCGACCGGGCACCGAGACGGCCGCTGGTGATCGCGACCAACCTCGCGCTGGCCACCGTTCTGCTGAGCCTCCTCGCCGTGCGGGGACCGGGCCAGACGTGGCTCATCCTCGCCGTGTCGTGCGCCTACGGTGTCAGCTACGTGCTCATCGACGCCGGGGAGACGGCGCTGCTGCCCGCCGCCCTGCCGCCCACGGAACTGGCGAACGTCAACGGCTGGCGTTCCAGCGCCCAGGAAGGCATGAAGCTCGTGGCACCGCTGGCCGGCGCGGGCCTCTACGCCTGGCACGGCGGTCACGCGGTCGTCGTGCTCAGCGCGGCGATGCCGGTCCTGGTGGCCGCCCTGTACCCGGCCGTGCGACTGACCCGCACACCAACCGAGCCGCCGGCCGCGCGGGCGCGCGGCTTCCGCGCGGGGATCGCCGCCCTGTCCGCACAGCGCGCGACGCGCGTCAGCGTCGCGCTCGCCGCCGTGTCGATCGCCATGTCCGGCTTCACCACGGCGGCCGGGTACGCGGTCGTCACCATCGACCTGGGCCTACCGACCACGTTCCTCGGCGTGCTGCTCAGCGCGCAGGGCGTCGGGTCCGTCCTCGGGGGCCTCGTCGTGGGCCGGCTCATCGCCCGGTGGGGTCCGGTCACCGTCGGCGGCGCCGGCACGACGCTGTTCGCCGCCAGTTGTCTGGTGCGGTGCCTGCCCTGGTGGCCCGGCACCCCTGCCGCCTCGGTGCTCGCCGGCGTCGGCCTGCCCTGGGCCCTGGTCGCCGCGGTGACCGCGGTGCAGACGCACACGCCGGCGGCGATGCTCGGCCGCGTGTCCGGAACCGCCAACACCGCGATGTTCGGTCCGGTCGCGCTGGCGATTCCGCTCGGCTCCGCGGCCGTTCACCTCGGCGGCCGCCCGACGCTCGTGGCGGCTGCCGCCCTCTGCCTGGTGTGCGTGCTGGCCCTCGCGCGCCGGCGGGCCGTCCCGCCCGCGGGGCGCGCCGGGGCCGGGCCGGACGCGGCGCGGGGGTGGGACGCTGACGGCGCACGAAGCCCGGCGCGACTACGATCGCACGGGTGAGCAGCACCTCCACCGCCGCGCAGCGGCTGCGTGACCTCGTGCGGTTGCGTCGTGTGCGTGATCGCATTGATCGGGAGTATGCGCAGCCGTTGGATGTCGAGGCGTTGGCTCGTGGGGTGAGCGTGTCGGCTGGGCATTTGAGTCGGCAGTTCCGGTTGGCTTATGGGGAGTCGCCGTACGCGTATCTGATGACGCGGCGGGTCGAGCGGGCGATGGCGTTGTTGCGTCGGGGGGATCTGAGCGTGACGGAGGTGTGTTTCGCGGTTGGCTGTGCGTCGTTGGGCACCTTCAGCACCCGCTTCACCGAACTCGTCGGCGTGCCGCCCAGCACCTACCGGGCCCAGACTGCCCGCGCGTCGGCAGAGCTGCCGCCGTGCGTCGGGAAGCAGGTGACGAGACCGGTCAGGAATCAAGAAGCGCCGCTCACGCGGTCGCACCTAGCGTGACGGCCGTGAGCCGTACGATCGTCGCGCCCGCGACGCGGACGCCGTCCCAGGCCATCCACGGCCGCAACGAGCGGCGCCGAGCCGTCCGGCAGGGTAGCCGCAGCTGCTCGACGCTGGACAGATCGAGCGAGGCGACGCCGACGGGGACCGCCAGGGCGGCCCCGCCTCACAGAGGGAGACACGATGAGCATGGCCACGAGGATCGACACGCGATCGCCCGCGCCGCACGTCGCCGACAGCCACGATCTGATCCGCGTGCACGGCGCGCGCGAGAACAACCTCAAGGACGTCAGCGTCGATATCCCCAAGCGCCGGCTGACCGTCTTCACCGGCGTCTCCGGCTCGGGCAAGAGCTCGCTGGTGTTCGGCACGATCGCCGCGGAGTCGCAGCGGATGATCAACGAGACCTACAGCGCCTTCGTGCAGGGGTTCATGCCGACACTGGCGCGGCCCGAGGTCGACCGGCTGGAAGGGCTGACGACCGCGATCATCGTCGACCAGGAACGGATGGGCTCCAACCCGCGCTCCACCGTCGGCACCGCCACCGACGCCAACGCGATGCTGCGCATCCTGTTCAGCCGACTCGCCCAGCCGCACATCGGCCCACCCAACGCCTACTCCTTCAACGTCCCCTCGGTGAAGGCCAGCGGCGCCATCACCGTCGAGCGCGGCGCCGGCAAGACGAAGACCGAAAAGGCGACCTTCACCCGCCTGGGCGGCATGTGCCCCCGCTGCGAGGGCATGGGCTCGGTCAACGACATCGACGTGACCCAGCTGTACGACGACAGCAAGTCCCTCAACGAGGGCGCCATCACCGTCCCCGGCTACAGCATGGACGGTTGGTACGGCCGGATCTTCCGCGAGGGCGGCATGTTCGACCCCGACAAGCCGATCCGTAAGTACACGAAGAAGGAGCTGCACGACCTGCTCCACAAGGAGCCAACCAAGATCAAGGTCGAGGGCATCAACCTGACGTACGCGGGACTCATCCCGCAGATCCAGAAAGCGTTCCTGGCCAAGGACGTCGACTCCCTGCAACCGCACATCCGCGCCTTCGTGGAGCGGGCCGTGACGTTCACGACCTGCCCCGAGTGCGACGGCACCCGGCTCAGCGGGGAGGCCCGGTCATCCAAGATCAAGGGGAAGAACATCGCCGACCTCTGCGCCATGCAGATCAGCGACCTGGCCGAATGGATCCGGGGCCTCGACGAGCCGTCGGTCGCCCCACTGCTCACCGGGCTGCAACATCTGCTCGACTCGTTCACGGAGATCGGGTTGGGATATCTCTCGCTGGACCGGCCGGCCGGCACCCTCTCCGGGGGAGAGGCCCAACGCACCAAGATGATCCGGCACCTCGGCTCGTCGCTGACCGACGTCACGTACGTCTTCGACGAGCCCACCATCGGCCTGCACCCCCACGACATCCAGCGGATGAACGACCTGCTGCTGCAACTGCGCGACAAGGGCAACACCGTGCTGGTCGTCGAGCACAAGCCGGAAGTGATCGCGATCGCCGACCACGTCGTCGACCTCGGCCCGCGTGCCGGCACCGAGGGCGGCGAGGTGGTGTTCGAGGGGACCGTCGAGGGGCTGCGGGCCAGCGACACGCTCACCGGGCGGCACCTGGACGACCGGACCACCCTCAAGAAGTCGGTGCGTTCCTCCTCCGGCGCCCTCGAGATCCGCGGTGCGTCGACCCACAACCTGCAGAACGTGGACGTCGACATCCCGCTCGGGGTGCTCTGCGTACTCACGGGCGTCGCCGGCTCCGGCAAGAGCTCGCTGATCCACGGCTCAGCCGCCGGCCGCGACGGCGTGGTCGTCATCGACCAGGGCGCCATCCGCGGGTCACGACGCAGCAACCCGGCCACGTACACCGGCCTGCTCGACCCCATCCGCAAGGCGTTCGCGAAGGCCAACGGCGTGAAGCCGGCGCTGTTCAGCTCCAACTCCGAGGGCGCGTGCCCCGCCTGCAACGGCGCCGGCGTCATCTACACCGACCTGGGTGTCATGGCCACCGTCGAGTCCACCTGCGAGGAGTGCGAGGGCAAGCGGTTCCAGGCGTCGGTTCTGGAATACACGCTGGGCGGCCGGAACATCGCCGAGGTCCTCGCGATGTCGGTGAGCGAGGCCGAGAAGTTCTTCTCCGACGGCGACGCACGAACCCCGGCCGCGCACAAGATCCTCGACCGGCTCGCGGACGTGGGGCTCGGCTACCTCAGCCTCGGCCAGCCGCTCACCACGCTGTCCGGCGGCGAGCGGCAGCGGCTCAAACTGGCCACCCAGATGGCGGAGAAGGGCGACATCTACGTCCTCGACGAGCCGACCACCGGCCTGCACCTCGCCGACGTCGAGCACCTCCTGGCCCTGCTCGACCGGCTCGTCGACTCCGGCAAGTCGGTCATCGTCATCGAACACCACCAGGCGGTCATGGCCCACGCCGACTGGATCATCGATCTTGGGCCGGGCGCCGGCCACGACGGTGGCCGGATCGTCTTCGAGGGCACGCCCGCCGACCTCGTCGCCGCCCGCTCCACCCTGACCGGCGAGCACCTCGCGGCCTACGTCGGCACCTGACCGGTCGTCGGGGCTGTCCATCCTGAGCCACCCGCTCGCGCAACCAATGGTTGCACATCGCGCGTCGGTCGGCTAGCGTGATGCGCAACCAAACGTTGCAGAAGGTGGCGAGCATGGAATCAGGAACCATCGAGCGGGAAATCCACATCGGCGCCTCACCCGAGGTCGTCTTCGACGTGGTGAGCAGCCCGGAGCACCTGCGGGAGTGGTGGCCGGACGAGGCGGAGTTCCCCGCCGTGCCCGGGGGAGCGGGGCGCATCGGCTTCGGGGACTGCTCGCGCGACGGCACCTGGGTGCAGTTCGCGGTCGTCGACGCCGTACCGCCGCGGCTCTTCTCCTTCCGCTGGACCCACGAGGAGGGGCAGTCCGCAGCCCCGGGCAACTCGTTCCTGGTCGTCTTCGAACTCGAGCCCGCCGGGACAGGGACGCTGCTGCGGATGACCGAGAGCGGCTTCCGTGAACGCGGCTGGGACGAGGCGAAGGCCGCCGCCGAGTACGCCGCGCACGTCACCGGCTGGGACTTCTACCTGCCGCGGCTGCCCGCCTACGCCGCGAAGATCGGAGCGAACGCGTGAGCGCGACGGTGGACGACGACCTCTGGTCGGCCGTCGGCGACCCGACCCGACGCCGGATGCTCGACCTGCTGCTGAGCGAAGGCACCGCGACGGCAACCAGCCTGAGCGAGCACCTGCCGGTCACCCGTCAGGCGGTGGCGAAGCACCTCGTCGTCCTCGACCGGGTCGGCCTGGTACACGCAAGCACCGCCGGCCGCGAGAAGCAGTTCCACGTCGACCACGCCCAACTCGCCCGCGCCGTCGCCCAACTCGCCGACGTCGGCGCCGCCTGGGACTCCCGTCTGCAGCGCATCAAGCGCATCGCCGAGGCGATCCAGCGCGGCACGGACCCGAAAACCGAGCAGTAGCGAGGGGCACGCAGCTGGCAGACATCCTCCACCGCGTCGGCGTCGAGCAGTCCCCGCCGGAGCAGGCGTACGGCGCGTCCACCACCCTGGACGGGCTGTCCGTCTGGCGGACCGAGACCACGTCGGGCGTGAAGATCAGCGCCTGGCACCGACCCGGCGACCCCGACCCGCGCCGAAACGGTCCGTCGGATCGATCAGGATTCGAGAAGCCCGGCCCCGGAGCCACACCTAGCCTGATCGTCATGGACATCACCATCCACACGAGCGTCCTGCCGCATGACGACCCGGACGCCGCCCTGGCCTTCTACCGCGACGCCCTCGGCTTCGAGGTCCGCAGCGACGTCGGACAGGGCAAGATGCGCTGGATCACGGTCGGCCCCGCCGGCCAGCCCGGCACGTCCATCCTCCTGGCGCCGCCGGCCGCCGACCCCGGCATCACCGAGGACGAACGCCGCACCATCGTCGAGATGATGGCCAAGGGCACCTACGGCTGGATCCTGCTGGCCACCCCGGACCTCGACGGCACCTTCGAGAAGTTGCAGGGCGACGACGTCGAGGTCGTCCAGGAGCCGACCGAGCAGCCGTACGGCGTGCGCGACTGCGCCTTCCGCGATCCCGCGGGCAACCTCGTGCGCATCCAGGAGCTTCGCTGAGCCACCACCGGCCCGGCCGGCGCCGCGCCCACCCGCGAGGAACCCGGCCGCCAGCGCCTCCCGGCCGCCGGCTGCGACCACCTCCTCGGCGGCCGACATCGCGAGCACGGCGATGCCGCGCCCGCCGAGCGGGTGTCGCTTTCCGCATCGAGCGCCTCGCCACCCACCCCGCCAGGCAACCCGGGTGCTCGCGAACATCGACGAGAAGGAGTTTCCATGTGTCACCCCTCGTGGGCGCGCGCACGCACCGCCGCGCAGCGGCTGCGTGACCTCGTGCGGTTGCGTCGTGTGCGTGATCGCATTGATCGGGAGTATGCGCAGCCGTTGGATGTCGAGGCGTTGGCTCGTGGGGTGAGCGTGTCGGCTGGGCATTTGAGTCGGCAGTTCCGGTTGGCTTATGGGGAGTCGCCGTACGCGTATCTGATGACGCGGCGGGTCGAGCGGGCGATGGCGTTGTTGCGTCGGGGGGATCTGAGCGTGACGGAGGTGTGTTTCGCGGTCGGCTGTGCGTCGTTGGGCACCTTCAGCACCCGCTTCACCGAACTCGTCGGCGTGCCGCCCGACACCTGGGCCGAGACAGCCCGCGCCACGGGAGCTGCCGCGGTCGCCTATGGCGGTGCCGGACAAGCCCTCCACGGCGCGGTCGGGGAGGCCGCCGGCCCCGTCGAGAAACGACACCGGCCGAGCCGCACGGCGGGCCGCCTCGCTGGCGCCCACGCCTGATGTGGCACTGTTGCCTGCCCCGCCCGACCGCCGATCACGAGACGCCCGCCGGGCGGGCCGACGATGACCGACGGGGTCCCACCCGCGAGGGAAGGGCCCCTGCACGACGTGACCGGAGGAAAGCATGACGGACGCGCCGCCGCGTGGGCTTGAGGAGAGGCTGCGGGACACCCGCGCGAGACTCGAGGGCGACGTCGATCTCTGGGTCGCGACGTCGGGCTCCCCGGGCGGCGTCCACCTCATCCCGCTGTCGTACCTGTGGGACGGGACCGCGTTCCTCATCTCGACGCCGCGCGCCTCCGTCACGGGCCGCAACCTGCTGGCGGACGGCCGGGTGCGACTCAGCCTCGGGCCGACCCGCGACGTCGTCATCGTCGACGGCACCGCCGAGCCGGTGGACGTCGCCGACCTCGGCCCGGACACGGGCGACGCGTTCGCGGCCAAGACCGGGTTCGACCCGCGCGAACTCGACGAGCCCTACCAGTACTTCCGGATCCGGCCGTGGCGCATCCAGGCCTGGCGGGAGGCGAACGAGCTGCGGGGACGCGTCCTCATGCGCGACGGCCGCTGGCTCGGCTGATCGCCGCGCGGCGCCGGGCTCGCCCGGTGACGTCGACAGCGACGAGGGCAGCGCGGGCATGCCTCGCCTCGGAAAGGTCATCGAGGTTTCGCTACGCCTCGTCGACCTTTCCGGAGCGGTCATGCCCGCTCCGCCACGTCCCGCGCGGGCGGGTCTACCCCCACCAGGCCGGGTGCCCGCCGCGGCTGCGCCACAGCCCGGCGGTCACCCCGCTCGCCACCCTGCCCCTCGCTGGTGCACCGATTCCAGGTCGCGGTTGGTCTCGCGCATGATGTCGGTCATCGCGTGGTAGGGCTGATCCTGCTGGTTGATCAGACCCATGTTGAACGCCTCGGTGGAGCCGGGTTTCCGCGTGACCGCCTGGTCGTAGTGGACGAACCACGCCGATCCGACGAACACGGCGCTGGCGGCCTGTGCCCGCACGAAGTCCCGGAACTTCTCGCCCCGGTTGGCGATGCTGGTCGCGGTGATGGTCGGGTTGTGGGAGGTGAGCCCGCGATCGGGATGGCAGAAGGAGAATTCCAGGTTGATGACCGGTTTGTCGTGGACCCCGTACTGGCGCAGGTAGTCGGCGTTGTCCGAGTACCAGTCGAACGAGATCGCGTCGAGGTAGTCGACGCCGCCCACGTTCCACTCCGGGCTGGTCCGCCAGGTGGGTACGAGGCACGACCCGAGGAAGAGATGGTGCGGGTCGTGGCGCTGGATGGCGTCGCGCACCTTGCGGTAGTAGGTCCTGGACGCCTGCGTGATGAACGCCTTGACGTCCCTGTCGGGCACCCGGTCGATGTCGATGACCACGTCGGCCAGCGCCCGGAACGACTGGGCCGCGGTGCCCAGCATGGCGTTGACGCGCGCCAGGTCGTCGTCGTACGTCGCCGCCAGGTACCGCGTGAACGCCTGCTTGGCGGCAAGCGACGAGTCGAGCCGCAGCACAGCCGCCACCACGTCCCGGTTCCACCCCCGCTCGTTTTCGAAGAAGTAGCCGATGAGCCAGGGATCGTTGCGGAACTTGGCCAGGCCGAAAGCGTCGAAGGCGCGGTCGAGTTTGGCGGAGAACTCAGGGTCGAAGGGATCGATGCCCCACAGCACCTTGACCACGTCGGGCGGTGTGGGTGCCCGCTCGATGTAGGGCATGACGACCGCCTCGTCGCGGCGCCACTTGCCCTGCGCGTTGAAACCCCAGTCGATCATGCGCCGCCGGGTGATGTCCCGCCACTTCGCCTTGTAGTCGTCGCCGTACTTGCGCATCAGGTTGGCCTTGACGAAGTTGACGGTGTGCAGTCCGTTCTCGACGACGGCGTACGCGGCGGCGAAGCGCTGCGGGTCGGGCAGTTCGTCGAACACGTCGCGCAGGGTCCCGTCGGCGTTTCGGTAGAGCGTGCCGTAGCCCCACTCCTCCTCGGACAGCGCGTCGACGGCCTTGAGGAAGAACAGGTGGCCCTCGGGAGTGACGAACCACCACCGGCCGTCGACCTTCTGCAGCCGGAAGTAGCCCGTCGCGCCATGCGTGCCGAGTTGCCGCAGGCCGCCGTAGCGGTCGTACCTGGACAGGTCGAACTCGACGCCGGCCAGCCTGGCTTCCTCCCGCGCCGCCTCCGCCCGCAACTGCGCGTCGGAGGTGACCTTGCCGGGCCAGGTCTGGTAGAGGTACTGGCCGTAGCGGTCGACCAGCCGCGTGTAACGGGACAGCTCCTGCCGCATGCCGTCGATGCTGGCCGCGGGAGCCGGGTTCCGCCCGGGCTCGCCCTGGCCGAGCACCAGCCGGATCTCGTTGAGCGGGATGTGCAGCCCCTGGTTGTTGCGGAGCAACTCGATCCGCAGGAAGCGCGCGGTCGTGCCGCTCATCGGCACGGTGAGCTGGTAGTCCAGCTCGGTGCGGGCACGGGTCGCGCGGGCCGCGATGCGGTAGGTGGCGCTGGCTTCGGGCCGGTAGGTGACCGTGATCTCGTCGAATCCCCACAGGTCGTTCGGCGCGGTACTGAGGACCGTGATCTGATCCAGCGGGTAGTCGTTGAGCAGGTCGAAGACCATGGAGACGGTCTTCGGCGCGGTGGCGCCCCCGCGCCAGCCGACAACTCCCGTGACGTCGCGGTCGAACAGTGCCCCGCGCGAGAACGGAGTGAGTTCACCCGAGCGATCGACAGGCGTGCCGTCGTCGGGAGCGACCGCGAAGTAGTAGTTGCCCTCGCCGAACGACTCCGTCCGGGCGGCCAGGGCGGAGCCGGCCCCCGGGAAGGCGGCGGCCGCGGCCACCGCGGGGACCCCGGCGATGAGTGTGCGTCTTGAGATCACGGCTTTCCCTCTCCTTGCTGCCAGGTTGCTTTCCTGAAGTGCTTCCGTGCGGGCTCGGGTTGCCGCGGCTGCTCACTCGTACCGGTCGAGGTTGCCGCACATGCCGAGTGCCTCCCACGCGGACGTCGTGACGACCTCGGCCTCCCGCAGATGGCTCACATCACCGCGGCGCAGCCGGTCGAGGTGGTGTCCGGTCAGCTCGGCGGCGGCCAGCGCGCCGCCGCGCCACCGGCTCTCGAAGTCGTCGAGCAGCGGCGCGACCAGACCGGCGGCGGCCCGGTGAAACTCGGCCAGAGCCGCCTGGCCGCCGCCGCGCAGCAGCCGGAACCCTTCGAGGGCGAGATCGCGCCGGTGCCGGGCCTGCTCCGGCGTGCCGGCCCGCGCCGCCTGGCGGTACGCCCCGGGGTCGGCCAGGATCGCCGGCGGGAAGGTCAGCACCGCGTCGCCGGCCTCCGGAAGGCCACTGTTCGCCATGATCACGACCAGGCGCAGCGCGCCGTCGCCGTTGACCAGCCGGTGGATCGTCCCGGGGCCGAAGTGCAGCAACGTCCCCGGTGACAGGGGCGTCTCCTCGAAGCCGGTCCAGGTCAGCGTCTGCACCGCCCCGGTGCCGCCGGTGACGAAGTACGCCTCCGCGCAGGCGAGGTGCAGGTGCGGGGTGCCGCCGCAGAGCCCGTCCGCGGCGGGCCAGTCGTAGACGCGCAGCGCCGAGACGCCCACGCCGCCCGGCAGGCTCCCGGTCACGGCAGCTCCGCCAGGCACGACTCGATCCGCTCGCGGCCCCACGCGCCGTCGGCCACCACGATCCGGTAGGCCAGCGACAGGGTCTCGTCGGGCGGCAGCGTGACCTCCTCGAAGAAGGCCAGCGACGGGTTGACCGCCGGGAACGGGGTGGTCCGCACGAACCAGGTGGTGCCGGGCGCGGCGACGAACAGCAGGGTGGAGCAGCGGTCGACCTCGTCGTGGCGGCCCGCGTACGCCAGCCACGCCGACTGCTCGCCCATGAGCCGCGGGCCGGACCGGTCGGCGTCGGCGAGCACCTCTCCGTCGGTGAAGGCGCGCGGGCCGCGCCAGAACAGCCCGCTGTAACCGGCCATCGGCCGACCGTGCGTGGTGGGGCTGCCGAAGCGCAGCGCCCCGGTGTGCACGTTGCGGATGGCGGTGTGAAACGACATCAGCCAGGTGCTGGCGTCGAGTTGGCGTACGGCGATCTCGCGCCGCTCGTCGACCCAGTGCTCGCCGGCCTGCGTGTGCCAGGCCAACGTCTCGGTGAACCCGTCCGGGCCCAGCTCGTCGAAGCCGGTGTGCCGCATGGTGCCGTTGTTGGGCAGGTCGACGTAGCCGTCCGGGTGCACGTAGCTGCCGCCGCCCCAGAAGTTCTCGCCGGACAGGTGCGACACGGTCATCTGGATGCCCTTGTGCCACCGATGGTCGTGCGGCCGGTAGGCGGTGACCACGTCCGACGCCAGCGTCCGGATCGGATGGAAGTACGGCTTGGGTGACTCGCTGACCGGCGTGTCCGGCCGGTACACGTAGCGGAACACCTCGACGCCCGACAGTTCGGCGATCAGTTCCGTGCCGGTGTCCTTCAAAGGGTCATGCCTCCGTTGAGCCGGTGGTAGAAGGGGTGGTGCGGGCCCAGGTCCGCGCGGCGTACCGGCTCGCCGGTGAACGCCGCGGCGTAGAGGCCCGTGACCAGTTCGAGGGCCTGCCGGCCCGCGTGGCCGCTGACCGGCGGTCGTTCGCCGCGCTCCAGGCTGTCGAGCAGCCGGGCGAGCTGGGCGCTGTGCGAGCTGGGTTCGTCGTCCTCGGGCTGCCACAGCTGCGGGGGCGTGCAGCTCCAGTCGGCGTTGCGGTAGCCGTACAGGTGGCGTAGTTCGACCGTGGCCCGGCTGAAGTCGAAGCGCAGGTAGCTCTCCTCGCGCCGGGACAGCACGCTGTTGACGACGGACGCCATGGCGCCGCCGGCGAAGCGGACGACCGCCATGGACACGTCCTCGGTCTGCACCGGGCGTTCGAGTCGGCCGGCCATGGCGCGGATCTCGGTCCAGTCGCCGAGCACGGAGAGCATCAGGTCCATCTGGTGGATGCCGTGTCCCATGGTCGGCCCGCCGCCCTCGGTGTCCCACCGCCCGCGCCACGGCACGTCGTAGTACGCCTGGTCGCGGAACCAGGCGGTCACGCACTGGGCCACCAGTGGCTGGCCGAGCGTGCCGTCGGCGACGAGCCGGCGCAGGTGCCGGGCGCCGGAGCCGAACCGGTGCTGGAACACCACGCTGGCGTACGGGCCGTTCGCGCCCTCCGCGGCGGTGATCGCGTCGTACTCGGCCAGGCAGAGGCAGACGGGCTTCTCGCACCACACCGACACGCCGGCGCGCAGGCACGTCGTGACCTGCTCGACGTGCGCGGACGGCGGGGTGCACAGGTGCACCAGGTCCGGCTGTTCGGCGCGCAGCATCTCGCCCAGGTCGCGGTAGCCGGCGGGGATGTCGTGCTCGTGGCAGAACCGTTTGACCCGGTCCTGGTCGATGTCGACGGCGGCGACGACCCGCGCGCGTCGGGCCTCGGCGCGTAGGGCGGGGATGTGGCAGCTGGCGGCGATGCCGCCGGTACCGACGATGGCTACTCGGATCATGGTCGACTCCGTGCGAACGGGGTGGGCAGCGCCGGCACGCGCACCGCGAGGTCGCCCCACCGCCAGTGGTGCTCGACCTCGCCGCGCGTGTGCAGCAACTCGTGGGGGGCGGGTGTGCAGCCGGCGGGCACCAGCTCGATCGCGAAGCCGGCGTGCAGGGTGGCGGTGTGCAAGTCGACCTGGCGGGTCTCGCCGCGGTGCAGCACCGCCTCGACCCGGGCCTCGCCGTCGCGGTTGTCGACCTGCCAGGTGACCTCGCCACCGAGGAAGGTGGCGGCGACGGTGTGCACGACAGCGCTCCACCCTCCGGCGGTCAGCGCGAAGCGGCCCCCGCCGAGGTCGCTTCCGCGGACGCCCAGGCCGCGCAGGCAGACCGCCAACCGCAGGTCGCTGAGGGTGAAGATGCTGCCGGCGGGCTTGTCCAGGGCGGGGTGGAAGTCGCCGGAGTCGTAGCTGAGCCACCACGCCGACAGCACCCGCGGGCCGTCCTGGGCCTGGCGGCACCACGCCGCGCTCAGGTCGTGCCCGTCCAGCAGCATCCGGGCACGCAGCAGCACCGCGGGATCCTCGCTGGTGCGCCAGTAGCCGAGCAGGGGGCGGCGCTGGGTCCAGGCGAACTCCTCGTCCGCCGAGCCGAGGCAGGCGTCGTCGGCCAGCCAGGTGACGCCGCCGGTCTGCTCGTTGAAGCGGGTGCGCAGCTGCGTCGGCGCTGCGGGCAGGGCGTGGAAACGCGGCGCGACGTCGGCCGGGCACGGCAGTGGCGGCACCAGGTCGCTGGCCGGCCTGCCGGCCTGTCGGGTGCGGGCGGTGATGGCGGCGCCGGTGCGCGCGGCGAGATAGTCGACCAGGTCGGGCTGCAGCCAGTCGTGGTACGCGCGGCTCATCGGACCGGCGAGCTGCCCGGTGCCGGGGTGGAACCGCTCGGCCAGCGCCGCCCAGGTGAGCGCTCGCAACTGTTCGGCCAGGTCGCGGCACTCCCGGTCGGCCACGATCAGCGCGGCGCGTTCGAGTTCCTCGAGCACGACCCGGTGATAGGCGGGCGAGTTGTACTCGGTGAACCCGCCGATCCGCTCCCGCAGCGCCAGCACGGCGGCCAGCCGGGCGCGACCGTACTCGAGAAGCAGCGGCAGGTCGAGCAGTTCGCCGGCGGCGGCGCAGGTGACCGCGCCCATGACGGCGATATTGGTGTAACCGGCGTCGACGTTGCGGCGGAAGATCGCCATCGCCGCGTGCCGCAGCGCCGCGCGCACCCGCGCCGCCAGCGCCGGTGGCAGCTGCCCGGCGTGTACGGCGAGCACCTGCGCCAGCCGCACACCGATGAAGTCGGCCCAGTTCCAGTCGGCCGGGCGCATCTGCTGCGGCGGCTCCTCGAGGAACCAGCCCCAGATGCCGTAGTGGTCGGCGAGTGGATCGGTCACCTGAAGATCGACCAGCGCGTCCAGCACCTGATGGGCGCGATCCACCCGGTCGGCGGCGCCGTGCCGCAGCAGGGCCAGCGCGTAGTCCGCGGCCTCCCGGGTCTGGTGTGCGCGGGCCCCTTCGGGCACCCGGGTGTGGTAGCCGGGGCCGGTCGCGTGGCACCACGGCATGCGGGCGTCCGGGTCGTAGCGGGCGTCGAGGTCCGCCAGGTGCGCGACGGTCATCGGCGCTCCCGCTCCTCGTTGACGCAGCGCAGCACCGGGTGGGCGGTGAGGGCCGCGGCATCCAGCCGGCGGTCGCTGCTGACCCGGATGGTCACGCTCTCGCCGGGCAGCAGCGTGGTCAGCATGTCGTCGACGGTGGCGTCCGGGTCCAGGCGGTCCGGGAAGAGCGCCAACTCGCGCACGATGGTGTGGGCGGTGACCGTCACGTCGTAGCCGCCGGGCACCGGGGTGACCGCGGCGTGGAACTCGGCCGGCGGGTAGTCGACTTCGGTGTCCTCGGCGAACATCCGCACCGCCCGGGCCTCACCGAGCTGGGCCAGCAGCAGTTCGCCCGCGGCGCGCGCGGGCGTGTACACGGTGTGTGGCAGCGCGACCGCGAGGTTGCCCCGCGCCGGGACGGTGACGTCGACGCTCTCCTTCGCCAGGGGGGTGCCGGCCAGGCTCAGTCGGCTGACCGTCAGCTGCCCCCGCCATGGTTCGGCGTTGTCGTTGAGCGCGGACACCACCAGCGCGCCGTCGCGCGGCTGGATGGTGAGCAGACGGTCGGCGAAGGCCCGGCGCAGCGCGTACCACAGCGGCTTGCGGCGCCCGTCCCCGTCGATCGCCGCCCAGGAGATCACCGGCCAGCAGTCGTTGAGCTGCCAGACGATGCTGCCGCTGCAGTACGGCGCCAGTGAGCGGAAGTGCTCGATACCGAACGTGACCGCCCGGGCCTGGTTGAGCTGGGTCAGGTAGTGCCAGTCGTCGAACGAGTCCGGGACCGGCAGGTGGTCGCCCAGGCCGCGGCGTAGCTTCGCGTCGCCGTCGACGGCCTTCTGGTGGTGCAGCAGCGCGGGGGAGTCCGGGGCCAGCGGGCCGGTGATGGCGCGGCGCAGCGTCGGGAAGGTCGCCGGGCCCTGGAAGCCGAACTCGGCGACGAACCGTGGCCGCCACCGGGCGTACGCCGTGTAGTCGATCTCGTTCCACACGTCCCAGACGTGCACCGTGCCGCGCGTCGGGTCGTTGGGGTGGATCGCCGGATCCCCCGAGTACGGCGTACCCGGCCAGTACGGCCGCGACGGGTCCAGCTCGGATACCACCGTCGGCAGCAGGTCCAGGTAGTAGCCCGCGCCCCAGCTGCGCCCATCCAGCGGTTGCTGCCAACCCCAGTCGGCGTGGCCGAGGAAGTTCTCGTTGTTGCCCAGCCACATGACCAGGCTCGGGTGGGGGGTCAGCCGCGCCACCTGCTCGCGCGCCTCGGCGCGTACCTCGCCGGTCAACGGCTCGTCCTCGGGATAGGCGGCGCAGGCGAACGGGAAGTCCTGCAGCACCAGCAGCCCGCGTCGGTCGGCGGCCTCGTAGAAGTCGCGGCTCTCGTACAACCCGCCGCCCCAGACCCGCAGCAGGTTGATGTTGGCGGCGCACGCCTGGTCGAGCCGTTCGGCGATGCGGTCGGAGGTCAGCCGCGCCGGGAAGCAGTCGTCGGGGATCCAGTTGGCGCCCTTGACCAGCACCGGCACGTCGTTGACCAGCAGCGTGAAGCGGGTGCCGTCCCCGTCGGGCGAGGTGTCCAGCGCGACCGAGCGGAACCCGATGTCGCGGCGCCACACCTCGCCGGTGTCCGCGAGCGTGACGGTCAGCGGGTAGAGCGGCTGGTCGCCGTAGCCGCGCGGCCACCACCGCTCCGGCCGCGTCACCCGCAGGGTGAGCACCCCTTCGGTGACGCCGGGTGGCAGCGTCAGCTCACCGGAGGCGTCCGCGACCGTGGCGGTCACGGTCAGCGGCGCCTCGCCGGCCCGCTCCACGCCGACGTGCACGCGCACGTCGGCGTCGGCGCCGTCGAGGGTGACGATCGGGCGTACCTGCGCCAGCCGCGCGGTGCTCCACGAGTGCACCCCGATCGGACGCCAGATGCCGGCCGTGACCAGGGTCGGTCCCCAGTCCCAGCCGAAGTTGCAGGCCATCTTGCGGATGAACTGGTACGGCTGCGGGTACGGTCCGGGCCGATCACCCATCCGTTCGCGGTTGGCCTCGGCGTACGCGTACGCGGAGTCGAACGTGATCGCCAGCGTGTTGACGCCCTCGCGCAGCACCGAACCGATGGGGAAGCGGTACGAGCGGTGCATGTTGGCGCTCGTGCCGACCTCGACGCCGTTGAGCCGCACCGTGGCGACCGTGTCCAACCCCTCGCAGCACAGGTCGGTGCGCTCCGATCCGTCGTCGGACCAGTCGAAGGTCGTCTCGTAGCGCCACGTCTCGTGCCCGATCCAGGCCAGCCGCCGCTCGTTGTCGTCGCGGTAGGGGTCGTCGATCAGGCCCGCGGCCAGCAGGTCCGTGTGCACGCAGCCGGGCACGGACGCCGGCACGGCGCTGATGTCACGGCCCGACGACGTTGCCGTGACGGTCCAGCCCTCGTGCAGCGGATGGTACGCGCTCACCGGATCTCCCTACCTGACGGAGGAACTTAAGCGAATAAGTCCCGAAGCTTAAGGACGCGTTTCGAGGGTGTCAACGCCCTTGTAGAGACAGCCTTCGGCCGGCGTGAAGGCTACTTAGGCGCTTCATCTGAACCCTTGACATGCCGAATGTGTTAATCGATAGTGACGCTCACGTGAAGGACCACCTGCCACGAACGGAGCCCCCGATGCGCAAGCAACTCCCGGGTCTCCTCGCCGGTTGCGTGAGCATGACGCTCGTGCTCGCCACCGCCGCAGGATGCTCGTCGAACGACTCCGGCGACGCCGGAGGCAAGATAAAGATCACCGTCGGCGACATGCCACCGACCACCCAGCAGAACGTGCGCCAGGACTTCCTCGACCGGGTGGCCGAGTTCGAATCGGCCAACCCGGGCATCGACATCGAACCCAGCGAGTCGAAATGGGAGGCGAAGACCTTCGCCGCCCGGCTCGCCGGCGGCCAGCTCGAAACGGTCCTGCAGGTACCGCTGACCGAGCCGGCCGGCCTGATCAAGCGCGGCCAGATCGCCGACATCACCACCGAGGCACAGGCACTGCCCAACGCGTCGGCCTTCGACAAGCGGGCGCTGGCTCCGGCCACCGGCCAGGACGGCCACGTCTACGGCCTGCCGACGAGCCAGTTCGCGCTGGGCCTGGTCTACAACCGCCAACTCTTCCGCAAGGCCGGTCTCGACCCGCAGCGGCCGCCGAGCACCTGGGACGAGGTGCGCACCGCCGCGAAGGCGATCTCCAGCGCCGCCGGCGTACCCGGATTCGCCATGCCGGCCACCAACAACACCGGCGGCTGGATCTTCACCGCCATGACCTACACCTGGGGCGGCCGCCTCGAACAGGACAACGGCGGCAAGCACGTCGCCACGCTCGAGACCGCGCAGGCCCGCTCGGCGCTCGAGCTGCTGCGGGCGATGCGCTGGCAGGACAACTCCGTCGGCACGCAGCACCTGCGCAACGCCGCCGAGATCGCCAAGGACTTCGCCGCCGGCAAGGTCGGCATGATGATCGCCACGCCCAGCTCGTACACCGAATTCGCGACCCAGTTCGGCGGCACCGCCGAGGCGTTCGGCATGGGCCCGCTGCCCAGCGGCGGCACGGCGGCCACCCTACTCGGCGGCAAGGTGGCCGTGGTCAACCCCAAGGCGACCAAGGCCGAGCGGGAAGCAGCGGTCAAGTGGATCGACTTCTACCACCTCCGGCCGCGCTACGACACCACCTTCGCCGAGCAGGTCGCCGCCGCCAAGGCCAAGGACAACGTCCCGGTCGGCTTCCCGTACGTCTCGCTCTACGGCCCGGCCATCGCGGGCCCGGTGCTCACGGCCGAGCGCAAGCACGCCAACGTCCCGGTGACCAACTTCGCCCCCTACGAGTCCGGGGTGGCCAACCAGGAGTTCGTCACCGAGCCACCGGTGGCCGGCCAGGAGCTCTATGCCGCGCTCGACACCGCCCTGCAGGCGGTGCTCACCCGCCAGGACGCCGACCCGAGCGACGAACTGCGCAAGGCGCAGGCGAAGGTCGCGCCGGCGCTGGAGCGTGCACAGCAGTGAGCCGATGACCGCGCAGACACACCAGACGCAGACAGCGGAAGGGTCGCCGGCACCGGCGACTCTCCCGCCGCGC
Organism: Micromonospora sp. NPDC047670; assembly: GCF_043204915.1. NCBI lineage: Bacteria > Bacillati > Actinomycetota > Actinomycetes > Micromonosporales > Micromonosporaceae > Micromonospora > Micromonospora sp. NPDC047670. The sequence goes on from NZ_JBIDDA010000006.1 coordinate 384,694, forward strand.
CCGCCAAGGGCCGCACGACCGGGCCGGCGCCGCGGCGCCGACTGGTCCGGGTGGGCGTTCCTCACGCCCACGCTGGTGGTGTTCGGCCTCTTCGCCTGGTGGCCGATCGCCCGCAGCCTGCTGCTGAGCTTCCAGCAGACCAACCTGGTCGACCCCGCCGAATGGGTCGGCCTGGACAACTTCACGAAACTGTTCGACGACCCACTGCTGTGGATCACACTGCGCAACACCACCTGGTTCGTGGTGCTGGCGCTGATCATGGGCTTCCCGCTGCCGGTACTGCTGGCCGTGGTGATGTCGGAAGTGCGCCGCTTCGGCGGACTGTTCCGCGTGCTGGTCTACCTGCCGGTGGTGATGCCCCCGGTGGTCGCCGTGCTGATGTGGAAGTGGTTCTACGACTCGGACTTCGGCCTGTTCAACCAACTGCTCGGCACGGTGGGGCTCGGCCCGTACCCGTGGCTGCAGGACACCACCACCGCCATGCCCAGCCTCGTGCTCGAGGCGACCTGGGCCAGCGCCGGCTCCACGGTGCTGATCTACCTGGCCGCGCTCGCCTCCGTGCCGACGGAACTCTACGAGGCCGCCGAGCTCGACGGCGCCTCGATCCTGCGCCGGGTGTGGCACGTGACGCTGCCGCACCTGCGCGGCGTGCTGCTGGTGATGCTGCTGCTGCAGATCATCGGCACGTTCCGGGTGTTCACCGAGCCGTTCGTCCTCACCGACGGCGGGCCGGAGGACTCGACAGTGCCGGTGCTCCTGCTGATCTACCGCTACGCCTTCATCTACGGCGACTACGGTGCGGCCGCGGCGCTCGGGGTGCTGCTGGCTGTCCTGCTCGGCGTGCTGTCGGCGATCTACCTGCGACTGACCAGAAGGTGGGCTGAGTCATGAGCGAGCGAATCGGTCAGCTCAGTGCGGTGCTGCCTCATGGCGCCGCCGACCGTAGGGAGGCGACGCCATGAGCGCGGCTGACGAGCACGAGGGCGGCCGGGGGATCGTCTCGACCAACGACCGGCGCCGCCGCGCGGTGCGCTGGCCACTGCGGCTGGTGCAGGGTCTGCTGCTGGCGGCGACGCTGGTCGTCGGCCTCGGGCCGATCCTGTGGACCGCCAAGGCGGCCCTGTCACCGACGCAGGACCTGCTGGTCGACCCGCTGCGCCTGTGGCCGTCGCAGGTGCAGTGGGAAAACCTGACCACCGCCTGGACCGAGCTGCGCGTCGGGCACTACCTGCTCAACACCGTGGTGCTGGTCGGCGGTTCGTGGGCGGTGCAGCTGGTCGTCGCCACCACCGGAGCGTTCGCCCTGTCGGTGCTGCGGCCACGCTACGGCCGGATCGTGTACGCGGGGATCCTCGCCACGCTGTTCGTGCCGGGCACGGTCTCGCTGGTCGCCCTCTACATGACCGTGCTGGACCTGTCGATGGTGAACACGCCGTGGGCGGTGTGGCTGCCGGCCGGCGCGCACGCCTTCAACGTACTGATCATGAAGCAGTTCTTCGACGGCCTGCCACGCGAGCTGTACGAGGCGGCCCAGGTCGACGGCGCCGGCCCATGGCGGTTGTGCTGGCGCATCGTGTTGCCGATGTCCCGGCCGATCCTGGCGGTGGTGTCACTGCTGGCCGTCATGGACGCCTGGAAGGACTTCCTCTGGCCCATGATCGCCATCGCGGACACGGAAGCGCAGCCGCTGGCGGTGGCCCTGCCCCGACTGGCGGAGACAGCCGAGCAGAATCAGGTCATCGCCGGAATGCTGGTCGCCATCGTGCCGCCGGTGCTGCTGTTCCTTGTGTTCCAGCGGCATATGGTTCGTGGCATAAGTTTCACCGGACTCAAAGGGTAATCCAGGTGACATATCCGGCACACCAACCGATGAGCAGGAAACGCCGATGAGAAGGCCGACCATAGCGGACATAGCCCGCCGCGCGGGGGTGTCCCAGGGCGCGGTGTCGTACGCGCTCAACGGGCGACCCGGCGTGTCCGAAGCCACCCGGACCCGCATCCTGAAGGTCGCCGACGAACTCGGCTGGCGCCCCAGCGTGGCGGCCCGCGCGCTGACCGGCGCCCGCGCCGGAGCCATCGGGCTCGTGCTGACCCGGCCGCCGAGCATACTGGGCGTCGAGCCGTTCTTCATGGAGCTGTTCAGCGGGGTCGAGGGTGCACTCAAGCCCCGACACTGCGCCCTGATGCTGCAGATGGCCGACGACGAGGACGCCGAGATCGAGGTCTACCGGCGTTGGTGGGCCGAGAGCCGCATCGACGGCGCCATCATCGTCGAGATACGCGAACCGGACCGCCGGATCCCGGTGCTCGAGTCCCTCGGCATGCCCGCCGTCGTCATCGGCGGCCCGCCCGACCTCGGTACGCTCGCCTCGGTCCGCACCGACGAAAGCGCCCCGGTACACGAAACCGTGGAGTATCTGGCCGCACTCGGCCACCGGCGGATCAGCCGGGTCGCCGGGCTGCCCGACCTGGTACACACCAAGGTCCGCGACCAGGCGTTCGCCGACGCCTGCACCCGACTCGACCTCTCCGGCTGCGCCACCGTGCACACCGACTACACCGGCGAGGAAGGCGCCTGGGCCACCCGCAAGCTGCTCAGCTCCGCCCAGCGGCCCACCGCGATTATCTACGACAACGACATCATGGCCGTGGCCGGGCTGTCCGTGGCGCAGGAGATGGCGCTGAAGGTGCCCGACGACCTGTCGCTGGTCGCCTGGGACGACTCGCAACTGGCCCAGGTGGTCCGGCCGGCGCTCACCGCGGTGCGCCGGGACGTACCGGCGCTGGGCGCCATCGCCGCGCGCATGCTGCTCGCGCTCATCCACGGCGAGGAACTGCGCCACACCGAGGTGGAGCCCGCCCGGCTCACCTCGCGCGGCAGCACCGGACCACCGCCGCGGACCTGAGAGGCGAACGGAGGGGCGGCACCGAACGGTGCCGCCCCTCCGTCGTGCTGCCCGGCGGTCACCCGGTCACGCGCCGGGCACCCACACCGTGATCGGCCGGGTCCGGGCCGCGCTGCCGTCGCGGGTACGGGTGACCTCCAGCTCGACCGTCACCCTGGTGCGCCGGCTGGCCGGCGTGACCGTTCCGTCGGTGCCGACGATGCCCGGATGGCTGGACGAGACGATCCGCAGCCGGAACGCCTCCGGCACCGCCGGAAGCGACAGCCGGGTGTCGCCCCGATCCACCCTGCCGAGCCGGGTGATGCTGCCGGCCAACATCTGCGCGGTCAGGTCGCTGGTGCCGTGGTAATGCACCAGCTCCAGCGTGAGATTGGTGTCCCGCATGATGTCCGTCATCTCGCCGTACGGCTGGTCCTGCTGGTTGAGCAGGCCGAAGTTGTAACTCTCGCCGTCCCCGGGCCGGCCGGTGACCGCCTGGTCGTAGTACACGAACCACCCCGACCCGACGAACACCGGGCTCTTGGCCTGCGCTTCCAGGAAGGCACGGTACTTGTGGCCGCGCTCGGCGACACTCTGCGCCCGCACCGAGGCGTTGATGGCGCGCAGCCCCCGATCCGAGGTGTTGAACGAGTACTCCAGGTTGAGCACCGGCTTGTCCAACGCCTCGTACTCGGCCAGGTAGGCCGCGCTGTCGCTGTAGACATCCAACGACACGGCGTCGAGTTGGTCGATGCCACCCACGTTCCAGTCCAGACTGCTGTGCCAGGTCGGCACCAGGGCCGAGCCGAGGAACAGGTGGTTCGGGTCCTGCTTGACGATCGCCGCGCGGACCGCCGTGTAGTAGGTGCGCGACGCCAGCCGGACGTACCCGCGCACGTCGTCGGCCGGCACCCGCGCCACGTCGACCGGCGTGGCGACCAGCGCCTCGAAGGACCCGGCGTCGGTGCCGAGCAACGCGTTGACCCGCGCCAGGTCATGCCCGTACGCCCCGGCCAGGTAGTCGACGAAAGCCCGCTTCGCCGGCAGGCTGCCGTCGCGCCGCAACACCTCCTTGACGACCTCGGTGTTCCAGCCGCGCTCGTTGTCGAAGAAGTAGCCGATCAGCCACGGGTCGTGCCTGAGCGCCCTGATGTCGGTGTGGCGGTCGAGCTTCGCCCCGAACTGCGGATCGAACGGGTCGATCGCCCACAGCACCCGGACGGCATCCGGCGGCGCCGTCACCTGGGAGATGTACGGCATGCGCAGCCCCGGGTCGCGAGCCCACTTGCTCAGACCGTTGAAGCCCCAGTCCAGCAGCCGCCGGCCGGTGACCTCGCGCCAGTCCTGCCGCCACTCGTCACCGTACTTCGCCATCAGGTTCGCCTTCACGAAGCTGACCGTGTGCCCCCGATCAGTCACGGCGTACGCGTCGGGGTACAGCTGCGGGTCCGGCAGGCCGTCGAAGACGTCGCGCGCGCTGCCGTCCGCGTTGCGGTAGAGGGTGCCGTAACCCCACTCGTCGTGCGAGACCGAGTCGACGCCCTTGAGCAGGAACAGGTGACCATCGGGCGTGACGAACCACCAGCGCCCGTCCACCTTGCGCAGCCGGAAGTACCCCTCCGCCGGCTGCTTGGGCAGGGACTTCACGCCGCCGTACCGGTCGTGCACGGCCCGGTCCGCGCTCACGTCCTTCAACCGGCTCCACTCCTGCCGGTGCTCCTGCCTCAGCTGCCCCGCCGAGGTCACCTTGCCGGGCCAGTCCTGGTAGAGATACTGCCCGAACTGGTCCACCATCCGGGTGTGACGGGCCAGTTCCCGCTGCAACTGGGCAGCCGCGTACGGCGGGGCGGGATCCTGCCCGACGGGGCCGTTGCCGACCGTGAACTCCACCTCGGACAGCGGGATGTGCAGGTACTGGTTCACCCGGCTGACCTCGATCCGCACGAACCGCGCGACCTGATCGGACATCGGCACCTCGAGCGTGTAGCTCAGCTCGGTGCGCGCCCGCACGGCCCGACTGGCGACCCGGTAGGTCTCGCTGCTCTCCGGCCGGTACGTCACGGTGATCTCGTCGAAGCCCCAGAACTGGTTGGGCGCGTTGCCGACGATCCTGATCCGGTCGAGCGGATGGTCGCGCAGCAGGTCGAACACCAGCGCGACGCTCTTCGGTGCGTCGGCCCGCCCGCGCCAGCCGACGTTGCGGGTCACGTCCCGGTTGAACAGCTCCCCGTAGCCGAACGGCACGACGCCGCCGGCCGAGTCCGGCACGCCGTCCTCCGGGGTGACCCCGAAGTAGTAGTTGCCGACGTCGACCATGCCGGGCCGGGGGACCTGCTTCGTCGGCTTCGCCAACTCGGCGCGCAGCTGCTCCGCGGTCAGCGGCGGGGCCGGGTTGCCCCCGGGCGCGTCGGCGGCCGGGTGCAGGGCGATCTCGTTCAGCACCATGTGCTGGTATTCGTGCAGACGGGTGATCGTCACGATCACGAAGCGGGCGGTGTGCCCGTTCATCGGCACGGTGAGGGTGTTGTTCAGCGCCGTGCCGGCCGGCAGGGGGCTGGCCGTGCCGTACCACGGCCGCGCGGCGAGCGACGTGTAGTCCGCCTCGCCCTCGGAGCGGGCGCGAACGGCGATGCTCTTGATGCCGTAGTACGCGTTGGGTGCGTTGCTGACCAGCTTCAGATGGTCCAGGCGGTGGTCACGCAGCAGGTCCAGTACCACCGACACCTGCTTGTACTTCGCCACCCCGTCGCCCACCCACTGCGCCCGCGTGGTGGTCTGGGTGTCGGCGAGCGCGCCGGTGCCGAACGGCAGCAACCCGGTCTGGCCGGCGTCGGTGCCAGCGCCGGCGTTGGGCGCCTGGTCGTAGGCGTAGTTGCCGGTGGTGACGGCCGGCAGCGGCTCGGCCGCCGCAGGCGTCACGTCTAGTAGGGAGACGGCGAGGACCGCCGCCGTCAACGCCGCAAGGCGTCGCCAAACAGGCAGCATTGATGAACCCCTTCAGGTGTGGTCGTCTGACGCACGTGCGCCCCGTGAGGGCTCCGGATGAACCCCGCCGTGCGCTGATGGTGGGGTAGGGGAGCGTGCTCCTTGAGGGGATACATTCGCGAAACAAAAGAGCCATGTCAATGCTCGACGGAGCTTAATACTTAAGCGCTATAGCGGCGTTCCCCGAACGGCGGGCGCGCCTCGTTCAGGCGGTACCCGACGCCCAACACCACCGGCCGGCGCGAAATCCGGGTGTGTGCAGGCCCGGCGGATGGTGTGTGATCGCCCGATGGCGGTCGAGATGGGTGAGCCCGGCGTCGACGGGCTCGGTGACTTGGTGCGGGTGTTGCGGCGACGGCAGCACGACGCGGGGCCCGTGCAGCTGCATCCGGGGGACCTTGGGTGGTTCTGGCGATTCGGCGCGCAGCGGACGGCGCAGGCCACGCGGCGCGCTGCCCGGGGGCAGGCAGGGCGTACGTCGAGGCGCCGACGGGTGCGCTGCTGCAGGACCTGTTGGTCGAGGCCGGCTGGCAGAGTGTCGAGGCGTGGACGCCGCTTCGGCGTGACCTCGGCGCGCCTGTGAGGTCGGGTGTGGTCGGCGACCCGCGAGGCCACGACCCAGGCAGACATTCGATAATGTACATTATGTCAAGTAGCGCGGATCGGGCCCTCCCTCACACGGGTCCGCCGGGAGGTCCGCGAGCCGCCCCAGGTGCGCCTCGACCAGCGCGACCCGCAGCTCCACCGGGCCCGGCGGGACGGCGATGAGCTGGTGGCCGTGCGCCCGGTAGACCTCCTCGTGGACGCGGGCGAACGCCAGCGACTCGGCGTAGCCGATGCGGCGTGCGGCGGTGCGCCGCACGAAGCCCAGCGGTTCGACGAGGAGCGCCGGGCGCTGGTAGGCGCCCGTTTGTAGTGCCCGCGTGATCTCGGCGGCGAGCACCGCCCCCACCGGGTGGCCCAGGTACCGCGCGAGCGCCAGGGTGCACAGTGGAGCCCGGTCATGGGATCTGTGGGCCGCGCGTGCGGGCCTCCTCCCGGCGTCGCCGCTGCAGGCTTGCCACGGCGTGGAGGAAACCCGCCCCGCGCCAGGGTTCGGCGACGCCGCGCCCCTGCTCCGCTGCGATGACGTCGGTGGCCGCCTCCGCGACGACGATCCACCCGCGCCGGCGCAGCGCGTCGGCCAGGGTCGTCTTGCCCGCCCCGGGCGCGCCGGTGAGCACGTACCGTCGCACGGTCTCCCCTCTCCTGCCGTTGCGGGCGAACGCGAAATTGATGCATAATAGTCCTTATGCATGACAAAAAGGACGAATCGGTAGAGTGTCTGATCGAGGAGTTCCTGACCGCCCGCGCCACCCGCAAGCCATCCCCCCACACGCTGGAGGCGTACCGGCGGGACCTGCGCACCGTCGCCGCGCTGGCGGCCGAGGAAACCACCCCTCCCCTCCCCCTCGACGAGCTGCCCGTCGCCGCCCTCACTCCCCGGGTCATGCGGGCGGCGTTCGCCCGGTTCGCCGCCCCGCGGGCGGTCGCCTCCGTGCACCGGGCGTGGTCCACCTGGAACGGTTTCTTCTCCTTCCTGGTCGCCGACGGCGTGGTCGCGGGCAACCCCATGCCGGCGGTCGGGCGACCCCGGGCGCCGCTCCCCCAGCCCAAGCCGCTGCGCGGGGCGGACACCCCGGAGCGGCTGCTGGCCTCGGTGGCCCGGCAGGAGGGCCGGCAGCGCGACCCGTGGCCGGAGCGCGACCTGGCGGTGCTGGCGTTGGCGCTGTGCGCGGGCCTGCGGCTGTCGGAGCTGCTGGCGTTGCGGGTGGGCTCGGTGGCGGGCCGTGCGGGCGAGCGGCGCGTCGACGTCGCCGGTAAGGGCGGACGGCCGCGGGTGGTGCCCATCGAGGCGGAGCTGGACCGGGTGCTGACGGGCTACCTGGACAGTCGGGCGCGCCGGTTCGGGTCGCGGACGGTGCGGCCGGACGCGCCGTTGCTGGTGGACCGTCGGGGTGAGCCGCTGCGCCGGGGCGGGTTGCAGTATCTGGTGGAGTCCTGTTACCGGCGGGCCGGCATCACCGACCGGGTGCCGCGGGGGGCGCGGTTGCACGCGTTGCGGCACACGTTCGCGACGCGGTTGGCGGAGGACGGGGCGAGCGCGGCGGAGATCATGCGGTTGCTGGGGCACGCGTCGCTGGCGTCGTCGCAGACGTACATCGAGGTGACGGCCGGGCAGCAGCGGGAGGCGGTGCGGTCCAACCGTACCAACCGGGCGTTGGCGGCGTTGGCGCCGGCCGGGCCGGGGTCGCGGTCGTGAGGGCGGGTGCGGCGCGCGCGGTGGCGGCGGCGTGGGTGCGGCAGTACGCGGCGCGGGAGCCGGGTGTGCAGGGTGCGTTCCTGTCGGGGTCGGTGCTGGCGATGGCGGCGGACGCGGTGTTGCCGCCGTGGTCGGACGTGGACGTGCTGGTGGTGCGGGCGGAGGCGGTGGAAAAGCTGGGCAAGTTCCGCTGGGGTGGGGTGCTGCTGGAGGTCACGTTCGTGACGTGGGCGGACCTGGGTGCGGCGGAGGACGTGTTGGGTTCGTGGGTGTTCGCGGGGTGCTTCCGTGGCGACGGGGTGCTGGCGGATCCGACGGGTCGGCTGGCGGGGTTGCGGGCGCGGGTGTCGGCGGAGTTCGCGGATCCGGTGTGGGTGCGCCGTCGGTGTGCCGGGGTGCGGGCGCGGATCGAGGCGGGGTTGCGGGGGCTGGAGGGCTCAGGGCCGTTGCACGAGCAGGTGACGGCGTGGTTGTTCCCGACGTCGTTGACGGCGGTGCTGCCGCTGGTCGCGGGACTGGTGGAGCCGACGGTGCGGCGGCGGTACGTGGTGGCGCGGGAGGTGCTGGCGGCGTACGGCATGGCGGAGCGCTATGCGGCGGTGCTGGAGCTGTTGGACGGCGGTGGGGTGTCGGCGGGGCGGGTGGCGGAGCACCTGGCGGGGTTGGCGTACACGTTCGACGTGGCGGCGGGGGTGGCGCGGACGCGGTTCCCCTTCAGCGCGGACATCACGGCGGCGGGGCGGCCGGTGGTGGTGGACGGTGGTGCCGCGCTGGTGGCGGCGGGCTGGCACCGGGAGGCGATGTTCTGGATCGTGGCGACGTACGCGCGGTGTCACGCGGTGCTGGCGGTGGACGCGCCGGAGCGGGGTGTGGAGCTGGCGCCGTTGTTCGAGGCGGCGGTGGCGGATCTGGGGGTGTTGTCGGCGGCGCAGCGGCGGCGGCGGGCGGCGGAGGTGTTGGCGTTTCTGCCGGGGTGGTGTTCGGCGGTGCGGGCGATGGTGGCGCGGTGACCAGGCGCCGTGCCGGGCGCGGTGGTTGGTCGGGTTGCGGGTGGTGGCGCGGCGGCGCCGTGTGTGTGCCTCGATCGGCAGCATGGCGGCCGGCGCGGCGAGCCGGAGCGTGCGGTGCGCGACGGTGTGCTCTCCTGGCGCGTCGGTCCAGGCCGCCCGCTCGGCGGGTCCGGGCGGGCGGTGGCCGGTCGGCCCGGCGGCGGGCTGTCCGCCCACCGTCCCGCCCGCCCGGTCCCGCCCCGACGATCCGCCGGGCCGTGGCGCGGCCGTGGGCCGCCGGGGCCGGGCACCGTGGGTGGATGGCCGGAGGGGGCGGGGTCAGGCGTGGCCGGTGGCGCGGCGGGCGGCGTCGAGGGCGTTGCGGAAGAGCATGGCGACGGTGGTGGGGCCGACTCCCCCGACGCGGGGGGTGATGGCGCCGGCGACCTCGGCGCAGGTCTCGGCGACGTCGGGCAGCAGGCGTCGTCCCTCGTAGCGGACGCCGCCGCCGATGACGACGGCGCCGGGGCGGACGTGTTCGGGCTGGATGATGCCGGGGACGCCGGCGGCGGCGATGAGGATGTCGGCGCGGCGGGTGTGGGTGGCCCAGTCGGGGACACCGGTGTGCACGACGGTGACGGCGGCGTTGGCGGTGGGGCGCTTCTGGGTGAGCAGCAGGGCGAGGGGGCGGCCGAGGGTGGCGCCGCGGCCGAGGATGACGACGTCGCGGCCGGCGACGGGGATGTCGTGGAAGGCGAGGAGGGCTTCGATGCCGGCGGGGGTGCAGGGCAGTGGTCCGGGCAGGCCGAGGGCGAGGCGGCCCATGTTGAGCGGGTGCATGCCGTCGACGTCGAGGTCGGGGTCCATGGTCTGCAGGGCCCGGTCGTAGTCGAGGTGGGCGGGGATGGGGTGCTGGATGAGCAGGCCGTGTACGTCGGGTGCGGTGTTGAATTCGGTGATGACGCGGTGCAGGTCGGCCTGGGTGGCGGTGGCGGGCAGGTGGACGTGGGGTGAGTCGAAGCCGAGTTCGGCGGCCTGGCGCTGTTTGATGCGGATGTAGCCGGCGCTGGCGTCGTCGTCGCCGACGAGGATGGTGGCGAGGCTGGGGGTGGTCCCGGTGGCGCGCAGGGCGGTGACGCCGGCGGCGACGTCGGTGAGGATGTGGTCGGCGACGGGGGCGCCGGGCAGGAGTCGGGCGGTGGGCATGGTGCTCCTCCGTCAGCGGGGGCCCAGGCGGTCGACCTCCGCTCGTGGAGCTCCCCGATGGTTGTTGCCCATCCCCTGGCCGCCAGTCGCGTCGGGTTCAGCTTGCCACAGTGGGGTGGCCGAGGTCGACCAGGAGGGGTCGGTGGTCGGAGATGGTGGACAGGGGCGTGTGTACGGCGGTGACGGGCGGCAGCCGGTCGATGCCGTGGCGGTCGGCGAGGATGTGGTCGAGTTGCACGCGGGGCTGCCCGGCGGGGTAGGTGGGGCGGCGGGCGAGGGGGCGCCAGCCGGTGAGGAGCCGGGCGGGTCCGGCGGGGAGATTCAGGTCGCCGAGGAGGATGCGGGGCGCGGGCAGGGCGCGTAGGGCGCGGACGGTCTGGCGCAGTTGGTGGGCGTTCCAGCCGGGGACGAAGGACAGGTGGGTGGCGGCGACGGTGAGCTGCCCGTGGGGGGTGTCGAGGACGGCGGCGAGGACGACGCGGGGTTCGTCGTGCAGGAGGGTGAGCCCGCCGCCGGGCCCGGGGACGTAGACGGGTGAGCGTACGGGGGCGGCGCGCAGTCGGGTGACCTGCCAGCTGCGGACGCGGTAGCGGGTGACGAGGCCGATGCCGTAGCAGGGTTCGCCGTGTCCGTCGTCGTCGTGGCGCAGGGGGCGGAACTGTTCGCCGGGGGTGCCGACGACGGCGGCGGCGAAGCGGTGTTCGTCGGCGCCGAGGGCGCGGGCGGCGATGGCGGTGAGGTCGAGTTTGCCGCTGCGGCTCTGGTCGCGGTCGACTTCCTGCAGGGCGAGGACGTCGGCGTCGAGGGCGGTGACGGCGGCGGTGAGCCGGTCGGGGTCGACGAGGCCGTCGGTGAGGGACCGGCCGTGCAGCAGGTTGAAGGTCGCCAGGCGCACGCTTGCACCCTACGTGGCCGTGGGAGGGTTGCCGGGTGTTGAAGGTGTTGTGGTGTTCGGTGGTGCTTTTCGTGGCGCTGGGTGCGGTGGGTGTGTGGTTGCGCCGGCGGCGGGGGCGGTGACCGGGCGCTGGGCGGTGCTGCGGCCGGGTGCTGGTGAGGCTGGCCACAGGTGGTCTCGTCGGGCGGGCGGCGGTGGGAAGAATGGCGGCCCGTGGATCCTCTGTCGCTGACCACCCTGCTCGCTGCGGCCGCCATGGCTGGTTGGGTCGATGCCGTGGTGGGCGGTGGCGGGTTGTTGCTGTTGCCGGCGTTGCTGGTGGCGGCGCCGGGGATGCCGGTGGCGTCGGCGTTGGGCACGAACAAGCTGGCGGCGATCGCGGGTACGGCGACGGCGGCGCTGACGTACGCGCGGCGTACGAAGATCGATTGGGCGGTGGCGGGGCCGTCGGCGGGGTTGGCGGTGTTGTGCGCCGGGTTGGGTGCGGCGTTGGCGGGGGCGGTGCCGGCGTCGGCGTACCGGCCGGTGGTGTTGGTGGTGCTGGTGTCGGTGGCGGTGTTCGTGGTGTTGCGCCCGCGGTTGGGGGTGGTGGCGCAGCCGCAGCGGCGGACCCGGTGGCGGGTGGTGGCGGTGGTCGCGGTGGCGGGTGTGGGCATCGCCCTGTACGACGGGTTGATCGGGCCGGGTACGGGGACGTTTCTGGTGTTGGCGTTCACCGCGTTGGTGGGTGCGGACTTCGTGCACGGTTCGGCGATGGCGAAGATCGTGAACGCGGGCACGAATCTGGGGGCGTTGGTGGTGTTCGCGGCGACGGGGAACGTGTGGTGGCTGTTGGGGGCGGCGATGGCGGTGTGCAACGTCGCCGGTGCGGCGTTGGGGGCGCGGATGGCGCTGCGGCGCGGTTCCGGGTTCGTGCGGATCGTGCTGTTGGTGGTGGTGCTGGCGTTGGTCGGCAAGTTGGGTTTCGACCAGTGGATGGCGGCCTGACGGGTCGCCGCCCACTGGTCCGGGGCGGACTCCGCCGGGTGTGTGATCATCGTGCGATGCCGGTACGCGCCGAACACGACCGCACCGTCCTCGCCGGGTTGCTGGGGCGGGACCCGGTGCTGCACGCGTACCAGCTGGGCGACCTGGACGACTTCTTCTGGCCGTACACCTCCTGGTTTCGTCGGGGCGAGGAGGTGGCCCTGCTGTACCACGGCGCCGACCCGCCGACGCTGCTGGCGTTCGCGGCCCCGTCGCGGGTGGCGGAGCTGGCGGTGCTGCTGCGCGAGATGGCGCCGGTGCTGCCGGCGCGGCTGTGGGCGCACCTGTCCCCCGGTCTGGTGCCGGCGCTGGCCGGGGCGTACGGGATGGAGGCGGCCGGCCCGCATTACAAGATGGCGTTGACCGACCGGGCCCGGCTGGCGGCGGTCCCGCCGGCGGGGGTGGTGCTGGGTGCCGCCGACCTGCCGGCGCTGCGTCGGTTGTACGCGCAGGCATACCCGGGCAACTGGTTCGACCCGCGGATGCTGGACACCGGCCAGTACGTGGGCGTGCGCGAGGGCGGTGAGGTGGTGGCGGTCGCCGGGGTGCACGTGTACTCGCCGGCGTACGGGGTGGCGGCGTTGGGCAATGTGACGACCCATCCCCGGGCGCGCGGGCGGGGGCTGGCCAGGGCGGTGGTGGCCGCGTTGTGTGGGCGGTTGCTGGACGGCGTCGCGCACGTGACGCTGAACGTGAGGGCGGACAACGGGCCGGCCGTGCGGCTCTACGAGCGGCTGGGTTTCACCCGGGTTGCCGACTACGGTGAGTACGCGTTGACGGCCCACGGGCGGTGACCGCCGGTTGTCCCGTGGCCACGGGCCGTGCGGGTGGGGTGCTCGAGCCGGGCGGCGCGGGGGTGCCTCCGGTCGGCGGCGCGGCCCGCACGACCGGCCGAGGGCCGACGTGAGAGCTCTTTCGCCTGCATGTCGGGGCGCGGTTGCGGGTCGGGAACCCGACGCTGAGCTGCGCTGGTGTCGGACCGGTGGGACCCGGCGCTGGCTCTAGCGTCTCCCGGCAGAGGTCGCGCGTTCCACGCGCGGCGGAGCTGAAGGAGCAACGCATGGCAACAGCAGCAGTGCCCTGGCGGCGAACACGGACGGTGAGCGTGATCGCCGGCGTGACGGCGGTGGTGACCGCGCTGGCGACCCCCGCGGCGGCGGCGCCGGGGGTGAGTCCGGCCCTCGTGGACCGCGACGCCGATCCGGGCACGACGATCGGTGTCAGCAAAGTGGTGTCCACCCCACCGATTCCGCCGAAGCCCGACGTGGTGCTGCTGGTCGACACGACCGGCAGCATGGGCGGGGCGATCGCCAACGTGCGGACCAACCTGCAGCAGGTCATCACGGACGTGCGGGCGGCGCAGCCGTCGGCGCAGTTCGCGGTGGCCTCCTACCGGGACACCGGCGACGGCGCGGAGCTGTTCCGGGTGCGGCAGGACCTGACCGACGACGCGACGGCCCTGCAGAACGCGGTGAACGGGCTGGCCGCGGGCGGCGGCGGGGACGTCCCGGAGGCGTGGGTGAACGCGCTGGTCGAGGTGTCCGAGGGGGCGGTCGCCTACCGGTCGGGCAGCAGCCGGATCGTGGTGCTGGTGGGTGACGCGCCGAGCCACGACCCGAGCAACGGGCGCACCCTGGCGCAGGCGACGGCGGCGTTGCAGGCCGACGAGGCGCGGCTGCTGGCGGTGAACGTCAGCGGTGGCGGTGGCGGCCTGGACGCCACCGGGCAGGCGACGGCGGCGGTGGCGGCCACCGGCGGGCAGTTGGTGGGCAGTTCCCCCGACACGGTGACCGCCGCCATCCTGGCGGGCCTGCGGGACCTGGACGTCACGGTCACCCCGACGGTGACCTCGTGCGACGCGGGCCTGTCGGTGGGCTTCGACGCGCCGTCGCGGACGCAGCAGTCGGGCACCGACGTGCCGTTCGCCGAGACGATCACGGTGGCGGGCGACGCCGCGCAGGGCGCGCAGTTGGGCTGCACGGTGGAGTTCCGGCTCAACGGCCTGTCCGGCGGGCCGGCGTTCACGCAGCAGATCCGCGTGCGGGTCAACGACGTCACGCCGCCGACGGTGCTCGTCGACGACCGGACGGTGGAGGCGACCAGCCCCGCCGGCGCGGTGATCGACTACCCGGCCACGGCGAGCGACAACGTCGACGGTCCGCTGACCCCGGCGTGCGTGCCGCCGCCGGGCTCGACGTTCCCGCTGGGGGCGACGACGGTGACGTGCACGGCCACCGACGCGGCCGGCAACAGCGGCAGCGACACCGCGGTGATGCGGGTGGTGGACACGACCGCCCCGGCGACGGCGTGCGTGCCGACGAACAACCCGAGCGGGGACAACACGCCCGGCTCGTACAACCCGGACGGGTTCTACGAGCTGACGTCGACGGATGTGGTGGACACGGCGGTCGAGGTGTTCATCGGTGACGCGGCGGACCCGAGCGTGCGGTTCGGGCCGTTCCCGGCCGGCACCAAGATCAAGCTGGTGCAGGCGCCGGGGGCCCAGTCGCGGGTGAAGGACGGCACCGGCGACATCGACTACAAGGTGACGCTGCGCGGCGACGCGCTGATCGTCGGCGTGGACGACGCGGGCAACGCCTCGACGCCGGCGGTGTGCCTGGTGGCTCCCCCGCCGAAGTGACGCCCCGTCGCGCGGGTGAGCCCCGCGGGTGACGTTGCGGCCGCCGGGCCCGTCGGGGTCCGGCGGCCCTTCGCGTACGCGGGCGGGTCGGCGCGCCCGGGTTCAGCGGCGGCGGCTGGGCGAGTCGAAGCGGCCGGCGCGGATCTCGCGCAGCGCCCTGCGGCGGGTGTCCCCGCGCAGGGTGTCGACGTAGAGGCGGCCGGCCAGGTGGTCGGTCTCGTGTTGCAGGGCCCGGGCGAGGAATCCGCTGCCCGAGATGGTCAGCGGTTCGCCGTGCTGGTCGAAGCCGTGGGCGGTGGCGTGCATCGCCCGTGGGGTCGGGAAGTAGAGGCCGGGGATGGACAGGCAGCCCTCGTCGTCGTCCTGCAACTCCTGCGACAGCTCCAGCGTCGGGTTGACCAGGTGACCGCGTTCGCCGTCGGCGTCGTAGACGAACACCTGGGCGTTCACGCCGATCTGGGGGGCGGCGACGCCGGCGCGCCCGGGCGCGCCGAGCAGCGTGTCCATCAGGTCGGTGACCAGGGCGCGCAGTTCGGCGTCGAAGCTGGTGACCGGCTCGCTCGGGGTGCGCAGCACGGGGTCGCCGATGATCCTGATGGGCCGCATCGTCATGCCGGCAAGGTTATCCGTCGCCGGTCGCGGCGGCGGCCCCCGGGCGGCCGGTGACGAGTACCTCGATGCCGTCGAGGATGCGCGCCAGCCCGAACTCGAACGCGCGGGCGGGGTCGGCGGTGCCCTGGTACTCCTGCCCGGCGGCGGTGCCGACGCGGGCGGCGAGGGGGTAGCGGCGCGGGTCGAGGGCCTTCTCGAGGTAGGGGGCGTGGGCCTGCCACCACTGTTCCTCGGTCATGCCGGTGCGCGCGGCGGCCTGGGCGGCCTCCACGGCGCTGCGCACGGCGCCGTGGACGTACCCGGAGACGAGGGTGACCACGGCGTCCATCTCCAGGTCGGTCAGGCCGATGCCGTCGACGGCGCGCAGTTCGTACTCGTAGCGGGCGATGACGTTGGGGCCCAGCGGCGGGCGGTTGGTGGCGACCTGCAGCAGCCAGGGGTGGCGCAGGTAGAGCGCCCAGGTCTCGCGGGCGACGTGGGTGAGGCGTCCGCGCCAGCCGCCGGGCACGTCGTCGGGGCGGGCGGTCTCGCCGTAGACGGTGTCGAGCATGACGTCGAGCAGCTCGCCCTTGCCGGGGACGTACGTGTAGAGGGACATGGTGCCGACGCCGAGGCGTTCGGCGACGCGGCGCATGGACAGGGCGGCCAGGCCGTCGGCGTCGGCGACCTCGATGGCGGCGCGGACGATCCGGTCGACGGACAGGTCGGGTCGGCCCTTGCGGCTGGCGCGTTCGCGGGTGCGCCAGAGCAGGGCGAGGCTGCGCGCGGGGTCGCCGGTGCCGCTGTACTCGGTCGTCATGCTCCGGCACTCTACCGTGCGCCGTACCGTATGGTGCACCGTACGGCGTACGAAACGAGTGGGTGGGGGCACGGATGCACCGGAACGGACCGGCCGTCGAGGCCGAGGGACTACGCAAGCGCTACGGCGACACCGAGGCCCTGGCCGGCCTCGACCTGACCGTGCCCGCCGGCACGGTCTGCGGGCTGCTCGGCCGCAACGGGGCGGGCAAGACCACGGCGGTGCGGGTGCTGACCACCCTGCTGCGGCCCGACGCCGGCACCGCCCGGGTGGCCGGCGCCGACGTTCGCCGCCACCCCGAGCGGGTCCGTGCCCGCATCGGGCTGGTCGGTCAGCACGCCGCCGTCGACGAGGTGCTCAGCGGTCGGCAGAACCTGGTGCTGTTCGGCCGGCTGCACCACCTCGACCGGGCCCGGGCCCGCGCGCGGGCCGCCGAACTGCTCGCCCGCTTCGACCTGACCGACGCCGCCGACCGGCCCGCCGGCACGTACTCCGGCGGGATGCGCCGCCGGCTCGACCTCGCGGCCAGCCTCATCCTCGACCCGCCGGTGCTCTTCCTCGACGAGCCCACCACCGGGCTCGACCCACGCGCCCGGGCGCAGGTGTGGGACGCCGTGCGGGGGCTCGTCGCCGACGGCACCACCGTGCTGCTGACCACGCAGTACCTGGAGGAGGCCGACCAGCTCGCCGACAGCGTCCGGGTCGTCGACGCCGGTAGGGTGATCGCCGACGGCACCCCCGACGAGTTGAAGGCCGCCCTCGGCGGCGACCGGATCGACGTGGTGCTGTCCCGCGCCGACGAGCTGGCCCCGGCCGCGCGGGCCGTCGCCGCCGCCGTCGACGCGCCCCCGCACGTCGACGCGGCGGCCCTGCGGGTCAGCGTGCCCGTCACCGGGCGGGTCGCCGCGCTGGCGGCCGTGCTGCGGGCACTCGACGACGCCGGGCTCACGGCCGCCGACATCGCGGTGCGCCGCCCCACCCTCGACGAGGTGTTCCTGCGGCTCACCGGCGACGACTCCCCCGCCGCCCACCCCACCGACGAGAAGGTGACCGCATGAGCGCGAACGTCCACCCGCTGCCGCACCGCCTGCGCTGGGCCGTCGCCGACGGCGTCACGCTGACCGGCCGGGCGCTGGCGCACTGGGTCCACCAACCCGCGCAGGCCATCGTCGGGCTGCTGTTCCCGGTGCTGCTGGTGCTGATGTTCGCCTACCTCTTCGGCGGCGCGATGAGCGTGCCCGGCGGCGGCGACTACCGCGAGTTCCTGCTGCCCGGCATGTTCGCCATGACGATGGCCTTCGGCATCGAGTCCACGTACGCGGCCGTGGCCACCGACACCGCCCGCGGCGTCACCGACCGGTTCCGGTCCCTGCCGATGGCCCCCTCGGCGGTGCTCACCGGCCGCGCCACCGCCGACCTGCTGCACGCCGCCGCCGGGCTGGCCGTCATGCTCGCCTGCGGCGTCGCCGTCGGCTGGCGGTGGCACGCCGGCACCGCGGCCGCCCTGGCCGCCGTCGGGCTGCTCCTGCTGCTGCGCTTCGCCCTGATCTGGGTCGGCATCCACCTGGCGCTCGTGCTGCGCAAGCCCGAGTCGGTGGCGGTGCTGCAGATCCTCGTCTGGCCCGTCGGGTTCACCTCCAACGCCTTCGTCGCCCCCGACACCATGCCCGGCTGGCTCGCCGCGCTCGCGCAGTGGAACCCGCTGTCGGCGACCGTCGCGGCCTGCCGGGAACTGTTCGGCAACCCCGGCTGGGGCGGCGACTCGTTCGCCGCGCAGCACGCCGTCGCCCTCGCCGTCGCGTGGCCGCTGCTGCTGATCGCCGTGTTCCTGCCCCTGGCGGTGCGCCGCTACCGCAGGCTCGGCCGGTGAGCGGCGCCGCGACCGCGCGCGGCATCGGGATCCGACCCGGCGTGGGGCGGGTCCGCGACGACCCGCCCCACGCCGAGAACCCGACCGCCGACCCGCAGATGGAAGGACACCCGTGACAATCGGCTCCCATGCCGTCACGTTCACCCCCGCCGACCCGCCCCGCGCCGCGACGCTGCTCGTCTGGTCGCCCGACGGCGAGCCCCCGCCCGACAGCCTCGGCGAACCTGTCGAGGCGACACTGGCGACGCCGCCGCACGGACACCCCGCACCGGTGCCCGCGCGGCGGGTGTCGGTGGCATCCGGCGTAGCGCTGCTGCTCACCGCCACGGTCACCGACCCGGCGGCCGCGTTCTGGGCTGCGGCCGCCCGCGAGGCCCTGCACCTGGCCGCCCGCGGCCTGCTGCTGCCCACGGTGACCCCCGCCGGGCACGACGCCTGGCGGGTCGGGCCGCTCACCGCCGACGACGAGGCCCGACACGCGCGGCTGGCCGCCGCGATGCCCGCCGCCGCGCGCGCGACGCCGGTGCCCGGACGCACCCCGACCTGGCTGCCCGACCCGCGGCGGCTGCTGCGCGACTTCCTCGACGCCGTCGCCGACACCCTGCCCCGCGCCGACGACGCCACCGGCGCGTGGGCGGCGCAGCCACCCACGCCGGTCGGGCGGCTGCGCGACTGGGCCGCCCGGGTCGCCGAACACGCCGACACGGCGGTACGGCTGTCGCTGCGCCTGGAACACCTCGACACGCCCGACGAGCCGTGGCGGCTGGTGGCCCAGGCGCACCGCCCGGCGGCGCCGGCGCTGATCACCGACGCCGCCGCGCTGTGGCGCGCCCCGGTCCCCGGCTTCCCGTCCGGGTCCCGGGACGCCGTGCTGCTGGCCCTGCGGCACGCCGCGCGGGTGTGGCCGCCGCTGGCCGGGCTGCTGGAGTCGGCGGTGCCGGACGCGCTGGCGCTGACCGACGCCCACGTCGTCGACCTGGCCACCGGCGCGGCCGCCCGCCTCGCCGCCGACGGGATCGACACGCACTGGCCGGCCGGGCTCGACCGCGACCTCACCGCCTCGGCGGTGCTGCGCGCCCCGGCCCGCCGCGTCGGCGGTGCCGGGCTGCTCGCCGAGCCCGGCGACCTGGCGCTGCACTGGCGGCTGAGCCTGCACGGCACGCCGCTCACGCCGGCCGAACTGGCCCAGCTCGTCGACGCGCACCGCCCCGTGGTGCGGCTGCGCGAACGGTGGGTGCTGGTACCCCCGGACCTGGCCCGCCGCGCCCGCGATCCGCACGCCGCGACGCTGGCCGCGATGCCCGCGCTGCGCGCCGCGCTGACCGGGGCGGCGCACGTCGACGGCGAGCGCGTCGACGTGACCGCCGAGGGTTGGCTGGCCGACACCGCGCGACGCCTCGCCGACGGCGACACCGCCGCCCCGGTGCCCACGCCGGCCGGGCTGACCGCGACCCTGCGCGACTACCAGCGCCACGGGCTGCGCTGGCTGGCCCGACTGACCGGGCTCGGCCTCGGCGGTTGCCTCGCCGACGACATGGGGCTGGGCAAGACCGTCACCCTCATCGCCCTGCACCTGCACCGGCAGGCCGACCCCGCCACCGCCGGCCCGACCCTCGTGCTGTGCCCCGCGTCGCTGCTGGGCAACTGGGAACGCGAGATCCGCCGCTTCGCCCCCGGCACCCCCGTACGCCGCTTCCACGGCCCCGACCGCCACCTCGACGACCTCGACGGCGGGTTCGTCCTCACCACCTGGGCCACCCTGCGCCGCGACGCGGCCCGGCTGGCCGCCCGGCGCTGGCCGCTGCTCGTCGCCGACGAGGCCCAACACGTGAAGAACCCGCACTCGGAGACCGCGACGGCGCTGCGCGCGATCCCCGCCGCCGCCCGGGTCGCGCTGACCGGCACCCCGGTCGAGAACGACCTCACCGACCTGTGGGCGATCCTGGACTGGACCACCCCCGGCCTGCTCGGCACCCTGGCGGAGTTCCGCGCCCGCTGGGTGAAGCCGGTGCAGACCGACCGCGACCCCGACGCCGGGCGGGACCTGGCCCGGCTGGTCGGGCCGTTCCTGCTGCGCCGGCGCAAGAGCGACCCCGGCGTCGCCCCGGAACTGCCCGGCAAGACCGAGACCGACCAGCCGGTCGCGCTCACCGCCGAACAGGCGGCCCTCTACCAGGCGTGCGTCGCCGAACTGCTCGACCTGATCGCCGGCACCGACGGCTTCGCCCGACACGGGCTGGTCGTCAAGCTGCTCACCGCGCTCAAGCAGATCTGCAACCACCCCGCCCAGTACCTGCGCCAGAGCGCGCCGCTGGCCGGCCGCTCGGGCAAGCTCGACCTGCTCGACGAACTGCTCGACACGATCCTGCCCGGCGGCGGCGCCGTGCTCGTGTTCACCCAGTACGTCGCGATGGCCCGGCTGCTGCACCAACACCTGAGCGACCGGGGCGTCGGCGCGCTGCTGCTGCACGGCGGGCTGCCCGTCGCCGCCCGCGACGACCTGGTCCGCCGGTTCGACGCCGGCGAGGCCCCGGTGTTCCTGCTGTCGCTGCGCGCCGCCGGCACCGGCCTGAACCTGACCCGCGCCGACCACGTCGTGCACTACGACCGGTGGTGGAACCCGGCCGTGGAGGACCAGGCCACCGACCGGGCGTACCGCATCGGGCAGACCCGGCCGGTGCAGGTGCACCGGCTGATCGCCGAGGGCACCGTCGAGGACCGCATCGCCGCGCTGCTCGCCGGCAAGCGGGAACTCGCCGAGGCCGTCCTCGACGCCGGACCGGCGGCCCTGGCCGCGCTCAGCGACACCGAACTGGCCGATCTGGTGACCCTCGGAGGCAACCGATGACCCCGCGCGGCTTTCCCGCCTTCGCGCCCGGCCGGGCCCGCCGGCCCCGCACCTTCTGGGGTGCGGCCTGGAACCGGGCGTGGGAGGCCGACGCCCTCGACGCCGGGCCGCTGCGCGCCGGACGCCGGCTGGCCGCCGCCGGACACGTCGGCCCGATCACCGTCAGCCCCGGCCGGCTCGCCGCCGCCGTGCACGACGGCGACACCGAGCAGGCGTACGCCACCCGGGTGCGCGTCGCGCCGCTGGCCGACGGCGACTGGGACCTCCTGGCCGCCGAGGTGGCCGCCCGCGCCGGGCACCGGGCGGCGCTGCTGGCCGGGCAGTTGCCGCGCGAGCTGGCGGACCTGGCCGGGGTGCGGCTGCTGCCCGGCCTGGGCGAGGTCACCCCGGAGTGCGACTGCCCGGAGTGGGACCACCCCTGCCGGCACGCCGCCGCCCTGTGCCACCAAGTGTCCTGGCTGCTGGACGCCGACTCCGCCCTGCTGCTGCTGGTTCGGGGCCGCGACGCCCGGACGCTGCTCGCCGCCGCGCCGGGCACCGGTCGCGTCGACGCGCCGCCGGGCACCGGTCGCATCGACGCGCCGCCGGGCACCGCCGCCGCACCGCAGCCGGCGGCCGCAACCCTCCGGCGGCCCGACGCGCCGGATACGGCGGGGACGGCGGCCGCCGAGGCGTACGCGCGCCCGGCGCCGCCCCTACCGCCGGCGCCGGGCCCGGCGGGCGCGCCGGTCCCGCCGCTGCTGCCGCCGGGCCCCGAGGTCGACGTCGACGCGCTGCGCCGTCTCGTGGCGGTGGCCGCCGACCGGGCGGCGGCGTTGCTGCGGCAGGACTGACGGCGGGTCGCGGCGGCCAGGCGCTACGGCGTGTCCAGATAGGTGTCGAGGGCGGCCGCGCCCGTCAGCATCGCCCGGCCCCGCGCCGTCAGCCGGTCGCGCCACTGCCGCAGCGTCGCCTGCAGCGGCTCCGGTCCGCCCGCCGTGCGTACCCGCTGCAGCACCCCGGCGATCTGCTCCAGCCCGTGCCCGCCCCGGCGCAGCTGGTGGGCCAGCAGCGCGTCGCGCACGTCGGCGGAGGTGTAGACGCGGTAGCCGGTGCGCGGATCACGCCGGGGCACGATCAGCCCGGCCCGTTGCCATTTGCGCAATGTCGCCGGCCGGATGCCGAGCCTGCGCGCCAGTGGCCCGATGAACGTCTCACCCGGCTCCCGCGCGCGCGGCGGCGTCAGGTCGCGAAGCGCCTCTTCCACGGCCTGCAGGGTGCGCCGGTCGTCGGCCAGTTGCGCGTGGCTCTCGTCGATCAGCCGCAGCGCCTCCTCGACCGCGCCGCCGTTCACGGCCCGCATGATCGCCGCCGCGGTCGCGTGACCGTGCGCGGGGATCAACGCCAGGAACGTGCGCAGCGCCGCCGCGTGGCGCGCGGCGTAGACGCGGTAGCCGTGCGGCGAGCGCTCGGCCGGCGGCAGTATCCCCGCCTCCTCGTAGTTGCGCACCGCCTGCGTGGACAGGCCGTGCTCGCGCGCCAGATCGATGGGCCGCAGCCGCATGTGAAGGTACGTCCTCGCCGACAGCCGGAAATGCCGTCGAAGTTTATCGCGCGGGCGCAACGATCCGGTCGAGGCAATGACGGCCTCGACACGGGACGCCGGGCTTTCCGGGTCGCGCTTCAGGCGGGTGGCGGCAGGCCCGCGTCGGCGATGCGCTGCCGCATCGGGCGTCGGCGCACGGCGGCGAGGACCTCGTGCAGCAGGTCGGCCAGCGGCACGGACAGCTCCGCGTCCAGCCCGCGCATCGCGGCGGTCGTCGCCGCCCACTCCGCCTCGATCACCGGCAGCAGGTCGCGGGCCCGGTCGCTCAGGCGCACGATGCGCTGCCGGGCGTCCGCGCCCGGGGCGAGCTCCACCAGGCCGGCGCGCGCCATCTGGGCCACGGTCTGGCTGGCCGCCGAGTGGGTGACCCCGACCCGGCGGGCCAGGTCACGGATGGACAGCGGCCCGTCGGCCACCAGCACCCGCAGCGGCGGGGAGAACCGGGGCCGGTAGTCGGCCAGGCCCCGCTCGGCGTACACCGCGGCCACGTCGCCGTCGAGCACGTCGAGGACGTGCCGCAGCAGCGTACCCACGGCCTCCCGGTTCGGCCCGTCAGTCACCCCGCTAATGTAACAGCGCTGTTGTATCGGTCGGGACGAGGGAGGACAGGCGATGACGCAGCGGAACCCGCTGACGGAGCCGTACGCGCACGGGATGCTCGACGTGGGCGATGGCCAGCTCGTGTACTGGGAGACCTGCGGCAACCCCGACGGCAAGCCGGCGGTGGTGCTGCACGGCGGGCCCGGCTCGGGCTGCGGGTCCGGTTGGCGGACCCTCTTCGACCCGGCCCGCTACCGGGTGACCCTGTTCGACCAGCGCGGCTGCGGGCGCAGCCTCCCCCACGCCGCGGACCCGACGGTGGACCTGTCCACCAACACGACCGACCACCTGATCGCCGACATCGAACTGCTGCGCGAGCACCTGGGGGTGGAGCGCTGGCTGGTGCTGGGCGCCTCCTGGGGGTCCGCCCTCGGCCTGGCGTACGCCCAGCGGCACCCGCGGCGGGTCAGCGAGCTGGTGCTGTTCAGCGTCACGGCCGGCACCCGGCGGGAGATCGAGTGGATCACCCGGGACATGGGGCGGGTCTTCCCCGCCGAGTGGTCCCGCTTCCGCGACGGCGTGCCGCCGGCCGACCGCGACGGCGACCTGGCCGACGCGTACGCCCGGCTGCTGGCCGACCCGGACCCGGCGGTACGGGACCGGGCCGCGCGGGACTGGTGCGACTGGGAGGACACCCACGTCGCCACCGTGCCCGGACACCGGCCCGATCCCCGCTACGCCGACCCGGTGTTCCGGATGGTGTTCGCCCGCCTGGTCACGCACTACTGGCGGCACGCGTGCTTCCTGCCCGACGGCGAGTTGCTGCGCGGCGCGGGGCGGCTGGCCGGTATCCCCGGCGTGCTGCTGCACGGCAACCTCGACATCAGCAGCCCGCCCGACATTCCGTGGCTGCTGGCACGGTCCTGGCCGGACGCGCGCCTGGAACTGCTGGACCGCGCCGGGCACGGCAGCGGGCACGGCATGGCCGAGCGGGTCGTGGCGGCGCTGGACGGCTTCGCCGACCGCCGCTGACGGCCCCGCGACGCCAGCCGTCGCCGTCGGCGGCTGGCCCCTGCGGACCAACGCCCGGACGAGTCCCCCTGCCCGCCCCGTCGGCCTCGGTGGCCCGTAGGCGCGCGATGCGTCAGCTCATGGCCTTCTTCACCGGCCGTCCTCGCCCGACCTCTCGTTGCCCGCGTGGCGACGAGAGGGCCGACCGGGCGACCGGTCTGGTATCTGTGGCAGGACCACGCGTTCTGGGTCCTCACCGGCCCGTGGACGAAGCTGTTCACCCGCGTCCGCGCCGATCCGCGCCTCGCTCTGATCGTCGGCGAGTGCGACCTGGCCACCGGGGTCGTCGGGCAGGTCATCGCCCGCGGACGCGGAGAACTCCTGCCGTTCGACGTCCCGCGCGGTGGACGCACACTCGCCCGGTACCTCGGTGCCGACGAGAACCGCTGGGACGAGAGGTTTCGTCGATATCTCCATGACGACCCGGATAGCCGAGGGACCGTGTGGCTACGGGTGACCGCCGAATCCGTGATCGTCGAGGATCTCAGCTATTCGGTCTGACGCGGCCGCGCCCGCCTCGTCGCGGCCGGGTCAGGGCTGCCATGGGTCGGTGCCGGGCGGGAGGTCGGGGCGAGTACGACCCGGTGGTCGCGGCCGCCGGGGGATGGTGTCGCTACGACGGCGCGCCGGGCGGCGCGGACCTCGCTCGGGCGCCGCCGCGCTCACGCCACGGCCTCGCGGCCGTCGCGCACCACGAACTCACCGGAGGTCGTGGTGCCGAGCCCGGTCCGGCGCAGGGTCAGCGCGACCGCACCCGCGCCGCCGCTGGCCACCTCCGACTCGGTGATGCGGTACGACGCCGGCGCGGCCCCCTCGGCGAACAGGCGCTTGCCCTCGCCGAGGACGACCGGGAACTGCAGCAGCCGGTAGGTGTCGACGAGCCCCGCGTCGTGCAGCGTGCGCACCAGCCGCCAGCTGCCGTGCACCTGCAACTCGCCGCCCGGCCGCTCCTTGAGCCGGCGCACCTGGGCGACGATGTCGTCG
Source organism: Micromonospora sp. NPDC047670 (assembly GCF_043204915.1). Lineage (NCBI taxonomy): Bacteria > Bacillati > Actinomycetota > Actinomycetes > Micromonosporales > Micromonosporaceae > Micromonospora > Micromonospora sp. NPDC047670. The sequence goes on from NZ_JBIDDA010000006.1 coordinate 409,932, forward strand.
CCGCGCAGCACGGTGGTGTTCCCCCACGCGGCGGCGGCGTCGGCGAGCGTGTTGCTGACGACGTACTTCGGCCAGGTGTTGAGGGCGGTGGCCACCAGGTTGTCGGGGTCGGTGACCTGCGGCCAGTAGCCGCGCATCAACTCGAAGGTGGTGCGGCCGAGCAGGAAGGCGTCGGCCTGCCGGAACCACCGGTCGACGCAGTCGAGCTGCCCGGCCTGGCTGTGCGGCACGAGCCAGCCGCCGCGGGTGAAGCCGTCGCTGGTGTCCTCCTCGGCCCCGCCCGGGCCCTGCATGACGCCGTCGAGGCTGACGAAGGTGTGGACGCTGATCTCCATGGCTGTCTCCCTGGTGGGTAACTCCGTGCACGCGAGCGCGGGCCGCTTCGCCGCTCCCCCGGCGGAGGAGCTGCGAGAAGCCTCGCACCGACGAGTCTAGCTGTCAAGACAAAAAATATTGTCGGTGCGCCGTACGCCGATCCGGCGACGAGTCGGATGACGGCGAGGAACAGGGCAGCCCGCGGCTTTTAGCCGGGAGCCAACGCGAGGACGTGATGTGAGAGCGCTGGGGACCGGATGGGCGCGGGCGCCCGTTGCTCCGGACGGCGCGCGCCCGTTGCTCCAGACGGCGCGCGCGGCACCCACCCCCCGGGTGCCGGTGTCAGCCCAGCGCTTTTCGCAGCAGCGCCGTCAACTGGTCCTGCTCGTCGGGTGTGAGTCGTCCGACCGCCGTACGGGCGAAGGTGAAGGCTGTCGCGAACCGGTCGGGTCCTGGGATGCGGTCGAGCGGGAGGGCCACTACGACGGCGCTTTCGGCGTCGCCTCGACCTCCCCTACGTCCTCGGCTGGGACGCGGCAGGCACGGTGGCCGCGGTCGGGCGCAACGTCACCCGGTTCGATGTGGGCGAGCGTGTCAACGCCGCGACGATGCCGGTACCGCGGGGCGGCTTCTACGCCGAGTACGGCGTCGTCGAGGCGGAGTTCGTGGCGCGCGTGCCCGAGCGGATGCCGACCGAACAGGCCGGCGCGATGGCCTGGGATGCCCTGACCGCGCTGAGCGGCGTCGATCTGCTCGGCCTGCGGCCGGGCGAGACGCTCATGGTCTTCGGCGCAAGTGGGGGCATCGGGCACCTGGCCGTGCAGCTGGCGCGGCACAGCGGCATCCGGGTGTTGGCCGTGGCCTCCGGCGACGACGGTGTCGCCCTGGCCCGGCGGCTGGGCGCCGACGACGCCGTCGACGGTCGCAAAGACGACGTGTTGGCTGCGGCTCTCGAGTTCGCACCGGGCGGGCTTGATGCGGCTCTGGTCACCGTGGGAGGCGAGACTGCCGAACGGTCGCTCCGCGCGATCAAGAACTCGGGACGGATCGCCTGGCCGAACGGTGTCCTGCCCGTGCCCGCAACGTCGCTGGGCGCGACGGTGTCCTCCTTCGACGGGGACCGAAGCCGCACCGCCACCGATCGGCTGAACGCGATCATCGAGGCGAGCTCCTTCGAGGTCCACGTCGCCCGGACGTTCCCGCTGGAGCGAGTCGCGGATGCGCATCGCGCTCTGAACGATCACTACGTCGGGAAGTTGGCCCTCGATGTCAGATAGACGCAGGAAACGGTCATCCGACGTATGACGCAGGCTGCTCAGCTCTGCACGGTCGCCGCCGTGTCGTCTGCGAGGTAGCGGTGCGGCGAGGTTCTCGGGATGCCGGTCTCGGCAGAGATCGCGCGAGACCGGTGCCTCGACCCTTGAGTAGGCGCGCGTACTCGATGTTGTCGGCGCAGTGGGCGACGGGGCGGCCCTTGGCCTCGGCGACGACGCCGGGCGTTCGCGGTGCGTTCGGCAGTGCGGGCGTGCCATCTCGGCGAACAGCGCGAGCAGCAGGAACGCGATGCGACCCAACCGTCCGACGGGCGAACGCAGGGCACCCGTACGGTCGAGGGCGGTCGCGCCGGAGTCTCTCCCTAACGACTCGGCCGGACCGCCCTCGACCGTGACCGGGACCGGGCGCGGGGTGCGAGCGCATCGCGCCCGCACCCCGTCCGGGCAGGCGTCACCCGGCCGTGTGCGCGAGGATGGCGGTGGCCAGTTCCTCGTGCACCTCCGGCGGCAACGTGTGGCCCATGCCCGCCACGATCATCAGCCGCGCCCCCGGGATCTGCTCGGCGATGACCGCGCCGTGGCCCGGCTTGACCGGCTCGTGGCTGCCCTCGATGACCAGCGTGGGCGCCTTCACCTGGTGCAGCACGCCCACCGGCTCGAAGTCCGGCTTGGCCGCCGCGGCCAGCCGGTGGTTGGCCACCGCCGACAGGTCACCGGCCCGGTCGTAGATCCGTTCCTGCAGCCGACGCGCCGCGTCCTCGTCGAACGGCAGCCCGGTGCCGTGCAGCAGGCGCTGCTCGGCGATCATGCTCTCGATCCGGGCGCGCCGGTCCTGCGCCGGTGGGGCGGCCATCAGCGCGCGGTAGAAGGCCACGAACTCCGGCGCCGGCTCGGGCAGGCTCCCCTCGGACTGCGGCTGCCCCAGCAGCGCCCGCATGATCACCTGACCCTCGCCGCCGCCGAGCGGGGAGGAGCCGATGACGGTCAGCGAGCGCACCCGCTCCGGCCGCTCCACCGCGACGTACTGGCCGAGCAGGCCGCCCGCAGAGTGGCCGACCACGTGCGCGCTCTCCAGGCCGTGGGCGTCCAGCACGCGGTACACGTCGTTCTTGATGTCGTCCCACGTGTAGGGCTGCGTCGCGAAGTCGACCGTGCCCGACATGCCGGTGTCGCGGTGGTCGTACCGGATCACCCGTCGGCCGCCGGCGACGAGGCGGCCGACGAACTCGTCCGGCCACAGGACCCCCTGCGACATCGAACCCATGATCAACAGGATCGGCGCGTCCGTGACGGCCCCGAACTCTTCACTCCAGATGTTCACGTCATGCATGCCTCAAAGCATGTCCGCTTGCGCCACCGGTGCCTTCCGTAGAACTACCAGCCGCGCCAGTTCCGTACGCGATCCGATGCCCAGCTTCGGATAGATCTTGTACAGGTGGTACTCGACCGTGCGCGGGCTCAGGAAGAGCTGGGCGGCGATCTGCTTGCTCGACAACCCGTCGGCCACCAGGCCCGCGATGCGCAACTCCTGCGGGGTCAGCGCGTCGAGCACCGCCGAGGGTGGGGCCTGCCCGCTCTCGCCCGCCGCCCGCAGCTCACCCTGCGCGCGCCTCGCCCACGGCCGCGCGCCCGCCCGCTCGAACGTCTCCCACGCCGCCCGCAGATGCGCCCGCGCCTCGCCCGGCCGCTGCGCGCGGCGCAGGCGCTCACCCAGCAGCAGGGCCGTCCTGGCCGCCTCGAACGCGTTGGTGTGCAGCCGCAACGCCTCGCCGAGGGCGTCCTCGCTCGACTCGGCCAGGCCCCGACAGCGGGCCAGCAGGGCGCGCGACTCGGGTGTGGTGGCGTGCGCCGACCACCGCTCGTACGCCTCCAGCGCCGCCCGCGCACCCACCTCGTCACCCGCGCCCACGGCGGCCTCCACGCGCTCCGGCGCCGTCCGCCACGCCACGCTGGGATGCCCGGCACCCGGTCCCGCCGCGGCGATGGCCGTGAACCGGTCGTGCGCCGCCGCGTAACGCCCCAGGCCCAGGTCGAGCAGCGCCAGCGCGTACGCGGCGACCCCCGCCCGCAGACCCACCCGATGCGGCACGGCGATGGCCAGCGCCTCGCGGGCCCGCCGTTCGCAGGTCTCCTCCTCGCCCCGCAGCGCCGCCAGCACCGCGAGGTTGGCCAGGTGCGCGGCGACGGTGTTCTCGTAGCCGGCCTCGCGGGCCAGTTCCAGGCCCTCCTCGGAGACGGCCTGGCTGTCCGCCAACCGCCCGGCGAGGCGATCGGCTGTCGCCACGAACTCCAGCACGACCGGCAGCTGTCCGGTCATCCCCGACACCCTGGCCACCCGTCCGGCCCGCTCGGCCATCTCGGTCGCCTGATCCGACTCGCCCAGTTGGCTGGCCGCGGCCGCCGCCCACAGGTACTCCGCCGCCTCTGTGAGCTCGCCGACCCGCGTCAGCGCCCGCCGCAGCAGGCCCGGCCCGGCAGCGTCGCCGTCCAGCGTCAGGCCGATTCCGGCCACCGTGTCCCGCAGGAATCCCTCCGGGTGCGCTGCCGCCCTGCGCCCGAGCGCGATGACGGCCGTCGTGTCGCCGACGTACGAGGCGGCCTCCGCGGCGTCGGCCAGCATCTCCAGGGTGTCGCCCGCCGCCAGGATCCGCACGGCCTCGGCGGCGTTGCCGGAGTTCAGCTCGAAGCGGCCGCGGAGCTGGGCGATCTCCATGGCGAGGCGGGCGTCCGCGCCGGCGTGGTCGCGGGCCTCGGCCAGCAGCGACTCCGCCTGCCCCGGGCGGCCACCGAGCCAGGCCGCGACGGCGGCGTCCTTCAGGCGGGCGGCTCGGGCGGGCGGCTCGGGGGTCAGCTCGGCGGCCCGGGCCAGCGCGGTGGCGGCGGTGCCGTACCCACCGCGCTCGCGCGCCCGCTGGGCGGCGGCCACCAGCTCGGCGGCGACCCGCTCGTCCCGGCCCATGGCGGCGCCGGCCAGGTGCCAGGCGCGACGGTCACCCTCGGTGAGCTCCGCGAGCACGGCATGCACCCGGCGGATCTCGGCGGGGGTGGCCGCCTCGTACACCGCCGAGCGGATGAGCGGATGGCGGAAGCGCACGCGCGTGCCCGAGAGCTCGGCCAGGCCGGACTCCTCCAGCTCGGCCAGCGCCGTCCGCCCCGGCCAGGTCCCCGGGTCCTCGCCGGAGGGTGTCGCCCGCTCGGCGGACAACCGGTCGGTGGCGCGCAGGACCAGGTCGAGGCCGGCCTCCACGGCGGCGACCAGCGCGAGCAGCCGGGCGGCGGCGGGCAACGCGGCCACCTGATCGCCGAACAGCCGGGCACCACCGGGCAGCGGGTCGGGCAGCGGCTCGCGCCCGGCGAGCTGCGCGGGTGTCAGGCGGGCGGCGATCTCGCCCAGGGCGAGCGGGTTCGCGCGGGTCAGCGTGACGAGTTCCCGCGCCACAGCGGGCCGTACACCGCTGCGCGACGCCAGCATCTCGGCCGCCGCGGCTGCGGGCAGGCCGTTCACCTGCACCGTCCGGGGCACGCCCTTGACCGGAGCGTCGCCGCGCACGGCGAACAGCATCGCGATGTTTTCGGTCCCCAGCCGCCTGGCGGCGAACAGCAGCGCGTCGGCCGAGGCCCGGTCGACCCACTGGAAGTCGTCGATGACGCAGACCAGCCCGTCCGGCGCGGCGGCCTCGGCCAGCAGCGAGAGCACGCCGGCGCCCAGCAGGTACCGGTCGCCGGCGGTGTCCGCGGCGAGCCCCAGTGCCGCGCGCACCGCGTCGCGCTGCGGTTCGGGCAGCGCGTCGAGCGAGCCGGTCACCGGCCACAGCACCTGGTGCAGCGCTGCGAACGCGAGGTCGGCCTCGGCCTCGACGCCGGTGGTGCGCAGCACGCGCATCGTGCCGCCTCGGGCGGCCGCCGCGTCGAGCAGGGCCGTCTTGCCCACGCCCGCCTCGCCCCGCAACACCACCGCGCCGCCGCGGCCGTCGCGGGCCCGGGTGATCACCTCGTCGAGCGCGCTGATTTCCGCGGATCTGCCGTAGAGCACGATCACCGACTGTAGGAGATCCGCCCGCGGCCCCGTCCGCACGGGGCAGCGGGGTGCCCGCCGGCGAGCGCGGGTCAGCGCCCGCCGGCGAGCGCCGCGCGCACGGGGCCGGTCTTCGCGGCGGCCTCGGCGACCTCGGCGTCGGGGTCGCTGCCCCAGGTGATGCCCCCACCGGCCCAGACGTGCACGCGGTCGGCGTCCACGGCGGCGGTGCGGATGGTCAGCCCCAGGTCGATGCGCCCCGGGGCGACCCAGCCGAGGGCGCCCATGCTCGCGCCCCGCCCGACCGGCTCGAGGGCGGCGATGTGCTCCAGCGCGGCGAGCTTCGGAGCGCCGGTGACCGAGCCGCCCGGGCAGACCGCGCGCAGCAGGTCGGCCAGGCCGAGCCCGTCGGCGGGCGCCGCCGAAACGGTCGACTCGGCCTGCCACAGGTCGCACCAGCGGCGTACGGCGAACAGCTCGTCAACCCGCACGCTGCCGGTGCGGGCGATCCGGGCCAGGTCGTTGCGCTCGAGGTCGACGATCATGACGTGCTCGGCGCGTTCCTTCGCCGAGGCCAGCAGCTCGGCGCGGCCGGCGGCGGTGGCCGGCCGGGTGCCCTTGATCGGCCGGGTGACCAGCCGCCCGTCGGCCAGCTCGACCAGCGTCTCCGGGCTCGCGCAGCCGATCGCCCAGCCCGGCCCGATCAGGGTGCCGCCGTAGCGGGCGCCGGGCAGCGCGGCCAGCCGGCCCAGGGCGGGCAGCGGGTCGCCGGTGTACGGGGCGGCGGCGTGCCCGACGAGGTTGACCTGGTAGACGTCGCCGCGGCCGATGGCGGCGCGGACGGCGGTCACGGCGTCGGCGTGCTGGCGGGGGGTCCAGCTCTCCGCCCACCCGCCCAGCCGCCACCGGACGGGCGAGGCGGGCGGCGCGCCGGCCGGACCGTGGCCGTAGACGACCACGGCGACCTCCGGCAGCGCCGGGACCGGGTTGGCCGCCCCGGGCGGCGCGCCGAGCAGGGCGGCGCCGGCGGCGGCGGAGACGTAGAGGGCCGCCCCGCAGGCGCCGGCGGGGTCGTGGCCGGTGGCGGGGCGCGCCAGGTCGTGCAGAGGCAGGCCGTGCGCGGCCAGGAACTCCTGTGCCAGCGCCGCCGGGTCGCCGCCGTCGACGGGGCGCCACTGCCAGCGGGCCCGCTCGACGAGGGTGCGGCGGCACGCGGCCGGTGCCGCCGGCACATCGACCGCAATCGTCCGTGGGAGCGTTTCCACGCCGTCCGGCCCATTCTGCCTCATCCGTTCAGTGGATTTCCCGAAAACCACGCGCATACCTGCTCGATGCCGGCCACTTTCGCTTGGTACTGTGCGTCACTGGTCATGTGAACCATGACACAGTGCCCCCACAGTCCGGAGATCCCGATGTGCCAGCACCAACCCACCTGCCCCTCCGCCGAAGCGACCGACCGGGAAGCCGCCCGGGTCATCGCCTGCTTCCCTGAGCAGGGCTGGAGCCTGCTCTGCAACGGTGTCATCGTCTTCGAGGACACCGGCGAACTGCTCCCCGACGGCAGGACCATCGCCCCGCACCGCGGCCCGGCCCGACACGCCCTCGTCGCCTAACCTGTCACGCTCCGTCACGCACCATTTTGGCGTCGACCCAGGCTAGTCCCCCGGTTCGGGACACCCGCCGCCCAGGTCGGCGCACCCGCCGGGGCGGCACCACGACCGCCCCGGCGTGACGCGATATCAGCTCTCGAACGCCTCCGGCGCCGGGCAGGAACACACCAGGTTCCGGTCGCCGTACGCGCCGTCGATGCGCCGCACCGGCGGCCAGTACTTCCCGGCCCGGTCCACCCCGCCCGGGTACGCCCCCACCGACCGCGGGTACGGGTGCGGCCACTCGTCCCCGGACACCATCGCCGCCGTGTGCGGCGCGTTGGCCAGAGGATTGTCGCCGGCCGGCCACTCCCCGGAGCCCACCTTGTCGATCTCCGCCCGGATGGCGATCATCGCGTCGCAGAACCGGTCCAGCTCGGCCAGGTCCTCGCTCTCGGTCGGCTCCACCATCAGCGTCCCCGCCACCGGGAACGACATCGTCGGCGCGTGGAAGCCGTAGTCGATCAGCCGCTTCGCCACGTCGTCCACGCTCACCCCGATCGCCTTCGTCAGGGGCCGCAGGTCCAGGATGCACTCGTGCGCCACCAGGCCCTTGTTGCCGGCGTACAGCACCGGATAGTGGGCGCGCAGCCGCGCCGCCACGTAGTTTGCCGCGAGCACCGCCACCCCGGTCGCCCGGGCCAACCCCGCCGCCCCCATCATCCGCAGGTACGCCCACGGGATCGGCAGGATCCCCGCCGACCCGTACGGGGCCGCCGAGATGGCCGGCCTGCCGTCGACGTGCGCGCCGAGCGGATCGCCGGGCAGGAACGGCGCCAGATGCGCCCGCACCGCCACCGGCCCGACACCCGGCCCGCCGCCGCCGTGCGGGATGCAGAACGTCTTGTGCAGGTTCAGGTGCGACACGTCCGCCCCGAACCTGCCCGGCTTGGCGAACCCGACCAGCGCGTTGAGGTTCGCCCCGTCGACGTACACCTGACCGCCGGCCTCGTGGACCTTCGCGCACAGTTGCGCGATGCCCGTCTCGTACACCCCGTGCGTCGACGGGTAGGTCACCATGATCGCCGCGAGGGCGTCGCGGTGCTTGTCGATCTTCGCGTCGAGGTCGACGAGGTCGACGTTGCCGTCGACGTCGCAGCCCACCACGACGACCCGCATGCCGGCCATCACCGCGCTGGCCGCGTTCGTGCCGTGCGCCGACGACGGGATCAGGCACACGTCCCGGTGCCCCTCGCCGCGACCGCGGTGGTACGCCCGGATGGCCAACAGACCGGCCAGCTCGCCCTGCGAGCCGGCGTTGGGCTGCACGCTGACCGCGTCGTAACCGGTCACCTCCGCCAGCCACGCCTCCAGCTGGGAGATCATCTCCCGGTAGCCGGCGGTCTGCGCCCGCGGCGCGAACGGGTGGATGTGAGCGAACTCAGCCCAGCTCACCGGCTCCATCTCGGTGGTGGCGTTGAGCTTCATCGTGCACGACCCGAGCGGGATCATCCCCCGGTCCAGGGCGTAGTCGAAGTCCGACAGCCGCCGCAGGTAGCGCAGCATCGCCGTCTCCGAGTGGTGGCTGCGGAACACCGGGTGGGTCAGGAAGTCCGACGTGCGGGCCAGGTCGGTGGGCAACGCCACGTCCACGTCGCCGCCGACGGCGTCCACGCCGAACGCGGCCCACACGGCCGCCAGGTGCGCCGGCGTGGTCGTCTCGTCGCAGGAGATCCCCACCCGGTCGGCGTCGACCAGCCGCAGGTTCACCCCCCGCCGCGCGGCGGACGCCACCACCTCGGCGGCCCGGCCGGGCACCGTCGCGGTGACGGTGTCGAAGAACGCGACGTCCGCCACGCCCACCCCGCCGGCGCGCAGCCCGGCCGCGAGCCGCGCCGCCATCTCGTGGGTACGCGTCGCGATGGCGCGCAGCCCGTCGGGCCCGTGGTACACGGCGTACATGCCGGCCATCACCGCGAGCAGCACCTGGGCGGTGCAGATGTTGCTGGTCGCCTTCTCCCGGCGGATGTGCTGCTCGCGGGTCTGCAACGCCAGCCGGTACGCCGGGTTGCCGTCGGCGTCGCGGGACACCCCCACGAGACGGCCGGGCAGCATCCGCTCCAGCCCCGAGCGCACCGCCAGGTAGCCGGCGTGCGGCCCGCCGAAGCCCATCGGCACGCCGAAGCGCTGCGTGGTGCCGGCGGCGATGTCCACGCCGATCTCCCCCGGCGGGCGCAGCAGCGTCAGGGCCAGCAGATCCGCCGCCACGGTCACCAGCGCCCCCACGGCGTGCGCCGCCTCGACCAGGCCGGTGTGGTCGCGCACCGCCCCCGACGCCCCCGGGTACTGCAGGTGCAGGCCGAAGAACTCCGCCGGCAGCTCGTCGCGCTCGACGTCGACGACCCGCACGTCGATGCCGAGCGGCTCGGCCCGGCTGGTGATCACCGCGATGGTCTGCGGCAGCGTGTCGGCGTCGACGACGTACACCGGGCTCCTGCTCTTCGACGCGCGGCGGGCGAGGGTCATCGCCTCGGCCGCCGCGGTGCCCTCGTCGAGCATCGAGGCGTTCGCGGTGGCCAGCCCGGTCAGGTCGGTGACCATCGTCTGGAAGTTCAGCAGCGCCTCCAGCCGCCCCTGGCTGATCTCCGGCTGGTACGGCGTGTACGCCGTGTACCAGGCCGGGTTCTCCAGCACGTTGCGGCGGATCACCGCCGGGGTGTGCGTGCCGTGGTAGCCCAGACCGATCATGGACACGGCCACCGTGTTGCGGGCGGCGAGGGCCCGCAGCTCGGCGAGGGCGTCGTGCTCGGTGGCCGGCTCCGGCAGGTCCAGGGTGCCGTGCCAGCGGATCACCTCGGGGATCGCCGCGTCCATCAGCTCGTCGATCGAGCCGTAGCCGACGGCCTCCAGCATCCGGCGCTCGTCGGCCGGTTCGGGACCGATGTGGCGGGCGGCGAACTGCTCTGCGGTCATGGGCGGCGCTCCCCTGAGGCGAGGTCGACAGGTCGGCCTCCCCCTCTGTCGCGCCGCGCAGCGCTCCACAGTGCCTGCCCACGAGGTCCTTTTGCCTGAGAGGTTCCGGGGAGGATTTGCCCCTTCGGCGCCGCCCGGGATGCTGCTGGGCGGTCTCTCCCACGTGGGTGGTACCGGCATGGTCAACGCTACCAGCGCCCCGTTCCCCGGCGGATGTCGTACCCCCGCAGGACGATCACGCTGAGCTGTAAAGGTGTGACAGATGCCCGAGTCCGCGAAGCATCCCGAACCCGCGACCACCCCCGAGGACCTCGGCCGGCTCTTCGTCGCCCGCGCCAACGCCGGTGACGTCGACGGCCTGCTCGCCCTCTACGAGCCCGACGCGGTGCTGGCCACCCCCGCCGGCCCGGCCACCGGCACGCAGGCCATCCGCGCCGCGTTCACGGCACTGCTGGCCGACCGGCCCACCTTCACCCCCGGCGAGCCGCGCCCGACCCTGCGCGCCGGGGACCTGGCGTTGACCTCCACCCGGCTCGACGGCGGCGGCCTCACCGTCGAGGTGGCCCGCCGCCGCCGCGACGGCACCTGGCGGTGGGTCATCGACCAGCCCCGCGCCGCCGGTTGAGCTGGCGACGACGGCACGTCGGGAGCTCCACCGGCGCCCCCAGCGCGTCCTGCCGCCGGGCTTGAAGACGGACAGGGCTGTCGCGGCCCACAGCAGGGCGAGGAACAGCGCCATGGCGGCGACCAGCAGGATCCCGGTCCGGCCGGGCTCGGCGGCGGGCTCCTCGGTGCGCGCCGCCAGTTCGTCGATCCACGGGCCCTCGAACGTGGCGAGGACCGGAAGGCTGAGCGCGATGATCAGCTTGGCCAGGACCCACCGGTGCTTGATCAGCCCCCAGGGCGTGCCGAGCGACACCACCGCGCCGGTGATGATCGCCAGGAAGACGCTCGGGATCGCCAGGGCGACGTTGAACGTGTCCATCAGCACGTAGGCGCCATGCCGCACCTCGTGCCGGTCCGTGCTCACCCCCACGACGGACAGGGCGAGCATCCCGAGAGAGACGCCCAACCAACCCACGCCGATGCCGATGTGCAGCGTCAGCCACACCTTGCGAGACGTCCGCCCGAGCCGCGGGAAGCGCGGTTTCAGCCCGATCGTGATCATCGTCGACAGCAGCATGCCCAGCCACGGCAACTGGTGGGCGAGCAGGAACAGGAACTGCGCGGGGATGAAGAGCAGGTGGAAGACGATCAGCAGCCGCCGAGCGCGCACGGCGGTCGCGGCGCGGCGCAACGCGAACCAGCTGCCGAAGGAGAGCACCACGGCGACCGCGTATCCCACCGTCCCGGCGCTCTGGAACAGGGGGTGATCAGCATCCTGCCGCAGCGCGATCAGCGCCCCCGCGACGAGTGCGAAGATCCCGAAGGCGAACTGCAGACTTCCGGGGCCGGACCATCGGCGCAGCCGTTCCTGGATGACCATGCGACCAGCGTTGCCAACGGTGCCGTGCCGCGGCGTCGGCCGATCCGGGAAAGCCGGTCATTGGATCGGCGGTGTTTCGCCGCCGCGGCGTACAACTTTCCGCCGACGCGCACACCGGTGCCGGCGCCTAGCCTGTGAGCACGATGAGAACGCGCGACCCGCACCCGGCGACGCCCTGGTACCGCCGCCGCCCCGTGAGCGATACGGCAATGGCGCTGCTCGTTGCGGTGTTCACGGCGACCGGTGGGTTCGGCACCAACGACTTCTTCGGTCCGACGCTCTCCGGACTCGACGACCGCGTCCCGCCGCCGTGGCTCGGCGTCCCCCTCGCGGCGGCAGTGGGGCTGCTGACCAGGTGGCGGCGCAGGCTGCCGGTGACCCTGCTGGCGGGATCACTGCTGGCGAACGCTCTCGTGTCGGCCCACACGGCCGTCGTGGTCGCCCTCTACACGCTGGGTGAGCGCAGCACCGCGTGGCCCAGGGTCGCCGCCGCCACGCTGGCGTCCACCGTCGTGGTGGCCGTGCCGATCTGGCGGTTCGCCGGCGCCGACGGCGCTATCCCGATCAGCATGGCGGTGTGCGTCGCGCCGGTGCTCCTGGGCCTGTACGTCGGCACCCGCCACGAGTTGATGCAACGCATCCAGGAGCGGGCGCAGCGCGTCGAACGCGAGCAGCAGCAGCGCATCGCCCAGGCCCGAAGCGACGAACGGGCTCAGATCGCCCGAGACATGCACGACGTGGTCACCCACCGGGTCTCGTTGATGGTGCTGCAGGCCACGGCCCTGGAGGCCACCAGCGGCGAGGACGCGGTCACCATCGCACGACAGATCGGCGCGACCGGCCGCGAGGCGCTCGCCGAACTCCGCGCCCTGGTGGCGGTCCTGCGCCACGACGACGACCTCCCGCTCACCCCGCAGCCGGGGCTCGCCGACCTGGACGTCCTGATCGAGGAGTCCCGGCGCGTCGGCATCCCCGTGACCCTCGACGTGACGAACCCGGCCGGGCGGCGGCCCCCGCTGCTTGTGGAACACACAGCCTACCGGTTCGTCCAGGAGGCGCTGACCAACGTGCACAAACATGCGCCGGGGGCACCCACCCGCGTACGGATCCAGCAGACCGCGCGACTGCTGCGGCTGTCGGTCCGCAACGGCCGGGGGCGGCCGGTCACGAACGCGCCGCTGCCCGTCGGCGGCCACGGGTTGCTCGGGCTCGCCGAGCGGGTGCGGCTCGTCGGCGGCGCGTTCACCGCCGGCCCCACCCCCGACGGCGGCTTCGAGGTCACCGCCGAGGTGCCGACCTTCCGAAGCGAGCAGCGATGACCACGTCCACCGCTGCGATCAGAACGCTGATCGTCGACGACGAGTGGATGGTGCGTTCGATGCTGCGCACCATCCTGCAGGCCGCACCCGACATCACGGTGACGGGCGAGGCGTCCGACGGCGTCGAGGCCGTCGACGTCGCCCGCACGCTGCGACCCGACGTCGTGCTCATGGACATCCGGATGCCACGCGGCGACGGGCTGACCGCGACCGAGCGGATGGCCCGACTCGACCCGCCACCACACGTCGTCGTGCTCACCACGTTCGACCTCGACGAGTACGTGCACACCGCGCTCCGCAACGGCGCCGTCGGGTTCCTGCTGAAGGACGCGTCGGCCGGCGACATGCTCGCCGCGGTACGCGGTGCGGCGCGCGGCGACGCGATGATCTCCCCGCGCGTCACCCGCAGGCTGCTGCGGACGTTCGCCGGGCCGGCACCGCAGCGGCGCAGCGACGCCGAGCAGCGGCTCACCGTGCTCACCGGCAAGGAACGAGAGGTGTTGGTCGCCGTCGGCGGCGGCCTGTCGAACACCGAGATCGCCGCCACGCTCTACATGAGCGAGGCGACGGCGAAGACCCACGTCAGCCGGATCCTCGCCAAGCTGGGCCTCGCCAACCGGGTGCAGGCGGCGATCCTCGCCCACCGCGCCGGCCTGCTCGACTGACCGCGGCACCCGCGCAGCTCCCACGCGGACTCCCCGCACCGCGTCGCTCGCCGTCACCGGGGCGCGCGCGGGCTACGGCACCACGGTCAGCCCGGCCGGCGCCACGCCCAGGCCACCGTCCCCCACCGTCCGGTCGGCCAGTGCCGGCAACAACCGGCCCAACGGCTCGTCGATGGTCAACGCCGCGTACCCGTCGCCCCGCGTCGGCCCCTGGTTGACGATCACCACCGGTATGCCGAGCTTCGCCGCCCGCAGCACGAAGCGGCGTCCCGACATCACCGTCAACGACGACCCCAGCACCAGCAGCAGCCGCGCCCGCTGCACCATGTCGAAACAGCGGGCCACCCGCGGCGCCGGCACCGTCTCGCCGAAGAACACCACGTCGGGCTTGAGCACGCCCCCACGGCAGAACGCGCAGTCGACCGTACGGAACCGGGCCACCTCGTCGTCGGCGAGATCCACGTCACCGTCCGGGTTCACCGCCGCGACCCGCGCGTCGAACCCCGGGTTCGCCTCCCGCAGCCGCCGGTCCAGTTCCTCCCGCGACGTCTGGTTGCCGCAGTCCAGGCACACCACCTCGTCGAGGCGACCGTGCAACTCCACCACCCGCGGGCTGCCCGCCGCGGTGTGCAACCCGTCCACGTTCTGCGTGATCACCCCGTCGACCAGGCCACCGCGCTGCAGGCGGGCCACCGCCCGGTGCCCGTCGTTCGGCGCCGCGCGCGCGATCACCCGCCACCCCAGGTGGCTGCGTGCCCAGTAACGCCGCCGCGCGTCCGCGTCCCGGGTGAACACCTGATAGGTCATCGGGGTGTGCCGCCGCGCCGCCCCGCTGGGCCCCCGGTAGTCCGGGATACCCGACTCGGTGGACAGGCCCGCACCGCTCAACACCACGACACCACCGCCGGCCACCAGGCCCGCCAGCGTGTCGATCGTCTCCGTCACCCGTCCATGCTGCCTCAACGACCCGCGCCCCGGCGAGCACGCCGCCGGCCCCCGCGACCCCGCCCGCCGCACCGCGGCGGCGACTAGGTTGGCAGGTATGCGCGTCGTCATCGCCGGAGGCCACGGCAAGATCGCCCAACTCACCCACCGGGAACTCGCCGGGCGCGGCGACACCGCCGTCGGCCTCATCCGCAACCCCGAGCACGCGGCCACGCTCACCGCCGCCGGCGCCCATCCCGTCGTCGCCGACCTGGAACACGTCGGCGTCGACGAACTCGCCGGCCACCTCGACGGCGCCGACGCGGCGATCTTCGCTGCCGGGGCCGGCCCCGGCAGCGGCGCCGCCCGCAAGGACACCGTCGACCGGGCCGCCGCCGTGCTGCTCGCCGACGCCGCCGAACGCGCCGGCGTCCGCCGCTACCTGCTGGTCTCCTCCATGGGCGTCGAGGACGAGCCGCCCGCCGGCACCGACGAGGTGTTCGCGGCGTACCTGCGGGCCAAGAAGGCCGCCGAGGACGACCTCACCGGCCGCGACCTCGACTGGACGGTGCTGCGACCCGGCCGGCTCACCGACGACCCGCCGACCGGGCGGATCACCCTCGCCCGGCACGTGCCGCCCGGCGCGGTCACCCGCACCGACGTCGCCCGCGTCCTGGTGGCCCTGCTCTACGAGCCCCGCACCGCCGGGCTGGTCCTGGAACTGGTCGGCGGCGACACCACCATCGCCGAAGCGATCGCCTCCGTCACCACCGGCTGACCGCCCGGGCCGGCCCCGGTGGCACGGACCGACCCGGACGACCGACGTCAGCGCTGACCGTGCCGGGGCAACGCGCCCTGCGCGGCACCCGCCCCGACGGGCGGCGCACCACCCGGCCCGACCGGCGGCGCGCCACCGTCACGGGCCAACCGCTCCATCGTCCGGGCCAACTGCTCGGTGCCGTCGTCGAGATGCCGCGCCGCCGCCTGCATGTGCGAGATCATCATCTCGCCGTAGATCCGCAGCGCCTCCCGGGCCGCCACCCCGTCGTCGAAGTTCGGCCCGGCCGCCGCGCGGTAGTCCTGCACCGCCCGCTCCGCCTCCTGCCGGGCCTCCTCCGCCGCCGCCCGCATGTAGCTCTCGTACTGCACCCGGGCGTACTCGGCGACCCGCCGGGCGTAGTCGTGCGCCTGCGCGATGATCTGCTCGGCCTCCCGCTGCGCCGCCGACAGCAGGTTCACCTCCTTCGCCGCCGGCACGGCCGCCGCCGCCGGCGCGCTCGGAAGCACCCCATGCCGGTGCAGCTCCAGATGGTCGTTGAGCCGCTCGTTCTCCGCCCGCAGATTCGCGATCTGCGCCGCGAGCAGGTCCAAC
Source organism: Micromonospora sp. NPDC047670 (assembly GCF_043204915.1). Classification (NCBI taxonomy): domain Bacteria; kingdom Bacillati; phylum Actinomycetota; class Actinomycetes; order Micromonosporales; family Micromonosporaceae; genus Micromonospora; species Micromonospora sp. NPDC047670. Next base: position 425,864 of record NZ_JBIDDA010000006.1, read on the forward strand.
TCGTCAGCCACCTGCATCCGGAACCGGTCGACATCGGCGTTGTCGTACCCCCGGCGGGTGAACGAGGCCGTGCCGAACTCCCACCGCCGCACCCGGTCGGCGGTCATCCGCACCTGCACACCGCCCGAGACGTGCACACCGTCGTACCTGCTGATCGGGGTAGCGCTCACCGGGACCGCCTCTCGTTCGCGACTGCGGGGCTCGCAAGCTCACTCCTCGCGCTCACGAGGGTCGCTGTTTCGTTCGCGACTGCGGGGCTCGCAAGCTCACTCCTCGCGCTCACCGGGCACCTCCGGAATTGTCAGGAGCGGACGCCTGCTCCATGGCCGTCCGCCACGCCGGGCCGTACCAGTGCGTGCCGAGCCCCTCGTGGTGCAACTGACCGGCGTGGTAGCCGGCCCGGGCCAGCGCCGACAGTGAATGCGACACCATCTCGTCCGAACCGCACACGTACACGTGCCGCGAGCGCCAGTCGCCGTCGGCCAACGCCCGGTCCACCGGATGCGTGAACTCACCCGGACGGTGCAGGTCCGCACCCACCACGTACGTCACGGTCAACCACGGGAACGACGACACGAACTTGTCGATCGCGTCGCTGTCGTAGAACTCGCTGCGCGAGCGGGCACCCACGTACAGGTCCACCCTGCGCCGCGAACCCTCCGCCGCGACCTGCTCCACAAGGGCCTTCACCGGCGCCCAGCCCGTGCCCGAGGCCAGCAGCAGCAGGTCCGCCGACCCGGCCGACCACAGGGTCAACCGGTCACCCACCGGCGCCGCCAGGTGGATCTGGTCCCCCACCGTGCACCCGTACACCAGACGCGACGACACCGCGCCACCCGGCGCGGCCCGCACGTGCAGCTCCAACGTGCCGTCCGCCCGGGGCGCGTTCGCCGGGGAGTAGTACCGCCACGACCGCACCGCCGGATGCGACACCCCGATCGACTGGCCCGGAGCGAACGGCAGCAGGTACTGCGGCCGCAACGTCAGCACCGCCACGTCGAAGCCCCGCCGCTCGTGACCCACGATCTCCGCCACCCACCACGGCGGGTTCACCGCCTCCGCGGCCTGCGCGGCGTCGATCATCACCTTGGACACCAACCCGTACGCGGCGGCCCAGTCCTGGGCCAGGTCCTCGGTCCACTGCTCACCGAGGAAGTGCCGCAACGTCGCCAGCAGCGCCTCCCCGACCGCCGGATAGTGCTCCGCGCGCACCGCGAACTTGCGGTGGTCGGCGCCGAGGTCGGTCAGGAAACCGACCAGCCGGTCCACCTGGTCCACGTTGGACACGATGTGACCCAGCGCCGTGACCAGACGGTCCCGCTGCCCCGCCATGTTCGTCGGGAACATCTGCCGGGTGTCGGGATGCGCCAGGAACAGCGTCGAATAGAAATAGAGCGGCACCTGGTCGCCGTGCGCCGCGACCAGGGACCAGCTCTGCTTGAGCCGGGCGGCGTCCACGCTCAGGCGCCCGACCCGTCGCCGGCGGCCACCACCTGGTCCTGCACCTGCGCCAGCACACCCTGCACGTCCGTGATGATGTCGGCCGGAACACCCAGCTCGCTCAGCGTCGCCGTCAGGTGCGCGCCCACCATCGCGTAGTGCTCCACCGGGATGTTCAGCGGCTGGTGCGCCTCGGCGAGGCCCCGCCCGGCGTACTCGTTGGGCCCGCCCAACACCACCGTCAGCATCAACGCCAGGTGCCGGCGCTGACCCACCATGTCCACGTTGGAGAAGTAGCCGGCGAGTTCCGGATCCGCCAGCACCTTGTCGTAGAACAGCTCCACCGCGGCCTTCACCGAACTGGCGCCACCGATGCGCTCGTAGTGGGAGATGGGGGTGGCCTCTTCCGTAACCGTCACGGTCGTTCCTTCCGCTTGAGGGGTTCGCGCGGGGTGGGCGCAAAGGGGCAGACGGTCCGCCCGGCGCGCGACGCCAACCGTTTGGTGACACCGGCATCAGCCGAACCGCGTGTGGGACCATAGCGTGTCGTGCCGCCGCGGTCACTGCCGCCCTATCAGATGTCCGACACCGCCGAACACGCGGAGTCACATTCCGCAGGACGTCGGTTCTACAGTGGGACCACGGCTTGACACGCTCCGTCATCGTCGGCGCGCCCCGCGCCCCGCGCCCCGCGACGCTCCACACCGGACCCGAACGGCCGGCCGACCCCAACCACGGCGTCCCCACACGGCTGACCACCACAAACACCCGGCTCGGCCGATGGCGTGACGGCGCAGACGCGCCCCGGGCGCACCACGTCGCCGCATCGAGGGGCCTGCCACGGACACAAGTCGCCCGAAAGCCGCCTACATACCCTGCGTCATCACCAAACAGGAGAAAAGCCCGGGCGGGTCAGGTCACCGGATCCCACCTGGCAGTTCGCACGACCGGGCCACACGACCCCGGCGAGCCCCACCGGTCCCGACACCGCAACCGCCAGCCCGACCGTACCCGGCCGCGCCGCAGCGACCCCGCCGCACGACCGTCCAACCGAGCGGTCGCTCAGCCCAGCGTCGCCCAGCCGCAGCGGCCGCTCAGCCAGCCCGGCGTCGGGCCCGGCGCGCCGCCAACTCGTCGCCCACCCCCGCCGACGTCACCGGCGGCCCCGCCGGCGCCGACGTCGCGGGCTCTGCCGGCAGATGCGACAGCGACCCCTGGATCTCCTTGAACGCCCCACCGATCGCGATGCCGAACACCCCCTGGCCGCCCTGCAACAGGTCGACCACCTCCTCCGGCGACCGGCACTCGTACACCGTCGTGCCGTCGGAGATCAACGTGATGCCCGCCAGGTCTCCCACCCCACGCGACCGCAGCGCCTCGATCGCCTTCCGGATGTTCTGCAACGACACCCCGGCGTCCAACAGTCGCTTCACGACCTTCAGGACCACCAGGTCCCGGAACGAATACAACCGCTGCGTGCCCGAACCCGACGCGTCCCGCACGCTCGGCACCACCAACCCGGTGCGCGCCCAGTAATCCAACTGGCGGTAGCTGATCCCCACCGCGTGGCAGGCCGTCACACCTCGATAGCCCACGGCGTCGTCACCCTCGGTCGCCGATCCCGGCGGCGCCACACCCGGCTCGTCCAGCTCCGTACCCGGATCGGGATCTCGCGGCTCGTGCATCCGGACAACCTCCCCGCCAGTGCGGTGACACGTCGTTTCCGGGACGTGCACCCCTCGACACGGCAACCCTATAGCCGCCCTCAGGAATTGCCCCGGAGAAACCGTCGCGACACGCCGCGCCACGACAACGAAGATCACCCAATGCGCCAGGGCGTCACGTTGGGTGACGCCCTGGCGGGAAGGAACGGACTCAGCCGGCGAAGTCCTCCGGACGCACCTGATCCAGGAACTCGCGGAACTTCTCCACCTCGTCCTCCTGCTCGTCGGGAATCACGATCCCCGCCTCGCTGAGGACCTCTTCGGCACAACGAATCGGCGCACCGACCCGCAACGCCAAGGCGATGGAATCACTCGGCCGGGCCGACACCCGCACGCCGTCACCGATCAACAGATCGGCGTAGAAGACGTTCTCCTTCAGCTCGGTGATCTCCACCGCCCGCAACGGCGCCTTCAACGCCGCCAACACATCCCGCAGAAGATCGTGGGTCAGCGGCCGGGCCGGCTTGACCCCCTGCTGCTCGTAAGCGATCGCCGTCGCCTCGACCGCGCCGATCCAGATCGGCAGATAGCGGTCCCCCTCGACCTCCCTGAGCAGGACGATCGGCTGGTTGCTGGGCAGCTCCACCCGAACTCCGACCACGCTCAGCTCGCGCACCGCCGCCTCCGTGTCGTTGTCACCTACGCCGCACCGTGCCCTTCCCTGCACGGTACACGGACCGCGACACGGCCGTCCCATGCGCTACCTGCACCACGCCCGCGCCAGAAAGGGGTTACCCCGGCAAGCCTACGACACGCTTCCCGGGACAGATCTTTCCCCACGACCCCCGCCGGATCACCGACCCAACGTCGACCGCAGCCCCACCCGCACCAACGCCGCGTGCAACTGCTGCGACAACGCCACCAACTCCCGCGCCGTCTCCGCCGCACGCGCCCGCGCCGCCGGATCACTCTGCCGCGCCAACGGCGCCACCAACTGCGCGAACAAACCGACCTCCCGGTCCGCCGCCGTCCGATAGGCCCGCAGATGCCGCGGCTCCAACCCGTACGCCGCCAGACCCGCCACCGCCCGAGCGATGATCAACGCATCGTCGTCGTACCAACCCGGCGGATCCGACACCAGCACACCGAGCCGCTCCAACTCACCCAGCGTCGACTCGTCGATACCACTGCGCGCCACCAGATCCGCCCGGCCGAGCCGCACCTGCGGCGACTCGACCGGCGCATCCGACGCCCGACCCGGCACCTCGCCACCCGGACCCACCGCCACCAACGTCGGCCGCTGCCGACCCGGCGACTCCCCGGACGCGTCCCACTGCGCCAACTGATCACGGATCACCCGCAGAGGCAGATACTGGTCCCGCTGCGCGGTCAGCACAAAACGCAACCGCGCCACGTCATCCCAGCTGTACTTCCGGTAACCCGCCGCCGTCCGCTGCGGCTCCACCAGGCCCTCGGCCTCAAGGAACCGCAACTTCGAAATGGTCACGTCCGGAAAATCCACCCGCAACTGGCCCAGCACCTCACCGATGCTCATCAACGGTTGGGCACGGGCCGCCCCGGGCGGCGTGGAGGCCGCAGGCTCGTTCACCCCCGGCCGGCCTCCGCCTCCGGGCGCGGACCGGCGATGAACACCACCCGGAACTTGCCGATCTGCACCTCGTCACCGTTGCTCAACGTGGCCGCCTCGACCCGCTCCCGGTTCACGTACGTGCCGTTCAGGCTCCCCACGTCCCGCACCGTGAACGTGCCACCGTCACGGTGGAACTCGGCGTGCCGCCGCGACACCGTCACGTCGTCCAGGAAAATGTCACTGTCGGGGTGCCGGCCGCTCGTCGTCACATCGTGGTCCAACAGGAACCGGGCACCCGCATTCGGACCACGGCGAACCACCAGCAGCGCCATACCCGGCGGCAACGAACCGGACATCCGGCTCGGCACCACATCGGTGTCCGGCCCTTCCAGCACTTCGTCGAGCGAACCGAGATTGAGCGTCGAAGTGACGTCGAGCGGGGGGAACTCGTCGCCTGGGCGCGTCATGGGACCACCTCACGGATCTGTTCGGTCGGCGTCGGGTAATGGCGGGTCTGGCCGCCGGGCACTCCAACACCCGGCGGCTGGCTCCCCGTGCCCGGGAAGGCAATTCCGCAACGCTCAACTATTGGGTTCTCGGTCGACTGGGCGAGCCTAGCCAGCGCCGAAATGCAGGGCAACCGGACGCGCGGACACAGCCACCGCGCCCGAAGGGGACGCACTCAGCTCTCGGTGAGCTCACGATACGCGTCCGCGGACAGCAGCCCGTCGACCGCCGCCGGATCGTCCGGGGTGATCTCCACCAACCAACCCGCACCGTACGGATCAGTGTTGATCACCTCAGGGGTGTCGCCGAGCGCCTCGTTGCGCGCCGCCACCGTACCGCTGAGCGGGGCGTAGATCTCCGACACACTCTTCGTCGACTCGATCTCACCCAACGACTCACCGGCCGCCACCACCGCACCCTCATCGGGCAGCTGGACATACACGATGTCACCCAGGGCGTCCTGCGCGAAGTGGGTGATGCCGACCCGCACCGGGCCGCCACCGTCACCCGCCACCCACTCGTGCTCGGCGGTATACCGCAGATCCTCAGGAATCACCAGACGCGTCCTTCACCATCGACGCACCGGACAACCACCGGTGCGAGCCGCGCCGGTCAGGAGACCGGACGGGCGTGTTCCAGCTTGATCGGCGCGTGCAGCGCCGAAACCTCGGCAGCCTCACGATCCTCAACGATCAACTTACCGCCGTCACCCGTCACCGACGCCACCACCCCGCCAGGAATGTTCAACGCCGTACGCATCGTCGCCGGATCGCCGATCACCGTGATGGTGAACGGACCCGTCAACCGACGCCCGTCCACCACCAACGACCCGCCCTCCCCGTCCAGGAAGTACGTCGACGCGATGATCCGCACCGTCGCCCGGTCACCCCCGGAGATCTGCATCGCCTCCGCGCCCGCGCCCCGCAGCTCCTGCACCGCGTCCAACACCCGCGACGCCGAGATCGGCTTCTCACCGGCCTCGAACCGCACCGCCAACCCCGGACCCTTCGCCGGCAACGTCCCCGCCAGGATGCCCAACTCGTCGGCACGCCGCGTCGCCTCGTCCAACGCCGCCTGCCGCCCCTGCTCACCCGAACGCAACTGCCGCTGGCTCTCCTCCAGCGCCGCGATGTCCTGCCGCAGCCGGACCTCCCGCGAGTTCAGGTCGTACAGGATCCGGACCAGGTCCTCCTGCCGCGTCGCCGCCACCGTCGGATCCGTCGACGTCGACTTCAACTGCACCACCAGCGTGAAGCCCAGCAACGCCAGCAGCGCCGAGATCATCACCCCGGCCGAACTCACCCGCCGCGGCGGCGACCCCGCGGCCTCCGCCGCCGACCCGCGCGCGCCGGCAGCCCGGCTCAGGTCCACCGTCGCGCCCTCGTCCGGCTCCGCCACGTCCGGATCCGCCGCCGGCGCCGACCGCTGCGGCGCCAACGGGCTCAACTCGTCCGGATCCGGCGCGTCCGGCCGCGGATCCGGCTCCCCCGCCGGGCCCGACGGCCGCTCCGGCCCCGCCGGCTGCGGCCAACCCGTGCCCGTCTCCGTGTGCTCGTCGCTGCTGCTCATCGCCACAAACCTACGCCCGGAACAGGTGCCGACGGATCGCCGCCACATTCCCGAAGATCCGCACACCGAGCACGACCACCACGCCCGTCGACAGCTGCCCACCCACACCCAGCTGATCGCCCAGATAGACGATCAGCCCCGCCACCAGCACGTTGGAGATGAACGACACCACGAACTGCTTGTCGTCGAAGATCCGGTCCAGCTTCGCCCGCACCCCGCCGAACACCGCGTCCAACGCCGCCACCACCGCGATCGGCAGGTACGGCTGCAACCCCGCGGGAACCGTGGGATCGAGCCACACCCCGAGCACCACACCGGCGAGCAACGCCAGCACCGCGATCATCGACCACCTCCGGAGGGGCTGGGAGACGTCCTCGAACCGGACGGCTGAGGACCGGCGGAACGGTCCGCCCCCGACGGCGACGGACTCGCGCTCACCGGAGGCTCCGCGTAGCGTAGCCGCGGCTCCGGAGCGGCCGGCAGGGTGAGGTCCTCCGCCTCCCGAACCCCGAACGACAACCCCGTGTCCTCGGCCACCTTCCGCATCGTCAACGCGCTGCGGCTGTCCTCGAACCGGTCCCGCATCGACCCCGGACCGATCGCCGACACCTCGTACGGCCCCGTCACGGGCCGGAAGTCCACCAGGATCGCCTGCCCCGCCGACCGGATCGTCGACGTCGCCGTCAACCGCTGCCCGTTGATCGCGATCGCCTCCGCGCCGGCGGCCCACAGGTCGTTGGCGATCCCCTGCAGGTCGCTGTAGATCACCCTGGACGGACCCACGTCCCTGCCGGTCACCGCGTCCGGATTCTGCGGCGCGTCCGCCAGCCGCACCACCACACCGTCACCGCGCACCCGACCCAGGCCCGTGCCCGCCTCCAGGTTGCGCAACCGCGCCGCCTCCGAGCCGCCCAGCGCCGCGGCCCGCTGCCGCGCCACCTCCGCCCGCAACTGGTCCGCCCGCGCCGACAACTGGTCGGTCTCGCTCTCCCGCTGCTTGATCTGCTCCACCAGCCCGGACCGGGCCTGACTGCGCCCGGGCTCGGCCTCCAGCGTCTGCCGGTACGCCACCGCGAACAGGAACCCCAGCAACACCGCCACGACCAGGCTCACCGACCGCGCCGACCAGTGCCGCCAGCCCGACGGCGGCGCCTGCCGCTCCCGGCGCCGGGCCGCCGCGTCGGCGTACCCCGGATCCAACGGGTTGCGGAACAGTTCGGTGAGGAAGTCCGGGGCGTACACCCGGTCGGAGCGCCCCTCGCCCGGCGGAGGCGTCATGCCGACGCTCCCCCGGCCCGCACGGCCCTGACCAGCCGGCTCGCCTGCACCACGTACATCGCGCCAGCCACCCAGTAGAGCACCAGGCCCCACCACGCCAGCCCCCAGCCGATCGCCCCCGCCACCGCGGCGGCGTCCGGGACCGCCGCCGCCAGCAGCAGCACCGGGAACGCGGCCAACAGCAGGAACGTCGCGGTCTTGCCCACGTAGTGCACCGGCGGCGGGCCGTACCCGAACCGGCGCAGCACCGCCAGCGACCCGAGCAGGAGCAACTCGCGGGCCAGCAGCGCCGCGGTGAACTCCCAGGGCACCACGCCCCGGGCGGTGAAGCCCACCAGGGTGGCGAGGATGTAGAGCCGGTCGGCGGCCGGGTCCAGCAGCTCGCCCAGCCGGCTGACCTGGCGCATCCGGCGCGCGACCCACCCGTCCACCCAGTCCGTCGTGCCGCCGACGGCCAGCACCACGATCGCGGCCACGTCGGCGTGCGCGACGAGCAGGAGGTAGAGGAAGAGCGGGACGCCGAGCAGCCGGACGAAGCTGATCAGGTTCGGCAGGGTCAGGACGCGGTCCCCCACGGCCGGTGCGCTCGTGCCGGCGCCGGCCTCCGGGTGCTCCGAGCGAGCCGGCCGACGCGACACCGAACCTCCTCCGCCGCACGTCCGCGCCGCCCGACCGAGGACGGGCGGCGCGGAGGCACGTGCACGCTGTCGGGCCGGCTGACGCCGGCACCCCCTGCGGTCCCTGCCGGGACCGGCACCTGACTCGGCCCGCGACCGTGACGATCTCGGGCCGGCTGACTGCGCTGCCACTATATCGGGCCCTTCGTCGCCCTCCGGGCCTCAGGCGCTGCGTGCCGCCGGCGCTCCGGTCGTTCGGGTCGGGACCGTCACTACCCCTAAGGCGTCCTAGGATACTAGAGGGAAACGTTGAACCAGGGCGGGCGCGGACGACGTCAGGCGGTACGGACCGAGGCGTCCGGCTGCGGCTCCGCCACGGCCGCCGCGGCGGCCTGCTCGAATGCCTGCAGGGCCAGCAACAGCTCGTGCTGCGCCCGACCCGGCATCCGGTCCAGCACCGCCTGCACGGCCCGCTGGCGGCGTTCCTTCAACTCGCGCAGCAGCGTCTCGGCCGCGGCGGTCGGCACCAGCCGCACCTCCCGCCGGTCGCGGGGGTCGGCCGTCCGACGCAGCAGGCCGATGGCCTCCAACCGGTCGCAGAGCCGGCTCGCCGAGGACGGTACGACGTCGAGCAACTCGGCCAGGCCGTTGACGTTGGTCTCCGGCCGGCTGCTGATCAGCGACAGCACGCGCAGCTGGGTCGGCGAGACGGCCATCTGGTGCCGCGACGCGGCGGAGTCGAGCACACCGACGAGCGCCTCGGCGGCGGCGTCGATCGCCGCGGCGAGATCCGGAGGTCGTTCCACCAGGTGTCCCCTGCGATCGTCCCGCTCGTGCCCAGCCGTCCCGGCGACGGCTCTCACCCGTCGCCCCGGCCGCCGGAACCGCGCCAGTCCAGGCAGACCACGACCGCGTCGTCGCCGAGATCGGTGTCCGCGTGCCAGGCGTGCAGTTCGCGCATCACCGTACCAACCGCCTCGGCCGGCGGTTGCAGCCGCGTGGAGCGCATCGCCCGCGCCATCGCCCGCTCGCCGTACGCCCCCCGGTCACCGGGATCGGCCGCCCACACCCCGTCGCTGACCACGAACAGCCGGTCCCCCGGCTCCAGGTCGAATTCCTGGACGTCGTAGCGGGCCTCGGCGAACATGCCCAGCGGCAGCTGCTGCTCCAGCCGGATCGGCGTGACGGTGCCGCCGCGTAGCCGCAGCAGGTGCGGCGAGCCCGCGTCCACCGCCCGCACCCGACCGGTCACAGTGTCCAGTTCCAGCAGGAGCGTGGCCACGTGGCGGCGGCCGCGGTGCTGGTAGAAGACGGTGTCGGAGGCCAGCTCGGCCTGCTCGACGAGACCGCCGCCGGAGCGCCGGGCGTTGCGCAGCGCGTTCACGGTGACGGCCGTGAGCAGCGCCGCGGCCAGCCCGATGCCGGAGCCGTTCAGCACCGTCGTCGTGAGCCGGTCACCGTCCACGGACCAGTCGAAGTGGTCCCCGCCCACCGTGTACGCCGGCTCGAGCTGGCCGGCCAGTTCGAACGCGCCATGGCTGACGCTGCGGCCCGGCAGCAGCTCCCACTGCATCTCGGCGGCCATGCTCAGCCGCTCCCGCCGGCGCACCCGGCGGTAGCGGTCGGTCTCCCGGTCCGCCGCCCGCAGCACCACGGCCAGGTCGCCGGCGATGTCGGCCGCGCGGTCCACCGTGTCCGGGCCGGGCGCCACCGGCAGCTCGACCAGGAGCACGCCCAGCCGCTCCCCCCACACCGACAGCGGCAGGTAGAGCCGGCACCGGCCCGCCTCGTCCGCGTCGGTCACCGGCTGTTGGCTGCTGAAACAGCGCTGCGCCATGCTGCGGCAGGCGAGGAATCCCCCGTCGGGCAGCTCCGGATCCAGCACCGGCCACAGCCCGCTGATCCGGTAGTCGGCGATGAACACGTCCGTGCGGGACGCGCCCAGGCTGGCCCGGAGTGCCTGGTCCGCCGCCTCCACCACCCGGTCGGGTGGCGCCGTGCGCAGCGCACGCGAGACCTGGCCCGGTGCCTCCAACATTGATCACCCTCCGGAACCCTTGCCGTAGGGCAAGCATCATACGGAGGTGGCCCCGGCGACCGGTCGGCCGGGCGGCCGACGACGCGCGACCGGCCGCCCGGTGGCGGGCGGCGACCGGGCGCGGCGGCGGGCGAGGCCGGTCAGCCGGCCGAGCGGACGGCGACCGCGCCGTGAAAGGCATCCGGAACCTGCGCCGGCGGGCCGTCGGGGCGCCACCGGGTGATCGGCACAATGCCGTCCGCGGTGGGCGTCCAGCGGCCGAGCAGCGGCGCGAACGCGGCCGGCGGGCGCATCCGGAACGACGGGCCCATCATCGCGAGGGCCTCCGGGTAGGCGGCCAACTCCTCGGTGTCGAAGTCGACCGCGAGCAGGCTGCCCGGCGCCGTGGCCTCGTAGAGCTCGTCGAGGGTGCGGGCCAGCGTCTCGTCGTCGAGGAACGCGGCCAGGCCGAGGAAGACCACCCCGACCGGCCTCCTCCCCCACCCCGGCAGGAACCGGTGCAACTGGGCGCGGTCCACCGTGCCGATGTCGGTGGCGTCGCCGAAGCCGTAGCCGGCCCGGTCGCTGCCGGCGAGCAGGCGCTGCCCGAGGCGGATGGTGACCGGGTCGACGTCGGTGTAGAGCACCGTGGCCTCCGGGGCCACCTCGTGCACGTTGCCCATGGTGGGCACCCCGGCACCGAAGACCAGGAAGCTGTCCGCGCCCTGCGCGACCATCGCCCGCACCGCACGGCCCAGGAAGGCGCGCAGCTCGCGGAAGACCGGCGCGCACGGCCCGTACGCCTGCTCGAAGGCGCGGGCCGCCGCCACGTCCACCGGGAAGTGGTGCTCCCCGCCGAGCCAGAAATCGATCATTCGCGCGGTGCTCGGCTGGTCCGGCTCCACCATCGACGACGCTCCCTCCCCGGCGGTCGTCGACAGCGTACCGACCGGTCGTCCTGGGCGGTATCGCCCCGCCGACAGCCGCCGGACCGCGATACTGGCCGGGAACCGGCGGGAGGTGGGCGGTGAACTCGGCGAACGGCGCGGCGGTGGTCGTCGGCGTGGACGGCTCGGAGTCGGCCCTGCGCGCCGTACGGCTGGCGGCCGTCGAGGCGGAGCGCCGGCACCGCCCGCTGCGGATCGTGCACGGGTTCATCTGGCCCCTGCTGCACGTGCCGGTGGACGCGCCCGCCGCCGGCCCGCCCGGCGCCGGGCTGCGCCAACAGGCGGAACAGCTCGTCGCCGCCGCGACCGACGAGGCCGAGGCGACCGTGCCCGGGCTGCGCATCTCCGGCGAGATCATCGACGGGGAGGCCGCCGCGGTGCTGCTCGGCGAGTCGCCGACCGCCGCCATGATCGTGCTCGGCGACCGGGGGCTCGGCGGCTTCTCCGCCCTCGTGGTCGGCTCCGTCGCCGTGCAGGTCGCCTCGTACGCCGACTGCCCCGTGCTGGTCGCCCGCGGCACGGACCGCCCCGACGGGCCCGTGGTGGTCGGGGTCGACGGCTCCGAGACGTCCCGGCTCGCCGCGGAGTTCGCCATCGAGGAGGCGTCGGTGCGCGGCGCCGAGCTGGTCGCGGTGCACGCCTACCGGCACCCGGCCTCCAGCGGCCCCGGCGACATGCAACCCCTCGTGTTCGACGAGAGCGAGCTGCGCTCCGAGGAGGAGCGGGTGGTCGCCGAGTCGCTGGCCGGGCTGACCGAGCGCTCGCCGCAGGTGCCGGTCCGCCGGGAGACCGTCCGGGGCCGCGCCACGACGGTGCTCGCCGAGGCGTCCCGGTCGGCCCAACTGCTGGTGGTGGGCCGGCAGGGACGCGGCGAGCTCACCGGGCTGCTGCTGGGCTCGGTGAGCCAGTCCGTGCTGCACCACGCCGACTGTCCGGTCGCCGTCATCCGCGCGCCCCGCTGAGCCGGCCGCGGGGTTGGCCCCGGCGCAGACGGGTAGACGACCGCGGTACGCCAACGGCGAGGACGACCGGAGGAGGCAGTGATGCCAGGACCACGGCCGGGCAGCAACGCGTACGACAAGCAGCGGGCGCGCATTCGCGACGCGATCGACGATTCCGGACGGCGGGTGCCGGACCGCAAGGCGAACGAGGTCGCCAACCGGATCCTGCAGTCCGACCGTGGGCAGCGGGGCGTGGTACGCGGTGACCGGGTGTACGGCCCCAAGGGCAAGCGAGAACCGGGCGACCCGAAGTGAGGGCGCGGCTCCTGGCCGACGGGGCGATCGCCGGCGCGGTCGGCAGCGCCGCCCTGAACGTGGTCAGCTACCTCGACATGGTGCTCCGGGCGCGGCCCGCGAGCAGTACCCCGGAGGACACCGCCGGGCGGCTGGCCGGGGTGGCGCACGTGGACCTGGGGCCCGAGGACCGGGCGGCGAACCGCCGCTCGGGCCTCGGGCCCCTGCTCGGCTACGGGTTGGGCGTCGCCGCGGGCGTCGGGTACGCCCTGCTCGCCCGGGGCCGCCGGATGCCCCTGCCGCTGGCCACCGGCGTGCTCGGCGGCGGCGTGATGACGATGTCCGACGGGTCGATGACGCTGCTCGGCGTCACTGACCCCCGCACCTGGCGCCGCTCGGACTGGGTGGCCGACATCGTGCCGCACCTCGCGTACGGCGTGGCGGCCGCAGCCACGTGGAACCGGCTGCGGCCGCCCGTGTCGGGCCGGGGCGGCTAGCCCCCGGCACTTTCGTCGTCGGCGACCGGCTCCATCGCCGGCCCGTACGGCGAGACCTGCCCCCGCGGCACCGGCCGGCCCTCGTCGCCACGCGACGAGCCGCGGTTGAGCGGGTGGCCGGTCGGGCGCGGGCCCTTGCTGTCCTGGCTGGTGGCGCCCTTGTTGTTGCGGCGGAACTCCTCCTGCTGCGGGTTCACCACTGGTCTCTCTCCTTCCGGGATTCGACCGGGTCCGGTACCGGTTACCCGGTGCCGTCTGCGGCATGCCGGCCGGGGCGGACGGCCGCGGGGATGACCCGGCCCGCAGCGGGTACACCCCGAGGATGGGCGACGACCGGAGGGTGGCGCGGATCCTGCTGGAGCGGCGGGGCAGCACGTACGCCGAGGACGCGGGCATCCGGCTCGCCGACCGACCCGGCCCGCTCTACCAGCTGCTGGTGCTCGCCACGCTGCTGAGCACCCGGATCCGGGCCGGGGTCGCGGTGGCCACCGCCCGCGAACTGTTCGCCGCCGGCTACCGGACCCCGCAGGCGATGGAGGCGGCGAGCTGGCAGGACCGCGTCGACGCGCTGGGCCGGGGCCACTACCGCCGCTACGACGAGCGGACCTCGACGATGCTCGGCAACGGTGCCCGGCTGTGCCTGGACCGCTGGCGCGGCGACCTGCGCCGGCTGCGCCGCGAGGCGGGTGGGGAGCCGGCGGCGCTGCGCCGCCTGCTGACCGAGTTTCCCGGCATCGGCCCGACCGGGGCCGACATCTTCCTGCGCGAGGTCCAGGTGGTCTGGGCGGACCTGCGCCCGTACGCCGACCGGCGGGCGCTGTCCGGCGCGGAGCGGCTCGGCCTGCCCGGCTCGCCGGACCGGCTGGCGGGGCTGGTGCGGCCGGGCGACTTCGGCAGGCTGGCCTCGGCGCTGGTGCGGGTGGCGCTCGGCGAGGAGTCCCCCGGCGAGGTCGCCCGCGCCGCCGCCCGATGAGGCGCCCCGACCCGCCGGGTCGACAGGCGTGCCGCGTGCGGCGGGTTCACTTGACGGTCTTGTCGCCCGGCTTGGTCAGGTGCCACACCAGCAGCGCCGCGAGCAGCGCGAGCACCACGAGTCCGCCGGAGACACCGCTGCCGTCCTCCTCGCTGCGGCCGGTGGTACCGAAGTAGATCACCGCGAGCCCGGCCAGCACGGTGACGAACGTGCGCATCCCTCGGTCCTTCACGTACCGGACGGTACGGCCGTCGCCCGCCCGGGTGTGGCCGGTTCGTCCGGGTTCACCCGACCGTGGTGGGCCCGGTCAGGGCGCGGCGGAGAAGCCCCGCAGGCGGACCCGGCGGATCGTGCGGCCGGAGACCTCCACCACCTCGACGGTCAGCCCCGGCAGGTGCACCGTCTCCCCCGGGCCGGTCGGCAGGTGGCCCAGCCCGGCCAGCACCAGCCCGGCCACCGTCGTGTACTCCCGCGACGGCCGGAACTGCAGCCGCACCCCCACGTCGGCGAGGTCGTGCAGCGGGAAGTCGCCGGACAGCAGCAGCGAGCCGTCCGGTTCCCGGGTCACCCCCGTCACGTCCCGGTCGGTCTCGTCGTACAGCTCCCCCACCACCTCCGCCAGCAGGTCCTCCATGGTGATCATGCCGTCGACCCCGCCGTGCTCGTCGACGACCACGGCGAGCTGCTGGTGGCACACCCGCAGCCGGCGCAGCGCGTCGGACACCGGCAGGGTGCCCGGCAGCAGCAGCGGCGGCCGGGCCCGGTCGCCGACCGTCACGGTCCCCGCCTCGACGAGGTCGCGGATGTGCACCACCCCGCGCACCTCGTCGAGCCCGCCGGGCCCGACGACCGGGGCGCGGGACCGCCCGGCGGCGGCGAGGCGGCGCAGCCCGTCGGCGGCGGGCAGGGTCGCGGGGAGCACGGTCACGTCCAGCCGGGGCACCAGGATCTCCCGCAACGTCCGGCCGGCGATGTCGAACGCGCCGGTGAGGATCTCCCGCTGCTGCGCGGACAGGCCCCGCTGGCTGACCAGCATCTCCCGCAGCTCGTCCTCGGTCATCTCCGTCCGGCTGGCCCGCGGATTCCCGCCGGCGAGCCGCACCACCACGTCGGTGGCCTTGCTGAGCAGCCAGACGGCCGGCCGGGACAGCCGGGCCAGCAGGTCCAGCGGGCCGGCGCTCAGCAGCCCCCAGCGTTCCGCGCGCTGCATCGCCAGCCGCTTGGGCGCCAACTCCCCGACGACCAGGGTGACGAAGGTGAGCAGCACGGTGACCAGGACGACCGCGGCGCCGCGCGCGGCCCCGCCGAGGAAGCCCAGCGGCCCGACCAACGGCTCGGCCAGGGAGACCGCGGCGGCGGCGGAGGCGAGGAACCCGGCCAGGGTGATGCCGAGCTGGATCGTCGCCAGGTAGCGGTTGGGGTCGCGGAGAAGCCGGGCCAGCCGCTCCCCGGAACGGCTGCGCCGTCCCAGCTGCCGCACCTGCCCCTCGCGCAGCGTCACCAGCGCCATCTCGCTGCCCGACAGGGCCGCGTTGACGAGCACCAGCACGGCCACCAGCGCGAGCTGCCCGAGCAACGGCCCCATGTCAGTCGACCTCCAGGTCGTCGAGGGAGATCTTGTGCGTCATCAGCCACCGGGCCAGCGCCGACATCCCGAACAGCCACAGCGGTGCGGACTCGGTGGTGCCATTGGTGGCGAAGATCGCGAAACGCAGGTCCGGTGCCCGGTACGCCTCGATCCGCCACTTGTGCTGCCTGTCCCGCCAGACCGCGGAAGGGTCCATGGGCGTCACGCTAGGCGACCAACGGCCCCACCGGGGCGGCTTCAGGACCCGGCCGCGACCACGACCCGGGCGTCGTCGGGCAGTCGCCGGGTCGCCCCCCGGCGGTCCAGCAGCTCCAGCAGCGGCACGGCGACGCGGCGGGTGGTGTCCAGCGCCTGCCGGGCGGCGCTGAGCGTGAACGGCTGCGGCAGCCCCGCCAGCACCCGGACCGCCTCGTCGACCGCGCCGGGCAGCAGCACCACGTTCTCGGCGAGCCGCAGCAGCGCCCCGGCGCGCACCGCCGCGCCGATCTCGCGGGGCCCCAACCCCAGCTCGGCGAGGCGCTCGGCCTCGGGGGCCCGGAACGGGCGCTCGGCGTACTCGGCGCGGACCCGGGCCACGGCGCGGGCCACCGGTTCCGGCAGCGCGTCGGCGGCGGACGCGGTGACCCGGCCGGCGTGCGTGCGCAGCGGCGGCCGGACCAGCGCCTCGACCAGCGCCCGGTCGGGCAGGTCGAGGCGCTGGCGCAGCAGCTCTACCGGCGCGCCCGGCTCCAGCGGGTGCTCCCGGGCGTGCCGGGCCACCTCCTCGGCGAGCCGGGCGCCGAGCCGCCGCCAGTGCTCCGGGTCGGCCAGCCAGTCGCCCGCGACGGGCCGGCCGGTGACCTCGACCCCGGTGCGGCGCAGGTCGCCGGCGCGGGCCAGCCGCCGGCGGCGCAGCTCGCCGGCCAGGTCCGGCCTGCCGTCCACGGTCGCCAGCACGCCCGCGCGGGCGGCCGCCGCGCCCCGGCGGGTCAGCGGCGGCGGGGCGACGTCCAGCACGGTCACCCCGCCGGCGACGTGGTGCCGGCCCGGGTCGCGCAGCAGCGCCCGGTCGCCGATCAGCAGCGGCAGCGGCCGGGCCAGCCGCAGCCGGACGGTGTCCGGGCCCAGCGGCCGCACCCGGGCGGGCACCGCCGCCGCGCCGACGTGCAGGGTGAGGGTGGCGGGCAGCTCCGCCGCCGGGTCGCCGGCCAGCCGGACGTCCAGCAGGTCGGTGCGGTGGAACCGGCCCGGGGTGAGCAGCGCGTCGCCGCGCCCCACCCGCTGCCGGGGCGTGCCGCGCAGGTTCACCGCCACCCGGGCCACCGCGGCGACCTCGTCCCGGGCCGCGCCGAGGCGGTGCAGGCCGCGCACCCGCACCGGCTCCCCGGTCGCGGCGAGCTCCAGCTCGTCGCCGACCCGCAGCCGGCCGGCGCCGAGGGTGCCGGTGACCACGGTGCCGGCGCCCCGGACGGTGAACGCGCGGTCCACCCACAGCCGCACCGGGGCGTCGACCGCCGGGGACGGCAGCCGGGCGGCGAGCCGGTCCAGTGCCGCCCGCAGCTCCGGCAGGCCCGCGCCGGTCACCGCGCTGACCGCCACCGCCTCGACCGCGCCGAGGGAGGTGGCCGCCAGCTCCGCGCGGGCCCGGGCCGCCGCCGGCGCCGGATCCGCCAGGTCCGCGCGGGTCACCACCAGCAGGCCGTACGACACCCCGAGCGCGTGCAGCGCGGCCAGGTGCTCGGCCGACTGCGGCATCCACCCCTCGTCGGCGGCGACCACGACAAGCGCGGCGGGCACCGGGCCGACGCCGGCGAGCATGTTCGGCACGAAGCGCTCGTGCCCCGGCACGTCGACGAACGCGACCGTCGCGCCGGAGGGCAGGGTGGACCAGGCGAAGCCGAGGTCGATGGTCATGCCCCGGCGGCGCTCCTCGGCCCACCGGTCGGGCTCCATCCCCGTCAGCGCCCGGACGAGCGTCGACTTGCCGTGGTCGACGTGCCCGGCGGTGGCCACCACGAACACGTCTCAGTCGTCCCCCGGCACCCGCAGCACGGCGGCGCGGACGGCGTCGTCGGCGTCGGCGGGAACGCAGCGCAGATCCAGCAGCAGCCGGCCGCGGACGACCCGGCCGAGCACCGGCGGGTCCCCGACGCGCAGCGGCTCGGCGTACCGCTCGGGCAGGCTGAGCGCCCACGACGCCAGCTCGACGCCGGGGGCGCCGCCGCCGCCGACGACCGCGCCGGCGGGCACCACCTCCGCCTTGCGCCCGTCGGCGGCGAGGGCGTCGCGCAGCCGCTCGGTGCGCCCCCGCAGGGCGCCCGGGTCGGCGTGCAGCGCGTCCCGGGTGGGGGTCGCCGGGTCGGCGAGGGTGGCCGCGAGCGCGGCGAGGGTCAGCTTGTCCACCCGCAGCGCCCGCGCGAGCGGGTGCCGGCGCAGCCGTTCGACCAGGTCGGCGGCGCCGAGCAGCAGCCCCGCCTGCGGCCCGCCGAGCAGCTTGTCGCCGCTGGCCGTGACCAGGGCCGCCCCGGCCCGCAGGGTGCCGGCGGCGTCGGGCTCGTCGGGCAGCAGCGGGTCGGGGGCGAGCAGCCCCGAGCCGATGTCGGCGACCACCGGCACGCCGAGGGTGGCCAGCCGCCGCACCGGCACCGCCGAGGTGAAGCCGGTGACCTGGAAGTTCGACGGGTGCACCTTGAGCACGAAGCCGGTACGCGGGCCGATCGCGGCGGCGTAGTCGTCGAGCGTGGTGCGGTTGGTGGTGCCCACCTCGCGCAGCCGCGCGCCGGTGCTCTCCAGCAGGTCGGGCAGGCGGAACCCGTCGCCGATCTCCACCAGCTCGCCCCGGCTGACCACGATCTCGGCGTCGGCGGCGAGAGCGGTGGCGGCGAGCACCAGCGCGGCCGCGCCGTTGTTGACCACGTGCACCGCGCCCGCGTCGGGCACCGCCGCCGCGAGGGCGTCGAGGGCGTCGCGGCCGCGCCGGGCCCGCCGGCCGGTGCGCAGGTCCAACTCGACGTCGGTGTGCCCGGCGGCGGCGTTGACCGCCGCGACGGCGGCGGGCGACAGCGCGGCGCGGCCCAGGTTGGTGTGCAGCACCACCCCGGTCGCGTTGAGCACGGCCCGGGGGCCGGGCGCGGGCAGGGCGGCCAGCGCGGCGTCGCGTACCGCCTCGGGGACGATCTCGCCCCGACGGGCCCGCTCCTGCGCGCCCCGGACGGCGGCCTTGACGCGGTCCCGGCCCAGGGTCGCCGCGGCGGCGGCCAGCCGGGGGTCGGCGAGCAGCGCGTCGGTGCGCGGCACCCGTCGGCGCGGATCAGCGGCGACGTCCCCCATGGCCCCCTCTTCCGGCAGCTTGGCGGAGACGGACGGGAATCGAACCCGCCTGGCCCGGATCCCGGACCACACCGGTTTTGAAGACCGGGAGGGGCACCAGCCGCCTGAACGCCTCCACGCAGCAGTGAACCACAGCCCGCGCGGGCGGGCGCGGTCGGGCGTCAGCCCTCGGCGGCGCGCCGCCGGGCGATGCGGTCCCGCTGCGGCACCACCGTGTACTTCGGATCCTTCGCCGAGGCGACGCCACCGTGGAAGATGCCGAAGCGGGTGGCGACCGACGCGCCCAGCAGCGCCGCCCCGGACAGCGCGGAGACCGTCCGGCTGCGCCGCCCGAGCAGCGCGCCGGCCACCCCGGCGGCCGTCAGCGCCCGCCCGACGCGCAGCAGCCGGCCGGCCCGCCCATTGCGGTAGGGCTCGCTGAGCAGCCCGAGCCGGGTCTCCACCCGGTGTGAGCCGAACAGTTCGAGGGCGGCGCCGGCCACCGCCATCCGCCGGGCCGGACCGGCCTGCGCGGTCGGCGCGGCGATCAGCCCCACGCCGGCGCCGCTGGCCAGGGCGCTGCCCGCGAAGATGGTGGGCAGCTCCGGGTACGCCTCGTGCCAGGACGGCACGGCCGTGTCGGCGAGCAGCACCCCGGTGTACGTGGCCAGCGCTGGCGCGGTCACCGCGGCGGCCAGCCCGGCGGCGTGCCCCACCGGTGGCAGCACCCGGCGGGCGAGCCCCGGCAGGCCCCGCTCGGGCAGCCACGCGGCGCCCTCGGCGACCGCCGCGATCCCGGCGGCCGGGCCGTACGCGCTGAGGATCCAGGTGCCCACGGACATCGGCGAGGTCGGCTTGGCCACCCGCAGCATGTGGTGGAACCGGGCCGGCCGACCCAGGTCCCTGATCAGGAAGACGGCGCTGGCGGTGACCGCCGCCAGCGAGGTGACCCGGCCGGCGCGGCGCAGCGCGGGCCGGCCGGTGACCTGCCCGCCCGCCGCGAGCAGCGACGAGCCGGCCGCCAGCCCGCCGGTGAACAGGTACGCGGCGATGTCCCACTTCCAGACGGGGGCCTTGAGGATCGGCCGGCCGTAGTAGGAGGTGAACTCGGCCTCGGGGACGGCGAGTTCCTCGCCGCCGCGCCGCCGCCGACCACGCTGCTGACTCACGAGGAACCTCCGACGAACGCGGCGACGGCCGCCGCCGCCATGGCCAGGGCGGCCAGGCCGGCCCGCTTCCACATCTTCGGCAGGTCCCGGGTCGTGACCACCGGGTCCGGCGGCAGGCCGTACACCTCGGGCTCGTCGAGCAGCAGGAAGAACGCGCCGTCGCCGCCCACCCCGTCGTCGGGGTCGTGCCCGTAGAGCCGCGCCTCGGCGACGCCCCGCTCGTGCAGGGTCGCCACCCGGGCCGCGGCCCGCTCCCGCAGCTCGTCGAGGGGGCCGTACTGGATGGACTCGGTCGGGCACGCCTGCGCACAGGCGGGGGTCTTCCCGGCGCCGATCCGGTCGTAGCACAGGGTGCACTTCCACGCCCGGCCGTCGCCCGCGCGCTGGTCGATGACGCCGTACGGGCAGGCCGAGATGCAGTAGCCGCAGCCGTTGCAGATGTCCTCCTGCACCACCACCGTGCCGAACTCGGTGCGGAACAGCGACCCGGTGGGGCAGACGTCCAGGCAGGCCGCGTGGGTGCAGTGCTTGCAGACGTCGGACATCATCAGCCAGCGGAAGTCGGTGCGCCCCTCCGTGCCGCCGGCGCGCCCCGGCGGCTGCGCCCCGGGCATGCCCAGGAACTCGGGCCCGGCCGGCGCGCTCCCGGGGCCGGCCATCCGCGCGGCCGCGTCCGCGGAGCCCGGCGGCACACCCGGATCGGTGCCGGTCGGGTTGCCGGTGCCGGCGGCCGCGGACGAGGCACTGACCGACCCGCCGGCCGGGGTGCCGGCGAACGGCGGACTGCGGTGCCCGGCCGGGCGGGGCTGTTCGACGAACGCCACGTGCCGCCACGAGTTGGCGGTCAGAGCGCCCGTGTTGTCGTACGACATCCCGAGCAGGTCCAGCCCCGAACCGGGGACGTCGTTCCACTCCTTGCACGCCACCTCGCACGCCTTGCAGCCGATGCAGACGCTGGTGTCGGTGAAGAAACCCATCCGGGGCGGGGCGTCGGCCCAGCCGGCGTCCGGGGCGGGATCGAGCGGCCCGGACAGGCTGTTCGGGTCAGGAAGCACCGCGGCCCTCCCCGCCGTCGCCGGCCGTCTCCGCCCGGACCGCCCCCGGCGTCACGGTCGGCGGCGGGTGGCCGGGTTCGATGCCGGCGCGCCGCCGGTAGTCCGCCACCAGGTCCCGCAGGGCCGCGCCGGTGGGCCGGCGGCCCGGACGCACGTCACAGGTACCGATCTTGCTCTCCTGGATCAGCACGTTCGGGTCCAGGGTGATCCCGAACAGGTCGTTGGCCGAGTCGCCCGTCACCAGGCCCTCGAACCCGAAGTGGTACGGCAGCCACACCTGGTGGATCACCCGGCCGTCCACCCGCAGCGGCGTCAGCCGGTCGGTGACCAGCACCTTCGCCTCGATGACCGCCCGCCCGCTGACCAGGTGCGCCCAACCCAGGTGCGCCAGGCCCCGCTCGGCGGCCACCTCCGGCGACACCTCGACGAACATCTCCGGCTGCAACTCCGCCAGGGGCCGCACGGTGCGGCTCATCCCGCCCGCCGTGTGGTGCTCGGTGAGCCGGCTGACCGTGAACACGTACGGGAAGACGTCGCTGTGCTCCTGCGGCGGGCTCGGGTTCACCGAGTTCACCGGGTGCGCGTACACCTTGCGGGTGGGGTTGGCCTGCTGCCGGTACAGCGGGTTGCGCACCGGCGACTCGGCCGGCTCGTAGTGCGTCGGCAGCGGGCCGTCGAGCACCCCGCTGGGCGCGTACAGCCAGCCCTTCCCGTCGCCCTGCATGACGAACGGGTCGTCGCCGGCGATCCCCTCCGTGCCGGACGCGCCCCCCGGCGGCCGGTACGTCGGCGGCTTCGTCCGCTCGAAGTCCGGCACGTCGTAGCCGGTCCACTCCCCCGCGTCCGGGTCCCACCAGACGTACTTCTTCCGCTCGCTCCACGGCCGGCCCTGCGGGTCGGCCGAGGCGCGGTTGTAGAGGGTGCGGCGGTTCGCCGGCCAGGCCCAACCCCACTCGGCGGCCACCCAGTCCTGCTCGTGCCGGGGCTTGCGGCGGGCGGCCTGGTTGACGCCGTCGGCGTACACCCCGGAGTAGATCCAGCAGCCGACGGCGGTCGAGCCGTCGTCGCGGGCCTCGGCGAACGTGGACAGCGGCCGGCCGGTCGCCACGTCGTACCCGTTGATCTCGCGCAGCACCGCGTCGGCGCTCGGCTCGGCGTGCGGGCCATGCGTGGGGTAGTCCCAGGCCAGGTCGAGCAGCGCCCGGTCGCGTGGCAGGTCGGAGCCGGCCAGCTTCTCCCGCAGCCGGCGCCCGAGGTGGTAGAAGAACCACAGCTCGGAGCGGGCGTCGCCCGGCGGGTCGAGGGCCTTCTCCCGCCACTGCAGCAGCCGCTGGGTCTGGGTGAAGGTGCCCTCCTTCTCCACGTGCGAGGCGGCCGGCAGGAAGAACACCTCCGTCCGGCACTCGGTCGGCACGATCTCGCCGGTGGCGACCTCGGGGCCGTTGCGCCAGAACGTGGCGCTCTCGATCATGAACAGGTCGCGGACCACCAGCCAGTCCAGGTTGGCCATGCCCAGGCGCTGGGCCCGACCGTGCGCCGAGCCGACCGCCGGGTTCTGCCCGAGCAGGAAGTAACCCTTCACCTTCCCGTCGATCATGTTCAGCACCTGCTGATACGTGCCGTGGTCGCCGGTCATCCGGGGCATGTAGCCGTAGCAGAAGTCGTTCTCCGGCGTCGCCGCGTCCCCCCAGTACGCCTTGAGCAGGCTCGCCGCGTAGGCGCGGGCGTTGCCCCAGAAGCCCTTCTGGCCCGGGTGGCGGATGCTGTCCACCCACGCGTCGAAGGTGGGGTGGTCGGCGTGGTGCGGCATCGGCAGGTAGCCGGGCAGCAGGTTGAACAGGGTCGGGATGTCGGTGGAGCCCTGGATGCTGGCGTGCCCCCGCAGGGCGAGGATCCCCCCGCCGGGGCGGCCCATGTTGCCCAGCAGCAACTGGATGATCGCGCCGGTGCGGATGTACTGCACGCCGACGCTGTGCTGCGTCCACCCCACCGAGTAGATCAGCACCCCGGTGCGCTCCCGGCCCGAGTTCTCCGTCCACGCCCGGGCCAGCTCCAGGAACTTCTCCCGCGGGATGCCGCAGACCCGCTCCACCATCTCCGGGGTGTATCGGGCGAAGTGCCGCCTCAGGATCTGGTAGACGCAGCGCGGGTGCTGCAACGTCTCGTCCCGCTCGGTCTGCCCGCCAACCTGCGCGCCGTGCGACTCGTGGCGCAGCCCGGCGGCGGTGTCCCGCTCCTTCGCGGTGTGCCCGCTGCCCGAGTCGGACTCGTGGCCCGCGTACTGCCAGGAGTCCTGGACGTAGCTGCCCGTCTCCGGGTCGAAGCCCGAGAAGAACCCGTCGCCGTCCTCGGTGTCGACGAACCGCTCGCTGACGATCGTCGCGGCGTTCGTGTAGGCCAGCACGTACTCCCGGAAGTCCAGCTCGTTCTCCAGGATGTACCGCACCACGCCGCCGAGCAGCGCGATGTCGGAGCCCGCACGGATCGGCAGGTAGGTGTCGGCCAGCGCGCTGGTGCGGGTGAACCGCGGGTCGACGTGGAACACCTTGGCGCCGCGCCGCTTGGCCTCCATCACCCACTGGAAGCCCACCGGGTGGGCCTCGGCCATGTTCGAGCCCTGGATGACGATGACGTCAGCGTTGGCGACGTCCTGCTGGAAGTCCGTCGCGCCACCGCGACCGAAGCTGGCCCCCAGACCGGGGACGGTGGCGGAGTGTCAAATGCGCGCCTGGTTCTCGATCTGGAGCGCCCCCATCGCCGTGAACAGCTTCTTGATGAGGTAGTTCTCCTCGTTGTCCAGCGTCGCCCCGCCCAGGCTGGAGATGCCCAGCGTGCGATTGAGCGGCCGGCCCTGGGCGTCGACGTCCTCCCAGGTCTCGGCGCGGGCGGCGAGGATCCGGTCGGCGATCATGTCGAGCGCGACGTCGAGGTCCAGATCCTCCCACTCGGTGCCGTAGGGGCGCCGGTAGCGGACCTTCGTCTGCCGCAGCGGGCTGGTGACCAAGCTCTTGCTGGCGGAGCCCTTCGGGCAGAGCCGCCCCCGGGAGATGGGGCTGTCCGGGTCGCCCTCGATCTGGGTGACCCGCTCGTCCTTGACGTACACCCGCTGCCCGCAACCGACCGCGCAGTAGGGGCAGACCGAGCGGGCCATCCGGTCGGCGGTCTCGGTGCGCGCGGTCAGCCCGGCCGAACGCGCGGACTGCGCGGCGGCGCCCCGGCCCAGCGGGTCGGTGCCGGTGAGCTGCCGGTAGACCGGCCAGCCCTCGATGAAGGTCCGCAAACCCACCCCGCGACACCCCCTCCCGCGGCCCCGACGCCGTCGACCCCTCGAACACTAGGACAGCCCGCACGCGCCCGCGACCCGAGCCCCCGATCACCACCCGACGGTCACCGCCCGCCGCCCGCCGCCTCGACCTTCCGCGTACGCGAAGACGGCGCCGCCCGAGCCGGATGGGCTCGGGCGGCGCCGTCTGTCGTCGGGTGGATGTGCCGCCGACCGGCACCCGTGACAGGTGCCGGCCGGCGGTCCCCCTTGCGTGGAATGTCTGTGTGGGTCGTCAGTTGTTCCAGTGCTGGGCGACGAGGTCGGCGGCCTGCTGCTCCCACTGCGCGTAGTGATCGGGGTACGCCGACACCTGCACCGTCTGCGCCGCCTTCGTCAGGGGCATGTCCTGCCACCCGTCGACCTGCTTGAGACCCTTCAGGAACGCCATCGTCGAGTACTGCGGGTCGGTGATCTGCTCCACCGTGCCCCAACCCGAGGACGGGCGCTGCTGGAACAGGCCCTGCGAGTCGTGGTCGTTGCGCTCACCCAGATGACCCAGGTTCTCCAGCTTCGACTCCTGCAACGCCGTGGCGATCGCCACCACGGCGGCCCGCTCGTCCATACCGGCCTTCTTCGTCGCCGCCACGATCGCCTTCACGTTGGCGACCTGCTCATCCGACAGGTCGATACGCGACTGCGCACCCTGCACACCGTGCGGGATCAGCTTCGCCTTGTCCACGGCCGGCTTGTCGGCCTGCACCGCCACGGCGCCGACCGGGGCGGCCTCCACCGCAGGGCTCGCGTGAGCCGCAGCCGGACCAGCGAACACACCACCGGCGAAAGCCAGAGCAGCAACACCAAGAACGCTCTTACGCATGATCGTGTTCATCACAGTGGCTCCATTCGGGGGTTGGCACCACCACCGCCAAAAGGGGGAACGGCGAAGGGATGCAAGCACCGTCCGGCGCTCAACAAAACGGGGGGATCCGGCAGCACACCGGGAAGACTCAGACCGGGCCAGTCACGCGGGGCGGGGGGACGCCCGCACGTCGGCCGGGACCATGTGTAACGGCCGGCGGCCCACCATCATTCCGGGGGTGGGCACACCAGCCCGTCACGCCGGGGGGTGTGCCTTTGCTCAGCCGTACGCATGGTGTAACGACCCCGGCCCCGCCACGATTCCACGCCCACGATGCCCCCGGTCACACCCCGAAACCGGACACCGGGGATGTCACCGCCCACCCCCTGTCGACCTGCCCCCCACAGACGGGTCCTGCCCACGACACAGCCCCGGGCCGACACCTCGCGGCCGGCCCGGTCCCGACCGGCGGGAAACGCCAACCGGACATCCAGGCACGCACGACGCGCAACCACCGACGGGGTGTGGGCCCCCCGGCCCCGCCCCCCGCCGCCCCCCCGCCCCCCCCCGCCCCGGCCCCCGGGGCGCCCCCCCCCCCCCCCCCCCCCCCCCCCCCCGGCCCCCCGCCCCCCCCCCCCCCCCCCCCCCCCCCACCCCCACCCCCACGCAACGCAAGCCGAAGCCGACCACCCCACCGCAGCGCAAGCCAGATGAACACCCCCACCGCACCGCCAGCACCGACAAACCAAGAACCGGGCGTACCCTGACAGCATGCACGGCCTCTCCCCCACCGCGACCCGCGTGGCCCACCTGGCCCGCCCGGGCCGGCCCGCCGTGGTGACCCGGACGCTCGCCGAGCTCACCGGCCCCACGCGCGGCGTGGTGGAGCTGCCGGTGCGGCTGATGTGGAACGCCGACCGCGCCTTCGACCTCGAAGATCCGGACGAGCTGCTCTGGATGTACGAGAACGTCCTGCGGGAGACCACCCGCGCCGAGGACCTCCGCCTGCTCATCAACGGTCGCACGCTGCGTCGGGTGTGGCGCCTGCTCAACCTGCCCAGGGGGGTACGCCAGGCGTGGGAGAGCCGCCACCGGGGTCTGCGTACGGCGTGAGCACCGCCCATCCGCACGAGTTCTACCGCGAGGTGGCTCGGGTGGCCCTGTCGGCCGCCGGGCCGTACCGGTTCGTGCTCGGGGGCGGGGTGGCCTGGGCGGCGCACGGGCTGGTGACCCGCCCGACGGAGGACGTGGACCTCTTCGCCGATGTCGAGGGCGCCGCCGCGGCCGCGGCCGACGGGGTGCGGAGGGCGCTGGAGCGGGCCGGGTTCGAGGTGCGCGACGCGGATCCGGACAGCGAGTTGGCGGAGCTGTTCGAGGGCTTCGACCGGGACCTGAAGGACTTCGTGGTGAGCCGGGACGGGCGGCGGATCCGGCTCAGCCTGGCTCGGCTCGACCGGCACCGCAGCCCCGTGGTGATGGATCTCGGCCCGGTGATGGACGTGCGCGACCTGATGGCGAACAAGACCGCCGCCCTGGTGAACCGGCGGGAGGTTCGGGACTACATCGACGTGGCGGCGGCCCTGGAACAGCACGACGTGGCGGAGCTGCTGGAACTGGCCCGCCAGCTCGACCCGGCGCTGGACGAGGCCGACGTGCGGGCAGCCGGTCGCTACCTCGACCGGCTGCCCGACCGCCGCTTCGCCCGCTACGGCCTGGACGCCGCCGCCGTCGCCCAGGTCCGCAGGCGTCTCGCCTCCTGGCCCCGCTGACAGCTCCCCGCCGCTGCGGGGATCGCTCAGCGGTCGGCCCCGGCGAGTGGGGACCAACCGCCACTGCTGCGGCGAGCGCGGGGCCGCAAAGGACTACTTGGTGGGCCGGCCGCCCGTGACGCCGAGGATCTCGCCGGTGACGTAGCTGGACTCCTGGGAGGCGAAGAAGACGTACGCCGGGGCCAGCTCGGCCGGCTGGCCGGGGCGGCCCTCCGGGGTGTCCTGGCCGAACTGCTCGACCTTCTTCTCCGGCATGGTCGCCGGGATCAGCGGCGTCCAGATCGGGCCGGGCGCCACCGCGTTCACCCGGATCCCCCGCTCGGCCAGGTCGGCGGCGAGCGCCTTGGTGAAGTTGGCGATCCCCGCCTTGGTGGTGGCGTAGTCCAGCAGCTGCGGCGACGGGTCGAACGCCTGGATCGACGAGGTGTTGATGATCGCCGACCCCTCCGACATGTGCGGGATCGCGGCCCGGCAGAGCCAGAACATCGCGTACAGGTTGGTCTTGAGCACCCGGTCGAACTGCTCGTCGCTGATGCCGAGGATGCCCTTGTCCTGCGACATCTGGTAGGCCGCGTTGTTGACCAGGATGTCGATGCCGCCGAGGTCGCGCACCGCACGCTCGATCAACTCCCGGCAGTGCCGCTCGTCGGTGATGTCGCCGCGCACGGCGATCCCCTTGCGGCCGGCCTCCTCGACCAGCCGGACGGTCTCCCGGGCGTCGGCGTCCTCCTGCTCGCCGAGATAGGAGATGAGCACGTCGGCGCCCTCCCGGGCGTACGCGATGGCGATCGCCCGGCCGATGCCGGAGTCGCCGCCGGTGATCACCGCCCGACGGCCCGTCAGTTTGCCGCTGCCCCGGTACGACTCCTCGCCGTGGTCGGGCTTCGGGGTCATCTCCTGGGTCGAGCCGGGCGGCGTCTGCTGCTGCCTCGGCTGCCCCTCCTGCTGGCCGTACTGGCTGGTGGGGTCCTGCTGGGTGTGCTGGTCCTCGCTCACCGACGTCTCCTCGCGCACCGGTCGGGTCTGGTCTCCCACCGCCCCTACCCTGCGGCGGCGGGCGGAAACGGGCGTTGTGGTGTTACACCAACGGGACCGTGGACGCCGGTGGTGTGAAACACCTCGGGCTGCTGTGGCAGGAGTGACGGCCGCTCGTTATGGTGCGCTCGGCGCCCAGCAGGCGCCCCAACCCCATGGAAGGGCACGTCATGACCTCTCCCTCCGGCCCGTCGCGTCGGACGGTGCTCGCCGCCGCGGCCGCGGCGGCGAGCGTCCCGCTGATCGCCGCCACCCCCGCCCAGGCGGCCGGCGCGACCCGGTCGCGGACCTGGGACCTCACGATCCTCGGCACCTCGGACACCCACGGCAACGTCTACAACTGGGACTACTACAAGGACGCCGAGTACGACGACAGCAAGCACAACGACGTCGGCGTCGCAAAGCTGGCCACCCTGGTCAATCAAATCCGCGCCGAGCGGCGGGGCAAGGCGACGCTGGTGCTCGACGCCGGCGACACCATCCAGGGCACGCCGCTGGCGACCTTTTACGCCAAGCAGGAGCCGATCACCACCACCGGTGCGACGCACCCGATGGCCAACGCGATGAACGTGCTCGGGTACGACGCCGTGACGCTGGGCAACCACGAGTTCAACTACGGCCTGCCCCTGCTGGCCAAGTGGATCTCGCAGCTCGGCTTCCCGGCGCTGGCCGCGAACGCCGTCAACGTCGCCACCGGCAAGCCGGCCTTCCTGCCGTTCGTCATCAAGAAGGTCTCCGTCGGTTTCGCCGCGCCGCCGCTGCGCGTCGGCATCCTCGGCCTGACGAACCCTGGCAGCGCGATCTGGGACAAGGCGAACGTCGAGGGCAAGCTGCGGTTCGACGACATGATCGCCACGGCCAAGAAGTACGTCCCGATCATGCGGGAGCGCGGCGCCGACATCGTGCTGATCTCCGCCCACGGCGGCGACAGCGGCACCTCCAGCTACGGCCCGGAGCTGCCGATCGAGAACCCGACGGCGCTGATCGCCCAGCAGGTCCCCGGCATCGACGCGATCCTCTTCGGCCACGCCCACGCCGAGGTCGCCGAGAAGTTCGTGACCAACGAGCAGACCGGCGAGCAGGTGCTGCTCACCGAGCCGTCGAAGTGGGGCCAGCGGCTGAGCCGGATGGACTTCACCCTGGCCCGCGAGAAGGGCCGGTGGAAGATCACCAAGAAGTCCGCCGCCCTGCTGAACACCAACACCGTGGCCGAGGATCCGAAGGTCCTCGCCGCCGTGCGGGCGCAGCACCAGAAGACCGTCGCGTACGTCAACCAGGTCGTGGCCCGCTCCACGGTCGAGCTCTCGGCGGCGGAGAGCCGCTACAAGGACACCCCGATCCTGGACTTCATCAACCACGTCCAGACCGAGGTGGTCGGCCAGGCGCTCGCCGGCACGTCGTACGCGGCCCTGCCGGTGCTGTCGATCGCGGCGCCGTTCAGCCGCACGGCGGTCTTCCCCGCCGGCGACGTGAAGATCCGCGACGTGGCCGGCCTGTACGTCTTCGACAACACCCTCGAGGCCGTCGTGCTCAGCGGCGCCGAGGTGCGGACCTACCTGGAGTACTCCGCGAAGTACTTCCGGACCCTCGCCCCCGGCGCCCCGGTGAACCCGGAGACGATCAGCGACCCGGCGGTGCCGGACTACAACTACGACGTCATCTCCGGCCTGGAGTACGACATCGACATCTCCCGGCCGGTGGGCCAGCGCATCACCCGCCTGGTGCTGCCCGGCACCGACACCCCGGTCGCCGACAACGCGCAGTTCGTGGTGGCGGTGAACAACTACCGGCGCAGCGGCGGCGGCAACTTCCCCGGCATCGTGAAGACCCAGGTCTACAACGAGCAGCAGGAGATCCGCCAGCTGCTGATCGACTGGGCGCAGGCCAGGGGCGCGATCGACCCGGCCGACTTCTACCGGCCGAACTGGAGGCTGGTACGCGAGGGCGTCCCGGTCTTCTGACCGACGATCACCGGACGGGCCGCGGGCGGATCGCCCGCGGCCCGTCCGCGTATCCGGCTCCGCTTCTCCCGGCGCGTCCGCTGGCGGGGCGACGTCGACGGACGCGCCGCGCGTCACCACCCGTAAGGCATCCTAGGATCCTGGTGTGAAACCGGGGCCGGGGCGGACGGGAGGCGACTCGGTCGCTCAGGACGGCAGATTGGCCAGCGGCGTGCGAGGGGCCGGCAGCCGGTCCAGCAGCGCCAGCGCCGCCCGCACCGGGGCGCGGCCCAGCGTCTCGTCGAAGCTCGCCCGCCCCTGGCAGAACCGCACGAACATCCGCCAGCCCGGCGGGGTGGCCAGCAGCGCGTGGAAGACCTCCGGCCGCCGCGCGAACACGTCGAGCAGCCGGTGCCCGGCGCGCATCGACGGCACCAGGTCCCGCTCGACCGCGCGGTCGTAGCCGGCCAGGTCGCCGGCGGCCACCGCGGTGCCGGCCAACTCGCCGGAGCGCAGCGCGTAGCTGATCCCCTCCCGGCTCCAGGGCTCCAACAGGCCCGCCGCGTCACCGGCCACCAGCACCCGGCCCCGGCGCAGCGGGGAGTCCTCCGCGCGGCAGCGGGTCAGGTGACCGGAGTCGTGCTCCGGCTCCACGCCGGACAGACCCAGCCGGTCGACGAAGGCCCGCAGGTAGGCCCGGGTCCGCTCCCCCTCGCCCCGCGAGGCGATGACGCCGACCGTGAGCCGGTCGCCCTTGGGAAAGACCCAGGCGTACGAGCCGGGCAGCGGGCCCCAGTCCAGCAGCACGAGGCCCCGCCAGCGGTCCTGCTCCCGCGGCGGCACCGGCAGTTCCAGCTCCAGCCCCAGGTCGACCTGCCGATGGCGGACCCCCACGTGCCGGGCGGTCACGCCCGAGGAGCCGTCCGCCCCGATCACGGCCCGCGCACGCACCGTCTCCCCGTCGGCCAGCCGCAGGCGTACGACCTCCGGGTCCTGCTCGACGGCGCGGACCGCGGCGCGCTCGCGGACCTCGGCGCCGGCGGCGACCGCGGCGGCGCGCAGCCGGTCGTCGAACTCCTCGCGGCGCACCATCGTCACGAGCGGGCCGTCGGGGTGTCGTCGGGTGAACCGGCGTCGCCCGTCCCGGGTGAACGTGACCCGGTCCACCCGGTCGTGCGCGGGCACCTCGATGCGGTCCCCCACCGCCGCGAGCGAGGTGCCGATGAGGCCGCCCCCGCAGGTCTTGTACCGGGGGTGGGCGGCACGTTCCACCACGAGCGTGCGCACGCCCGCGCGGGCGGCGGCATGGGCGGCGGAGAGGCCGGCGGGGCCGGCGCCGACGACGGCGAGATCCCAGATGATCACCGGTGCAGCGTATGCCAGAAGGCCGCGCCGGGCGGCGTCGGCGCGGCCGGATGACCGCCCGATCGAGTGTGCATCTTCGGTCGGCCACGGGGTAACCGCGCGGCGCGACCGCCCGCGGGGCGGGGAAGGTGAAGGAGGAGATCATGCGGCAGGTGCAACTGTCGGACGTCGAGGAACGGGTGTACGACGCCGTGGCGGCCCTGGAGGCGCGCGGGCAGGTGCCGTACCCGGACCTGATCGCCCAGGAGGCAGGGCTGACCGAGGAGCAGTTGCACGCGCCACTGCACCTGCTCACCGAGAAGAACCTGCTGCACCGCGAGGACTCGCCGATGGCCGGTCTCGACTTCGGCCCCCGGTTCTGCGCCCGTCAGATGGCGTGAGTCGACGGGCGCGCCGCGACGATTTTCCTCCCGGGGACCGGAGTAGCGGACAGCGATGCCCGATCACCGGTCCACGGGAGGCAGGATGAGCGCGGCGCGTGCGCCGCGACCGGCGGACGCCACCGCCGCGCCGGACGACCGGCGACGCTGGCAGGCCCTCGGGGTCGGGCTGGTCGCCGCGTTCATGACGCTGCTCGACGTGAGCATCGTCAACGTCGCCGTCCCGTCGATGGACCGCGCCCTCGGGGCCTCCCCCAGCGACCTGCAGTGGGTGCTCTCCGGGTACGCCCTGACGTTCGGGCTGGTGCTGGTCTCCGCCGGCCGCTTCGGCGACGCGCGCGGACGGCGCACCGCGTTCGTCTTCGGGATCGCCCTGTTCACGCTCGCCAGCGCGCTCGCCGGGTTGGCGCCCTCCCCCGCGTGGCTGATCGCGGCCCGGCTGCTCCAGGGCGCGGCCGCCGGCGTGGTCAATCCGCAGGTCACCGGCCTGATCCAGGAGCTGTTCCAGGGACCGGAGCGGGGCCGCCCCTTCGGGCTGCTCGGGGCCACCATCGGCATCTCCACCGCGGTCGGCCCGCTCGTCGGCGGCCTGCTGATCGCCATCGGCGGCGAGGAGCACGGCTGGCGATGGGTGTTCTTCGTCAACGTACCCGTCGGCATCGTGGCGGTCGTCCTCGGCTGGCGGCTGCTCCCCGGACGCCCGGCGGGCCCGGCGGACCACCGCCGGCTGGACTTCGTCGGGGTGCTGCTGCTCGGGACCGGCGTGCTGCTGGTGCTGCTGCCGCTGGTGCAACAGGAGTGGCAGAGCCGGGCGAAGTGGCTGCTCGTGCCGGCCGGACTACTCGCCCTGGCCGCTTTCGCGGCCTGGGAACGGTGGCACGCCCGACGCCGCGAGCCGCTGTTCGACCTGCGCCTGTTCGCCTTCCGGTCGTACGCCCTCGGGTCGCTGATCGCGCTGGTCTACTTCGGCGGGTTCACCGCGATCTTCTTCATCTTCACGCTCTACCTGCAAGACGGCCTCGGCTACAACGCGCTGGTCGCCGGCCTGGCCATCACCCCGTTCGCCCTGGGCTCCGCCGCCGCGTCCGCGCTCGGCGGCCGGATCGTCAACCGCTTCGGCCGGCCGCTGGTCGCGGTCGGGCTGCTCACCGTGGTGCTCGGGCTGGGGGCGGTGGTCGGGGTGCTCGACCTCGCGCCGGCCGGAGCCGTCGTGCCGGGGCTGACCGCGGCGCCGCTGCTGGTCGCCGGGCTGGGCAGCGGCCTGGTGATCGCCCCGAACCAGACCCTCACCCTGTCCCAGGTGCCGGTGCCGCAGGCAGGCAGCGGCGCGGGCATGCTCCAGACCGGCCAGCGGATCGGCTCCGCGGCCGGCATCGCCGCCGTCGGATCGGTCTTCTTCTCCGCGCTGGCCGGCAGCGGCGGCGACTACTCCGTCGCGTTCCGGCACTCGCTGCTCCTGGCCGCCGCGGTCATCGCGCTGGCGCTGGTCGCCGCCCTGGTCGACGTCACCCTCGGCCACCGCCGCTGACCGCCGGCCCGCCCCGCGCCATTCGCCAACCGCCCGGAACCAGCCGTGCATCGACCGCCCCGGCCGGGGACCTCACCTCCGCCAGGCCGTACCGCGTCCGGGACCTCACCTCCGCCGAGCCGTACCGCCCGGACGCCGGAGACGCCGCTGGCCGGCACCCCGCACGGGGTGCCGGCCAGCGATTGTGCACACGTGTCGTCAGTTGTTCCAGTGCTGGGCGACGAGGTCGGCGGCCTGCTGCTCCCACTGCGCGTAGTGA